>NZ_JAZEUN010000009.1:0-157524 GCF_037029175.1 Galbibacter sp. PAP.153 | reverse complement strand
ACGGCCCGAATGCAATGGAGGGAACGCCCCGTTTTTTATTAACTTGTAAACATCTGTTATTTTAATCTATACATTTGGTTTCATTTTGTAACTTTATATAAATTAAATGGGTTATGTTTTCAAAAAATAAAACTAAGGAGCTGAAAGAGATCGATCTCGACCAACATGAACTGATAGAGAATGCGCAATCGAGGATCAGGCAAAAAAGGCGACTGTATTACCATTTTGTGTTCTTCTTGTTCGGAAGCGTATTTATGATTATAATTAACAAGGTGCTTAAGTATGGCGACCAATACAATTGGTTTGTGTGGGGTATTACCTTATGGGCGTTTATCTTGCTAATACATTTTATAAATGTTTTTGTTACGAGCAAGTTTTTGGGGAAAGAATGGGAACGGGAACAACGCGAGAAATTAATTACCAAACAAAAGAACAGGATTGCTAAATTGCAACAAGAAGTAGAAAAGGAGTTCCCCATGGAGGAAAACCAAAAAAACACTTTATAGTTAATGGTTACAATTATTGCCGCGGCAGCGGAAAACAATGCGCTTGGAAAAGACAATGATCTGGTTTGGCATTTGCCAGATGATTTTAAAAGATTTAAAAAACTAACAACGGGGCATGCAATTATTATGGGGCGAAAAACTTTTGAGAGTTTCCCAAGTCCATTACCAAACAGAAAGCATATAATTGTTACCCGCCAAAAAGATTATAATGCCGGGGAGGACTGTATTGTGGTAAATGACATAAAAACCGCTTTGGAAATGGCAAAGGAGGACAGCCAACCTTTTATTATTGGCGGCGGGGAAATATACAAGCTGGGGCTACCCTTTACCGAAAAGATTGAACTGACACGGGTTCACGGCAAATTTGAAGCAGATGCTTTTTTTCCTGCAATAGATGAAAATGAATGGGAGCTTACTTCAAGTGAATTGCACCATAAGGACGAAAGGCACAACTATGCTTATACTTATTTAACCTATGTGAGAAAAAAGTGATTTGATTTGATCCCTGATGTTTTAAAAACCTATATTCAAGATTATTTAGATTCCGGTACACCGGTATATACTGCGCTTTCTGCCGGCGACATTAATGAGGTTTACAAAATATCCATCAACACAAATAATTATGTGGTTAAAATAAATTCTGCCGAAAAATTCCCGGAAATGTTTGAAAAAGAAGCTGCCGGGCTTAATGCATTAAGGGCCACAAATAGTATAAGGATTCCCAAAGTTATGGATTGCGCCAATGTTGGTGATTTTTCGTTTATTATGATGGAATATATTGAAACTGGCAGAAAAAAGGATGTTTTTTGGGTTGATTTTGGGCATAAGCTTGCCCATTTGCACAAAAATCCGGCTCCTTATTTTGGTTTTGTGAGCGATAATTATATTGGGAGTTTGCACCAACAAAACAACAA
This sequence comes from Galbibacter sp. PAP.153, assembly GCF_037029175.1. NCBI lineage: Bacteria > Pseudomonadati > Bacteroidota > Flavobacteriia > Flavobacteriales > Flavobacteriaceae > Galbibacter > Galbibacter sp. PAP.153. The sequence goes on along the minus strand of NZ_JAZEUN010000009.1, from coordinate 156,104 downwards.
ACAGATAAATGCGGTTGATTTTTACATTGAAGAACGTATAGAGCCCCAAATAAAACTTGCTGCCGAAAAAGGTTTTTCTTTTAAAAATATTGATTCTTTTTATACTAATTTGAAAAGCCTACTCCCAAATGAGGCCCCGTCCTTAATTCACGGAGACTTATGGAACGGGAATTACTTGGTGGACAAACACGGAAACCCATGCCTGATCGACCCTGCCGTTTGCTACGCTCCACGCGAAATGGATATTTCCATGATGCATCTGTTTGGTGGTTTTGACCAAATGCTTTTTAATGCATATCATGAAATATTTCCGCTTCAACCTAATTGGGAAGACCGATTGGAGCTTTGGCAACTATACTATTTATTGGTACATCTAAATATTTTTGGGGCAGGTTATTACCAAGGTACAAAGAGGATTGTTAATACATATAGCTGATTATATCATGGCAAAAAAATACAAAATTATAAGAAAAACCCATATGTACTCTACTGAAAAGTTGATGGTTTTGGTGGAAGAAGAATTAAAAAAGATAACGTCTGAAGGCTGGGAAGTAGTTAGCGTTTCTTTTTCTTTTTGCGGAATGTGGATTCCCGCTGCTTTTATTACCATTTGCAAAGAGGTTTAAAAATCTAAATGGCTTACTACTATTTTTTGCTTATAGTCTTTTAGCAAAGAAGCCAATACTTTTTCATCGGCATTGGAATGGAATATGTATGAAGCACCCATAGCGTGCGTATTCAATAATTGAAAATTCTCCAAGACCGTTTTGGTCTGTTTTGCTACGGCTTCTCCAGAGTCGATTATTGTGACCGATGTTGGCAAGATTTTTTTCAACTGCGGAATTAAATACGGGTAATGTGTACAGCCCAATACTAAATAATCGGCTTTTTCTTCCATCATTGGCCGTAGGTATTTTTGTAGCAACTGATGCATTTCTTTACTGTTCGCCATCCCGTTTTCAATAAGGGGGACCAATCCGTCGCCAAATTGTTCAATCACCTTTCGGTCTTTGGCATACAGGGCCGATGTTTTGGCAAACAAACCACTTGTTAATGTACCCCTTGTTGCCAATATACCAACAACCCCGGTCTTGGAATTTAATGCCGCTGGCTTTATGGCCGGTTCGATCCCTATAAATGGCACTTTATAATTTTTTCTTAAGTAATCTATTGCGTTTGTTGTTGCCGTGTTGCAAGCCACTACTATTGCCTTGCAATTTTGGGAAAGGAGGAATTCTGTGTTTTTAATGCTTAGCTGAAGGATTTCTTTTTGCGGCCGTTCCCCGTAGGGTGCATATTTGCTATCTGCCAGATAAATGGTGGATTCTCCCGGAAGCAAATGGTGGATTTCTTTCCAGATGGAGGTACCGCCAACACCTGAATCAAATATTCCTATAGGTTGTGAGTTCATATTAACCTGATTTCGGTTAGTATGTAAAAATAAAAAACTGCCTACATTTATGCAGGCAGTTTTTATGTATATTTTTATTTTATTTTCGGATTAAAATCCAAGTTCTTTTTTTACATCAGCCAATAAGTCTTTACCGTCGGCTAATATTACTCCAGACCCTGTTGAAGAATCCAATACATAATCGAAACCTTGTGCCCTACCAACTTTTTGGATAGCATCGTTGGCTTTTTGAAGGATTGGCTGCAATAATTCTCTTTCTTTTTTAGAAAGTTCCTGTTGTGCCTGTTGTTGCGCCTGCATGATACTCTGTTGCATTCCATCTACTTCCTGGGCTCTTTTTTGGTTTTCCTCCTGAGATTTGGTACCAGCTTCGTTTTTATAAAGTGTCATTTTGTTTTGAAGCTCTTGGTAGCTTGTTTTAATATCTGCCTGGTAATTTTCACCCAATTTCTGCAATTCAGCTTGCGCCGCTTTCATGGCTGGCATATCTTCGACCAATTTTTGAACATCGATATGCGCTATTTTACTTTGTGCATTAGCAAAACTCACTGATCCCACAACTAATACAACCGCAATTACTAATTTTTTAAACTGTTTCATGATTTTCTAAAATTTCTAAAAATGTGTTACTTGTTATTTAATTGATTTATTCTCCCTCTTCGTTTTCCGTAGCGTTTGAATTGTTATTTTCTTTTTTTAACTGTTCTCTTTCTTCTAATTTTGCCTTTTTTCTAGCTTCACGTTCTTCCAACATTTTTTGCCTTCTTTCTTCGTAGGCTTTTTTTCTGGCCTCGATTTCTTTAAGCTTTGCTTCCCTTCTTGCTTCAATTTCGGCGGCTCTGTCTTCTTTTTTCTGTTCGTAAGCTTCTTCTCTTGCTTTTAATTCAGGGTCTGGTTCTTCAAATTCTTCCAGTGCGCTGCTTTTTTCCTGCCTGTCGACTTTTTTCCGGGTAACGTTTATACTTCTCAATATTTGCTCGCTAATGTCGTAACGCTTATCGGAATACAACATAACAACATCCGCAGACTTATCAAAAACAAAATCGTATTTTTTATTGGCGGCAATTTCCTGTACAGCATCAAAAACTTGATCTTGAATTGGTTTTACCAACTGGCTGCGTTGCCTTACCAAATCTCCTTGTGGACCAAACCTGTCTTGTTGGTAATCCTTCATTTGACTTTCAAGCGCATCGATTTCTTCTTCTCTTTCCTGTATCAATTCCTTGGTTAAAAGCACTTTTTCAGCATTTAAATCGGCTCTCATTTTTGTTATTGTACTTTCTTGGTCTTCTACTTCAGATTTCCATTTTTGCACTTTATCGGCCAGCTGTTTATTTGCTGCCTGATACTCCTCTACATTTTGCAAAATGTAATCCATATCGACATAACCAATCCTAACACCTCTTTGGGCGCTTGCGGAAACGGTCATTATAGCCATCAATAATAAAAGAACATATGTTTTCATTACTTTATAGTTTTGTTTCTGTATACGAAGAAAACAAAAATTTCTTATTTTTCATATGTCATACCTTAATAATAACATATTTATCCATAGAAAATATCATGCCAAATTAAAACTGTTGACCAATAATAAAGTGTGTTTGCCATCCACTTGGCTCTATTTCTCCTGGAATTGGGTCGAATCCGTAACCAAAATCTATCCCCAATAAACCAAAGGCAGGCATAAATATACGCACCCCTACACCAGCCGACCTTTTAAGGTTAAAAGGATTATAGGTGTTAAAATTATCGTATGCCGACCCACCTTCGACAAAGGTAAGTCCGTAAATTGATGCCGTTGGCTTTAATGTGATGGGATATCTTAGTTCTAACGAGAATTTATTATATACCGTAGAACCATCCTGTCCAGACAGCGACTGATTTGGATACCCCCTTAGTGCGATGTTTTCCCTTCCGTCTAGCGTATAATTCCCTAAACCGTCTCCCCCAAGGAAAAACCGTTCGAAAGGAATTACCCCGCGATCGTCGTTATATGCACCTAGAAACCCAAATTCAACTCCTGTTTTAAGCACTAGTTTTGCCACAAGGTTGGTATACCAGTTCCCGCTGAATTTTACTTTATAAAACTCCAGCCATTTATATTTTTCCTGATCTATTTTTGCTTGATCGGGGACTACTTCATTTTGAGCATTGATAGTTTGGTATTCCGGATCGTCTCCTAGATTAGCATAATCAATATTATTGAACAATGAATAAGGCGGTGAAAGTTTTAAACTAATGTTCCACTCTGATCCCGCCATGGGAAATATTGGATTTACAGAAGTATTGTTTCTTGAAAGCGCAATGGTATATGCCAAGTTATTGGAATAACCGTTCCCGAAGGTAAACAATGATGTATAATAATTTTGAAGGTTGTAATGCTGGAAGCTCAATGCGTGCGATAGTTGGAAGTAATCATCCGGCCATTGCAGTCTTTTTGCCAAACCAACGGTTGCTCCAGTTATTACAAAACGGGCATCTTTATCGGCATCTCCAGTTCTTGGGTTATACCTAAATTGAAGCGTCCTGGAAATTGATGTTGAGAACTGCACTGGCTTCCTGCCGCCCAACCATGGTTCCATAAAGGAAAAACTATATGTTTGGAAATACCTACTGGCCTGTAAACGCAATGACAAACGTTGGCCGTCTCCCATTGGCACTGGCTTGTATGCCTCTCCTTTTAATATATTTCTAATTGAAAAGTTATTAAACGAAAGGCCCAAGGTACCAATAAAACCGCCACCGCCATAGCCTCCTTGAAGTTCGATCTGGCTGGAGCCTTTTTCTACCACTCCATAATCTATGCCTACAGTTCCTGCTTCGGGGTTCGCATCTTTAATTTGCGGATTTATACTTTCGGGATCGAAATATCCTAATTGTCCAAGTTCACGAATGGTCCTTACCACATTGTCTTTAGAGTACAATTGCCCTGGTTTTGTGCGCAATTGCCTGTAGATAACATGGTCATTGGTTTTATCGTTCCCGGAAACCGTTACATTTTCAAAATATGCCAATTTCCCTTCTATAATCCTAATCTCGAAATCTATAGTGTCGTTTTTTGCCGAAACTTCAACCGGGTTAATCTGCGAGAAAAGGTAGCCATTATTTTGATATTGGTTTGTAATATCCCTTCCGTCGGGTTTTGTATTGTCGGCTATGCGTTTATCGAACAGCACCCCGTTGTATACATCTCCTTTTTTAAGACCGAGTATCCTTCCTAAGAATTCATCGGAATATGCGGTGTTCCCAACAAAATCTATATCACCAAAATAATACCTTTCGCCTTCCTGTAATTTAATATTGATATCTAAGGTGTTGTCGTCGTTAAATATTATCGAATCGGAAGTAATGCGTGCATCACGATAACCGTTCTCTTTGTATTTATCTACAATAGAAGTAAGATCGGTTTTAAAGTCTTCTGGGATAAATTTTGATTTTTTCCAGAAGCGGCCAAAGAATTTTTCTTTGGTGTTCTTCATTGCCTTTTTAAGCTTGTTATCGCTTAATTTTTCATTTCCTTCAAAAACAATGTCCTTCACCTTAACCTTTTCCCCACGGTCTATTGCCACTACCATTCTAACCGCATTGGTTTCAGTAGTATCTGGGATGGTATTGATATTTACCTTGGTATTGTAATACCCTTCTTTTTTGTACTTGTTCAGCAAGTAATTTTTTGTATTGGCAATAAAACCTTCAGTTACTTTTTTTCCTTTTTTAAGGTCGGCATCTTTAACGATATCTTCTACCTTTTTCTTTTTAATTCCGGTTACCTTGACATCTGAAAGTGTAGGAAGTTCTGTAACGTTAAGCTCTAAAAATATTTTATTCCCTTCTACTTTGGTTTTGTATATATTAATGTCGCTAAAGAGGTTAAGGCCCCATAATTTGCTTATTACCTTGCTTATTTGTTCGCCGGGAACGGTAATTTCCTGTCCGTTCCTCAAACCGGTATATGTAATTACGGTCTGTTTGTTAAAACTCTTTACGCCAGTTACCTCAATACCGCCAAGGATGTATTTTTTTCCCTTATCGATAGTAGTTTCCTGAGCAGTGGCATATTTAGTAAAGGTTAAAAGTAATAATATGAATACACCTAAATATCGTTTCCACATGATATTTTTAGTTAAGTTGTTCGCTTGTCTTTCCAAATCTACGTTCTCTGTTTTGATAGTTTATTATTGCTTCCCACAAATGCTCCTTGGTAAAATCGGGCCATAGCGTTTTAGTGAAATACAACTCAGCATAGGCGATCTGCCAAAGCAAAAAATTACTTATTCTATGCTCTCCACTTGTCCTGATAAGTAGGTCTACATCGGGCAAATCATGCGTGTAAAGATGATTATTTATTATTGATTCGTCAATAGAATCGATAGAAATTATATTATTTTTAACTTTAGTACATAGCTCAATTACAGCATTTTTAAGCTCTTCCCTGCTCCCGTAGCTCAATGCTATAGTGAGCGTCATATGGGTGTTCTGCTTGGTTTTTTCAATTACTTCGAGAAGTTCTTTTCGTGCTGTTTCGGGAAGGGCCTCTATGGTGCCTATAATTTTAAGCCTGATGTTATTTTCTACTAAAGTGTGTAGTTCTTTTCTTAGTGAAGATACCAGAAGTTTCATAAGAGTATCTACTTCCATCTTTGGGCGGTTCCAGTTTTCGGTCGAAAAAGCATAGAGCGTTAAGTTTTTAACCCCTATTTCTGCGCAGCCTTCAACGACTTCCTTTACGGCTTTTGCCCCATTTTCATGACCAAAAACCCTAAGTTTTCCTTTTTGTTTTGCCCATCTTCCGTTACCATCCATGATAACGGCTATATGTTCGGGTAGGTTATTCTTATTAATTAATTCTTCACTCATTACTCATTAATCAAAACAGCTGTAACATGGTCTTTTTCCAAAGGTATACGTTAAGGTAATGCCAGAAAAAACGTACCAGTCGTCGCTAAAGATATTTCCAAACTTCAAATCGTCATTATTAGCCAACAGCGTGTTAGGGTTACTGCCATCTATGTTATCGGTAAAAGTGTAACGCACTCCAATTTCGGCTGCCAAAACGAAGCGTGTGTTTATTTTACCTTTAACCCCTATTGCCATAGGGATTGCAAATGTAGTTTTATTTCCAGATACTTGGGCATTATTATTTACATAATATAATTCATCATGCAAAAAAACAGATACCCCACCATATAAATAAGGTGTAACCGATCGTGAAAACTCACTTAAATCGAATTCTAAAAAGTTAAACTCCATCCCCAGCGAGCCTTCCAAGATACCGTTGGAAAAACTATAGTCGCGTTGTTGCCTGGCAGAATTGTCAGAATCTTTATCGGCCGCGTGTATTGTAGAAAATGTAAAAGAAGCCCGATATGCATATCTTTGGCTAATATTCCATTTAAACAACCCTCCGGCCGCAAAGCTATTAGGCTTAATGTACCAAGAAGACCCTACGTCTCCTATGTAATTACTGCCCCCTACAAAGGCACCTACCTCAAACATTTGAGCATAAGTTGCACTTGTGGTTAACATAATCGCTATGGCTAAGATTCTAAAATTCATACCTTTCAAAGTTTGCAAATATATACATTATGATATTTTATAAGTAATATCATTGTAATGAATGTGCTAGTAAAAACAATTTTTGTGTGAATTTATTGTTTTCATGGGGTTTAATTACGCCTATCTTCCCCCCATAAAAGTTTCTTTCGGAGCGTTTTAAGAAAACTCTCTCCTTTAAGGTCTACCAATTTAATGGTAAACGGGGCTCTTTCTATTATTATTTCTGTTTCGTTGTTAAGCGTTGCAATACGGGAATCTAGCGAGACCAAAAAATTGTCCTCTCTCCCGGTTACCTTTAATTTAATTTTTGTTTTATCGGGAATAACAAGCGGGCGTGCATTTAAATTGTGGGGCGCTATTGGCGTTAACACAAAGGCATCGGTACTTGGCGCAATTACGGGGCCGTTGCAGCTTAACGAGTAACCGGTAGAACCCGTTGGCGTTGCAACAATAAGCCCATCTGCCCAATAAGATGTTAAGTACTCCCCGTCGAGCCATGTTGCAATGGTAATCATGGAGGTTGTGTTTTTGCGGCTTACTGCAATTTCATTAAGCGCAAAATTAACTTCGGTCTGGTCTTCCATTGGTGTATTGGTAGTTATTTGCAGCAAGGCCCTTTTTTTTACTTCAAAGCCATTTTGCATAACTTCCTCTATTGCTTTTTGTATGTTTTCTTTTTGTACTGTGGCCAGAAAACCCAACCTACCCGTATTTATTCCTAAAATCGGGATATCCAAATCCCTGACAAACAACACGGTGCGGAGCATGGTCCCATCTCCGCCAAGGCTTAAAAAAAGGTCGAAGGAATTGTCGAGGTCTTCAAAAGAGGCAAAAGTTCTATAGTTTGTGGTTATCCCTAACGATTCTTTTATTTGGTCAAGATAGCCCGCTTCCAGAAAAACTTCGGCCTTGTTTACCTGTAGCACCTCTAACAAATTAAGTATGTACTCTTCTGAATCTTCTTTGTAATATTGACCGTAAATACCGACTTTCATAGGTTTTAACAATTTTTCTTAATCAACTTCCCGGGCTTTTCAATAGCTGAGAAGCTAAACGCTCTAGCGAGCGGGTTAAATTTTTAAAAACTTGTTTAAATAATCAGAACGTGCCTTTAGGCCTTCAATATAAGAATCTTCTTCATTTCCGGAAACAATATTATAATTATAGCGCCTGAAAGTTTGAATGATGTTATTAAGGCCGATATTCCCTATTTTCATGGTGATTTGGGTTACATCTTCTTCGTCGTTGGAGATAAAGGCGCCCAATAGCTTTCCATCGTTACTTTCAACAATTTGGGATATTTCACTAAACGAATAATCTGTATGCCCCTTTTCTACGATTAAAATTCCGCCGGGCTCATTTAAAAACGGCGTTTCTTTAAACAAGCTCATAATATCAATCAGTTCGTAATATCCAACATAAATACTGTTTTCGTCCAAAATAGGCAAAATATTAGAGTTGAATTTTGCAAAGGCTTCCAAAACGTCCAGCCAGTTGGTACTTTTTTGCACATAAAAAAGGTCGAGCGCATAGAGATAATCGCTTATTTTTTTATCTGGGTCGAACCCCTGTACATCATCTTCAGAAATATTCCCCAAAAGCCTATTGTCTTCCACTACCGGGATGTGTGTGTTGGTGCAATTAGAAAACATCCCGCGTACCATTTTCACAGGGTAATTGGGCAACAATGGCAGCACATCGTTATTTATATAAGAATGTATGTTCATAACAAGCTTATTTCTTTGGCAAATTAATCAATTTCTAGCACAAAAATGCAGCCTTTAGTTTGTATTTTTGCCTTGAAATGTATTTTGAATTTTTATTTTATGACAAAGTTAAGCGTTAACATAAATAAAATTGCCACTTTAAGGAATTCCAGGGGAGGCAATGTGCCCGATTTATTAAAAACCGCAAAGGACATTCAGGATTTCGGGGGCGAGGGCATTACCATACACCCAAGGCCAGACGAACGCCATATCCGCTATCAAGATGCACGGGACTTGCCTGCGGTGGTTTATACCGAATTTAATATTGAAGGAAACCCCATAAAAAGTTTTATCGACCTTGTTTTGGAGGTAAAGCCCACACAGGTAACCTTGGTACCCGATGCCGAAGACGCCATTACTTCCAATGCCGGCTGGGACACCATAAAACACAAAGATTTTTTGGTTGATGTTATTGCTGAATTTAAGGCGAACGGCATCCGAACCTCCATTTTTGTAGATCCCGTCGCCAAAATGGTCGAAGGTGCGGCCAAAACGGGCACAGACCGTATAGAACTCTATACCGAGGCCTATGCAAGTGCTTTTGCAAAGGGAGACAAAAACGGCATAAATCCTTATATAGAAGCCGCCAAAATGGCCAGCGAGGCCAAATTGGGCATAAATGCCGGGCACGACCTCAACCTTGAAAACACAGCTTATTTCAAACAGAACATCCCAAATTTATTGGAGGTCTCCATTGGCCATGCCCTTATTGCAGAGTCGCTTTACCTAGGGCTGGAAAATGTAGTACAAATGTATTTGCAAAGGCTGAAATAGTTTTTTTATTAAAAGAGGTGACGCAATACCGAAACCGCAAAAAGGCATCGCTTTTATCTTTTCAACGTTACAAACTTTAAATTTTCTACTGAAAAAATGCGAACATTAAAATCTAAAATCATAGGAAAAGGAAAACCATTGTTAATACTTCATGGTTTTTTGGGAATGTCCGACAACTGGAAAACGCTGGGCACCAAATATGCCGAAGCCGGCTTTGAGGTTCATTTGATAGATTTGAGAAATCACGGCAGGAGTTTTCATTCAGAAGATTTTTCATACGAGGTCATGGTTGACGACATTCTAAACTATTGCGACCTGAACAACTTGGAAGACATTAACATTATTGGCCATTCCATGGGCGGAAAGGTTGCCATGCTCTTGGCGGTTACACAGCCCGAATTGATAAAAAGGCTTTTGGTTGCAGATATTGCCCCTAAATATTACCCGCCGCACCATCAAGATATATTAAACGGCCTCAATGCACTTGATTTTGATAAAATAACATCCAGGACCGAAGCCGACGAACAATTGTCCGATTATATTTCCGACTGGGGAACGCGCCAATTCTTACTTAAAAACCTGTATTGGAAAACAAAAGAAACCCTAGCTTTTAGGTTTAACCTGTCCGTTTTAAGCAATGCCCAGGAAGAAATTGGAGAGCCCCTGCCCTCTCAAAAATCTTTTAACGGCAAAACACTGTTCCTGCGGGGCTCCAAATCTGAATATATTTCTCCGAACGATACCGATATTATCCACACCCATTTCCCAAATGCTAAAATAGAAACCGTGGAAAATGCCGGGCATTGGCTACATGCAGAAAACCCAAAACAGTTTTTCGAAAAATCCCTTCATTTTCTAAGTAGATAAATGTTAATTTTTTATCGAATTTGAAATATCAATGCCCTAAAAATTGGATATAATTAATATTGTCTTAATTTTGAAATGCTAATATTCACACATTTATAAATTATTAATTCTATGAAAAAACTTACGCTACTGGCTATGGTGTTGCTAATTAGTGCCATTTCTTATGCCGGAGGTTACCGTATTGCGCTTCAGGGACAAAAACAGCTTGCCATGGGACATACCGGGGTTGCTGTTATTAATTCTTCAGAGTTGGTTTTCTTCAATCCGGCCGGACTTACGTATCTGGATAAAAAATTTACGGTTAGCTTAGGGGCAAATGCCGTTTTTGCAAATATCAGTTTTCAAAACGAACAATACGGCTGGCATACAGAAGACAACAATTCCGTTTCCACTCCATTCAACGTCTATGCAGCATACAAAATAAACGATTGGGCAAGCGTTGGCCTTGGTGTTTACACACCTTACGGAAGTAGCGTGGAATACCCAACCGATTGGGAAGGCTCGCACTTGATTAACGATATTAGCCTTTCGGCAATATTTTTTCAGCCTACTTTGTCAATTAAATTACACGATAAATTAAGTATTGGTGGTGGGCCTATTTTTGCAACCGGAAGTGTTAATTTCAACAGAAATATAGACCGTAGCACTACAGATGTGAACGGAAACAGGTCGAATGTCACTATCGATGACAGCGGCATTACAGCATGGGGCTACAATATTGGCATGATGTTCAGGCCTACCGAAAAGTTTACCCTTGGTGTGGATTACCGCTCCAAAATAGACATGAACGCCGAGGATGGCGATGCCGATTTTCAAAATTTGCCTTCTGCGGTCGCCGGGCAATACCAAGGCGTAGCTTTTGACGCTTCATTGCCCTTGCCTGCCGAACTTTCGGTAGGTGCTTCGTATACCATTAACGAAAAATGGCTTGTAGCTTTTGACTATAACAGGGTATACTGGAATGCCTACCAGGCACTGGACGTTATATTCAGCAACGGAACAGAATCCTTAAACCCAAGAAACTACAAAAATTCATCGGTATATCGTTTAGGGGTTCAGTACAAAGCAACGCCGCGCTTTATATTAAGAGGCGGATATTACTTTGACGAATCTCCGGTACGATCTGGGTATTTTGCACCCGAAACGCCACGAAACGACTCCAATAATTTTACAGGCGGGTTTACATTTAAAATCAGTGATCGTTTTGCATTGGATGCTTCTTTCTTATATGTTCATTTTGATGAAGTAGACGAATCGTACAATTATTATCAGGAAGACGGACAAAATGTACCGTTTGGAGGCACCTACAAGAACAATGCATTTGTGCCAGGCCTGGGAATCACTTATGGATTTTAACACATGTTAACACTAAATGAAATGAAAAAACTATTATATATTTCTCTAGCAGCAATAACCTTTACTGCTTGCCAACCAGAATTTAACGACCCCGTTAACGAACAAGGTTTTTACACCAATGGCGATGCCGATTTTTCCAATTATGTTTCCGTGGGTAATTCCTTAACTGCCGGTTTTGCCGATAATGCACTTTACCTAAAAGCGCAACAAAACTCCTACCCCGCAATTATGGCCGGACAATTTGGGTTGGCCGGAGGGGGCGACTTTATACAGCCGTTGGTTGATGATAATTTAGGCGGATTGCTAAACGGAGGCCAAGTAATTAGCGGAACCCGGTTGGTATTGCAGATCGATGCCGAAGGCAACAGGGCTCCCGTTTCTCTTGAGGGGACCCCAACAACCGATATTACCAACCATCTAGACGGTCCTTTTAACAATATGGGGATGCCGGGCGCCAAAAGTTTCCATTTGCTCGCACCTGGTTACGGGAATATTGCAGGAGTAGAGAATAGAAGCGCCAATCCTTACTTTGTCCGTATAGCATCGTCAACAGATGCAACGGTTATTGGGGATGCCGTAGCGCAAGATCCAACTTTCTTTTCTCTTTGGATAGGAAGCAACGACATTTTAAGCTATGCTTCCCAAGGGGGTGACGGGGAAGACCAAACCGGCAACACAGACCCAACAACATATGGTTATAACGATATTACCGACCCAAATGTATTCGCAAGTGTGTATAACGAAGAACTTAAAGCCTTAACAAGCACAGGCGCCAAAGGTGTCGTGGCAAACGTTCCCGAAGTTACTTCTATTGCCTATTTTACAACCGTTCCCTATAATGCCATTCCTCTGGATGCGCAAACAGCCGAAGCACTAAACCAAGCCTATGCACCATACAATGCAGGCCTACAGCAAGTACAGGCTATCGGGTTGATTACTGCCGAAGAAGCCGCACAGCGCACCATACAGTTTAGTGCTGGGCAAAACCCGGTCGTGTTGTTGGACGAGGACCTAACCGACCTTACCACTGTTAACCCTGCGTTGACCAATATGAGGCAAGCAACAGAAGAAGACTTAATCCCGTTACCGGTTTCTTCGGTTTTAGGCACTTTGGCAGATCCCGACAACCCACAATCTGTAATTGGAGTTGGTGTTCCTTTAAACGACACCCAAGTGCTAACCATAACGGAACAAACACATGTTTCTACAGCGCAAGCTGCATATAACACCACCATTAAAGCGTTGGCAGACCAATACGACCTTGCTTTTGTGGATGTAAACGCAATTTTAAAGCAACTCGCCAATGGCGGTGTACCTTTTGATGGCGGGACCATAACAGCCGATTTTGGTACCGGTGGTGCATTTTCGCTAGATGGCGTGCATTTAACGCAACGTGGTTATGCAGTAGTTGCCAATGCATTTATTGATGCCATCAATAAAAAATACAATGCAACGGTTCCAAAAGTAAACCCCGGCAATTACCCCACTATTTTTGTCAAGTAAAACAACATAGCTAGAACATTTAAAAAGCGCCTACTGTTAAAATAGGCGCTTTTTTTATATCTTTAATAAATCAACCAAAATAATTTTAAGCCATGAAGTTTATAATCAAAATTCTGTTAACCGCAATCTCGGTGGTTATCCTTGCAAAAATACTTCCCGGAGTTGGCGTAGAAAGCTACTGGACCGCCATAATAGTTGCCGTGGTACTGGCCATTTTAAATTTTATAGTAAAACCTATCTTGGTTATATTGACCCTGCCCGTTACCATTATAACACTGGGCCTGTTTTTACTTATCATCAATGCCGTCATTATTTTACTGGCCGATTATTTTGTAGGAGGATTTTCGGTAGTAAATATATGGTGGGCGTTACTATTTAGTTTATTGCTATCCATTTTACAATCTATTTTTGAGTCGCTGATTTCTTCAGAATAAGAAAGAAAAAACATATCCAAAGCTCATTTAAGGGTATTTTACGAACGTTTTTTGGCCATAAAACCAAAAGGTGTTAAATAAAAATTAATATTTTGTTTATCAGCCTTTTAAAAACTTGGTTAACTTTTGAAAATGTTTTACTTTTGCATGCCCATTTAAGGGCTATTAAATTTTTTTGAGAATGGATATTACAAGAGAGCAAATTGACGACTTAAATGCAATAGTAAAAGTTGCAATTAAAAAAGAAGATTACAGCGATAAAGTTGATAAAATCTTGACCGATTACCGCAAAACTGCAAACATTCCAGGTTTTAGAAAAGGGCACGTTCCCATGGGATTGGTTAAAAAGCAATACGGAAAAGCTGTTCTAGTTGACGAGGTAAACAAACTACTTCAAGATTCGTTAAACAAATACCTCACCGAAGAAAAGCTAGATGTTCTTGGAAACCCGCTTCCTAAGGCACAGGATGACCTTGATTGGGATTCTGAAAACTTTTCTTTTGAATTTGAACTGGGTCTTGCTCCTGCTTTTGACGTAGATTTGAAAACTAAAAAAGCAATTACCCATTACCAAATTATTGCCGACGATAAAATGATCGACGAGCAGGTTGACCGTATTGCCAAACAATACGGAAAATTAATTTCTCAAGATGAAGCAACCGAAGAAAGCGAAATAACCGGGGTTTTTAAAAATGAAGAAAAAGAAATTGAAAACCGCGTAACGTTCACCCTTGATAAAATAAAAGGAAAAAGAAACCTTGGCAAATTTGTTGGCGCAAAAGTTGGTGATACCTTGGAACTAAAAACCAAAAACCTTTTTGAAGATGACCATGACCTTATAAACTACCTAAAAGTAGATCACGATCAAGCGCACGACCTGGACATCGATGTTACTTTTTCCATCGACGAAATAAACAAGCGTGAAGCTGCCGAACTAAACCAGGAACTTTTCGATAAACTTTTTGGCAAAGACACGGTAACTTCTGAAAAAGAAATGAGGGCCAAGATCAAGGAAGATGCCGAAAAGCAATTCGCACAACAGGCAGATCAAAAACTTTTGAACGATATTACCGAGAACCTGGTCGAAAACACCAAGTTTGACCTTCCGGATGTATTTTTGAAAAAATGGATCCAGGCAACCGGTGAAAACAACCTTTCGGATGAAGAAGCCAGCGAAGAATATTCAAAATCAGAAAAAGGTTTAAGATACCAGCTTATCGAAGGGAAAATAATAAACGACAACAACCTTCAGGTTAGCTACGACGAGCTTAAGGATTTTGCCAAAAAATACGTAAGCATGCAAATGGCACAGTTTGGGCAAACAGATCCAGAAGATGAAGTATTGGAAAATATTTCCGCAAGGGTGCTTTCAAACCAGGAAGAAGCCAAAAGATTATCTGAGCAGGTAATGAGCGAAAAACTGGTAAACCTTTATAAAGAAAAAGCAAATTTAAAGACAAAAGAGGTTACTTACGAAAACTTTGTTAAAGAAGTTTACGGGTAAACCCTTGTAAAATAATTTAAGTATCTTTAAGGCGTTAAACCGTAAGTTTTAACGCCTTTTTACGTCTTAAAAAAAGTAATTAAAATTATATGAACTTCGAAAAAGAATTTAAGGCATTTGCCACTAAAGATAGAGGGGTCAACAGTATGTATTACGACAAGATAATAAGTGCCATGACTCCCGTTGGACTTACCCCGAACATTATTGAAGAACGGCAGTTAAATGCTGTTGCCATGGATGTTTTTTCCAGATTGATGATGGACAGGATTATTTTCATGGGCACCGGGATTAACGACCAAGTTGCAAACATTATTCAGGCACAATTATTGTTCCTGGAAAGTGCCGATGCATCCAAAGACATCCAAATATACATTAACTCCCCCGGAGGGAGCGTATATGCAGGCCTGGGTATTTACGACACCATGCAATACATAAAACCCGATGTAGCAACCATATGTACAGGAATGGCCGCATCGATGGGCGCAGTATTGCTTTGTGCCGGGGAAAAAGGAAAACGTTCTGCACTCCCGCACAGCCGCGTCATGATCCATCAGCCTTTGGGCGGTGCACAAGGACAGGCAAGCGATATTGAAATTACTGCCAGGGAAATTTTAAAATTGAAAGACGAGCTATACCAAATAATTGCCAAGCATTCTGGCCAGAGCATGGAAAAAGTAACCGAAGATAGCGACCGTGATTATTGGATGAAAGCAGAAGAAGCAAAGAACTACGGAATGATCGACGAAGTTCTTGTTAGAAACTAAAAAAACACCCAATAATCATAAAACCAACCATTTATAATTCTATTTTTAAATAGAAAGTGCATATATTGCATTTTTACAAATAAAAAGAAATGGCGAAAGAAGATTTAGAATGTTCATTCTGCGGAAGAAAAAAACCGGAAACCAACTTGCTTATTGCAGGATTGGATGCCCATATTTGCGACCGCTGTATCGAACAGGCACATGGAATTGTATTGGAAGAATCGCAACAATCTAAAAACAGCGAATTATCATCAGAATTGGTCTTAAAAAAACCGGCCGAGATCAAGGAGTATTTAGACCAGTTCATTATCGGCCAAAACGTTACTAAAAAAGTAATGTCTGTAGCAGTGTATAATCATTACAAAAGATTATTGCAGCCAGCCAGTAAAGACGACATCGAAATACAAAAAAGTAACATTATCATGGTCGGGCAAACCGGTACCGGTAAAACATTAATGGCCAAGACCATTGCAAAGATGCTCAATGTACCTTTGGCAATTGTAGATGCTACCGTACTTACCGAAGCCGGGTATGTAGGAGAAGATGTAGAAAGCATATTGACCCGCCTACTGCAAGCTGCCGATTATAATTTGGAAAAAGCAGAAAGGGGAATTGTTTTTATTGATGAAATTGACAAAATTGCCAGAAAAAGCGATAACCCATCCATTACAAGGGACGTTTCTGGCGAAGGTGTCCAACAGGCATTGCTAAAGCTATTGGAAGGAACTGTTGTAAACGTTCCGCCCAAAGGAGGCCGAAAGCACCCAGACCAAAAGTTTATTGAGGTCAACACCGAAAACATATTGTTTGTAGCCGGTGGGGCTTTTGATGGTATTGACAGGCATATTTCAAAAAGGCTTAACATGCAGGCCGTAGGCTACAGTGTTGCAAAGAAAGACATGATAGACCGCGACAACCTTTTGCAATACATTATTCCTAAAGATTTAAAAGAATTTGGTTTAATACCTGAAATTATTGGCCGTCTTCCCGTTTTAACACATATGGACCCGCTCGATGCAAAAACATTGCGCTCCATTTTAACGGAACCAAAAAACGCCATTATAAAACAGTATGCCAAATTGTTTGAAATGGACGATATTAAGTTTGAAATCAGCGATGAAGCTTTGGCTTATATAGTTGAAAAAGCCATTGAATACGAACTTGGTGCACGCGGACTGCGCTCTCTATGCGAAACAGTCCTTACCGATGCTATGTTTGAACTGCCAAGCTCTAAAGAAAACGAGCTAATTGTAGACAAGGCATATGTCGAGGACAAGTTGACCAAAGTAACTATTAATAAACTGAAAGCAGTTTCTTAAACTAGAAAGTGCCATATAAATTTAAACCGTCCAAAATTCCTGGGCGGTTTTTTTATGCTTATAAACTACCCGTTCATGCCCAGCAATTCTTCTAAATAGTGCCTATTGCTGGAAAGTCTTGGTATTTTATGTTGGCCGCCCAATTTATCGTATTTTTTAAGCCAATCGTAAAACAGGTTTTTCCTGGCAATGTGGAGCGTAGGAAAATTTAGTGTAATGTTGTTATATCGTTTGGCTTCATAATCAGAGTTTAACGATTTTAAGGCCTCATCCATGGCAATTGTAAATTTTTCCATGTTATCGGGCAACTTCCTAAATTCTATTAGCCATTCATGGGCACCTTTTTCCTTCCCTTTCATAAAAATAGGTCCGGCGGTGTAATCTACTATTTCCGCACCCGTTTCTTTGCAGGCCCGTTGTAGTGCTTCCTCGGCATTTTCAATAATAAGTTCTTCGCCAAATACATTTATATGGTGTTTTGTCCTTCCGGTAACCTTTATACGGTAGGGATCGGTAGAAGTAAACCGAACGGTATCGCCAATTAAATAGCGCCATAAACCAGCATTTGTGGTTATAAGCATGGCATAATTTTTATTGGTCTCCACGTTCCAGATGGGAATTACTTTTTCCTGCGGGGTTCCGTAGAGTTCCATCGGGATAAACTCATAAAAAATTCCATAATCCAACATCAGTAACAATTCATCAGAATTATTCCGGTCCTGGATAGCAAAAAAACCTTCAGAAGCATTGTATATTTCATAATACCTAAAATTTTTCCGGGGCAACAAACGTTCATACTGTTCCCTGTACGGATTAAAACTTACGCCTCCGTGGAAGTACACCTCTAAATTCTCCCAAATTTCAAACAAGTGATTTTTTCCGGTTCTTTCCAAGACTTCGTTCAGCAGCACCAACATCCAGGAAGGCACACCTGCCAAACTTGTAACATCTTCCTTAATAGTTTCCTCAACAATGGCGGCCAACTTACTTTCCCATTCGCTCATTAAGGAAACTTTGTTACTGGGCGTGCTGCTCATTTCTGCCCAAAAAGGCATGTTGTCTATAATAATGGCCGATAGATCGCCAAAAAAGGTATTATTATCTTGATACAATTCCTTGCTGCCCCCCAAACGTAAACTTTTACCCGAGAAAAGCTTGGATTCCTCATTGTTATTAAAATATAGCGAAAGCATGTCTTTTCCAGCTTTAAAATGACAATCTTCCAGCGATTCGTTGCTCACAGGAATAAATTTGCTCTTGGCGTTCGTGGTCCCGCTACTTTTTGCAAACCATTTTATGGGCGTTGGCCAAAAGATATTGTTTTCGCCCAAGCGGACACGCTCTATCATAGGCTCTATATCTTCATAACGTACAATGGGCACCCTATTGGAAAAAGTTTCATAAGCGCCTATTTCACCAAAAGCATAACGCTTGCCTATTTCTGTATCTTTTGCCGCCGTCATTAAATGGGTAAGTACTTCCGTTTGTACTTCCTGCGGATATTTTAAAAACAATTCCATTTGATGGAACCGCTTTTTCAAGAACCAAGAAGCAATAGAATTAAATAATGGAATTGGCATTTTTTTAAGTTATATTTGATAAAAATAGGAAAAAACTTTTATCATGTTCGAAGGTGTACTCACCAAAATGCAGACTGAATATACGGAACCCGTGAATTATTATTTGGTTTTTGAAAATAATTACATCAATTTCAATCAGTTAATAGATAAAAAGATTGCTATAAAGTTTGTAAAATTCGAATGCCTATCATGCCACTTGGACAAGCCCATATACCGACAGGGATTTTGCAAAAGCTGTTTTTTTGAAACACCAAAAGCAGCCGATTGGATTTTAAAACCAGAACTAAGCCAAGCGCATTTAGATATTGAGGACCGTGACCTGACCTATGAAAAAGAAGTGCAGCTCCAGCCCCATATTGTTTACCTTGCCAATTCGAGCAGCATAAAAGTTGGCGTGACCCGGAAAAGCCAGGTGCCCACACGCTGGATCGACCAAGGGGCACACGAGGCCATTGAAATTGTTGAAGTACCCAACAGATACCTTGCAGGCATAACCGAAGTAGCTTTAAAAGACCATATTTCCGACAAGACCAATTGGCGTAAAATGCTTCAAAACGATATTATCGACGAAGATCTCCCCAAATACCGGGAAACCCTTAAACAGTATATCCCAGAAGAAGTCTTGCCTTATTTTATTGAAAACAATACCGAAACCCACATAACATTTCCGGTGGCAGCGTACCCCCTAAAACCTAAAAGCCTTAATCTAGGGAAAACACCCGAATACGAAGGAGTCCTTAAGGGTATTAAAGGGCAATACCTGATATTTGAAGACCAAACTGTTTTTAATATCCGTGCCAATGAAGGCCTTGTGGTAAACATACACGTTGCACCCTAAATAATGAAATGGGTACTACAAAAAAGGTTAGGGGGGTTCTAATCCTCTAACTTTCTTTGGTACTCTTGCTTGTATATGGCTTTAGCAACCTCTTCTCTACGCTGTTGCGATTTCTTTATATAATGTTGATTGCTTCGCAACACTTTAAGTTGTTGTGTCTTTCTGTATTTCTGTTTGTATCTTTTTAAAGCCCTATCAATATTTTCTCCTTCTTTTATCGGGATAATAAGCATGTATCTATTTTTTTAATTAATAAAAAAACCATCCCGTGAGAGATGGTTTTGTTTTTTTTAAAGTACTTAGTCTATTACTTCTACGTTTACGGCATTCATTCCTTTTTTACCTCTTTCGGTCTCAAACCTTACTTTGTCGTTCTCGTTAATGTTGTCGATCAAACCACTTTCATGTACAAAGATATCTTCGTTACTGTCTGATGTTGTGATAAATCCAAAACCTTTTGTTCTGTTGAAGAACTTTACTGTCCCTTCTTTCATTGTATAATAATTTAAATTTGTTAAATCGATACAGAATAATGCAAACAATAAAGCCTACGCTAAGTTTGCTGTTTGTATCTATGGCATAAAGTCAAAAAAAAGTGGGATAATAAAATCTCGGAAGGATAAAATACCAAATTTTGTATGTGCTTCATTGCTAATGGCGCAAAGTAACGTCTTTATTTTTGATTAATATATTTATTTGACCTTTAATTACGATAATAGTCGCTTATTTATAATGAACTCATTTAGCCCTTCCATTTATATTGACATTAAAAAATCTAAAAGACAATAACCATAAAATTGTATTTTTGATAATACCGTTGTATAAAAAACGGTACACCGGCTTAATTAATTAAAATTATTGCATGAAAACAGAAGCTCTATTTAACGCTATACGCAATGGCGAAAAGAATGTTATCGAAACATTATTGAAAGCAGACCCAAATTTATTAAATACTAAAGATCAAAGGGGATCCACTCCGCTTCTTTTGGCAACCTATTATGGCGATATTGATGTTACCAAAGCCATTTTGGCCCATAACCCAGATGTAAATGCAAAGGACACCTCGGGAAATACGGCCCTTATGGGAGTTTGTTTTAAAGGGTTTACTGAAATTGCAGCACTACTGATCAATAGTGGCGCCAATGTAAACCTTGTTAATGGCAATAATGCAACGGCATTGATATATGCTGCAACATTTGGGAGAAGCAAAATTGTAAAAATCCTTTTAGAAAACGGCGCAGACCGTTCTATGAAAGATTCCCGCGGGCATACCGCATACGACCATGCCAAGATGCAAGGTACGCATGAAATTATTGCTTTGTTGGAAGCTTAGCTCGGGGTACAATTCTTCGGCAATAAGCCCTTCCTTGGAAAAACTGAAAACCACTCTTATTATCGACTCTGTTGCAGTTCCAACAATACTGGCAAGCTCTTCCCTGGACAATTTTATCCTATCTTCACTTACAATACTACGCTGCCCCAATAAATCACCTTTCTTTATAAACTTTACTGTTTGGCTTTTTCCGTTTGATGATAATTTTGTGAGTTTACAAATTCCGGATTTAATACAAAAAACGCCTTGAATAAAATCACCTTCCTAACAGCGATTCGCCTTTTTTTTATATGTTGGGAAGTTTTACAATCTGAAATATTTAATAGTTCTTCCTCGTTCAGGCTCCTTAATGAACTAAATTTTCTAACTATACACTGCTGGCATTTGTCCATTTCTTATAATAAGCTACAAAATATTGAATATTTTTCGGGCAGCAAATATAATATATTTTCTTCAAGTTTTGTAAATATTTATCATATACCGTTATAATCATGGGCTTCTACAAACAAATTAGCCACCGATATGTATCGGTGGCTAATTGTTGTATACTATTTATTTTGGACAATCCTGCTATTTTTGATTGGCAGTATCTTTCTTTTTATTTCCAAACAACCCTTTTATTAAATCGTTTGCTGCATTTTTTACTTGCTCCTGTTTCTTGGCCTTTGTAGAATCTGCGGCTTTACTTCCTGGGGCCGCTGTACTGTCTTTTGCTGTCCCCCCGCCTATAAGTCCGCTTATGGCATCTTTTATTTTATCGCCTCCCTGGTTTATCAGTTTATCTTTCTGCATGGCAATTAACTTCTGGGTAAGTGCAGAAGCCGTTTTATCTACATCTGTAGAAATTGAGGGGCTACTATATGTCCCGCCAATATTGGCCTTTACGGGAACCGTAATGTTTTTGGCATCGGGATTGTTAAGCTTGGCCAATAAATTATTTACATCTTTTCCAAAATATTTGGCCGGTACGTTAAAAGTAGCATTGTAATCAATCGATTTGTCAAAACCGTGGCTACCGGCAACTTCTATGTCTATATCTTTATATTTTATATGAAATGGTTTTACGTTCACCTTTCCATTGTCGAAAGTCAAACTTGTTTTTACATCCTTGGTTTCTCCTTCTTTAAAGTTTAAAAAGTCTAAATTATTGCTAAGCGCACTTAACATTTTTCCTTTTTCTGGGTCAAAACCGCTCACGAGCGCTTCTGCAAGGGCATTTCCGGAAACCGACATTAAATTGGGCGTAAAGTCGCTGTTTAAGTTTCCTTTTAACGATAAATTGGAGTTAAGTTTCCCCTTCAATGCTTGGGCTATGGGCGTAATAGCCTGTAGCATGTCCATGCCCTGAAAGGATTGTGATATATCAAAACTTTTAATGCTGAGGTCCATGTTAAAAGTTGGCGTTTCTGTTTTTGTGGATACCGACCCGTTTACGGCTATATTTCCACCGAACAAACTTGAGGTCAAGTCTTTTAATCTTACGGTTTCATCGCGGACGATGAGCGTGCCGGACACATTCTTTAACTGTAAGTTATCGTAAATAACGGTGTTTGCCTTGGCAGCTATGGTAGCATCTAAAAAAGAAGGGATTTTAAGTTCTTCTTCCTTTGCTCCCCCTGTTGTGGTGGACTTCTCTTTATTTTCTTCTGGATTTTCTTTTGCTTCTTTATCTTTTGGCGCAGCTTCGGTTTCCTCCATCATAAAATCGTTCACCGCAAAAGTATTGGAATTCAATGTGAAATTTCCCTTTAAGGTCTCTTTGTTAAACATATAGCCCAATAGGTTTTGTATGGAACCTTTGGCCGATAGGTCGGTTTGCCCGGTCTTGGCTTCAAAAGCGTTCAAGGAAACATTGGAAGTGTTAAAAGTAACCTCGGCATTGGTAATCTGTACCGGGTTTTTCATTTCTTCAGATGAATATTCAAATCCTTTTAAGGCCAATGTACCGTTGTTTTTTGTATTTTGATACTGTTCTTTTTCTATCGAATTCATATCAAAAGCGGTAGAAAGATTAGCATCTAAAATTCCCTTAAGCGGCGTATCCAGTGAAAAAGGGTATGCATTGGATAAATTTGCCAAATTGATACGCCCTTTTAAATTGGCATTTACCAATGGATTATCGGTAATATTTTTAATATGTGCCTGAGCGCTAAAAACATCCTGGGCAATTTTAAACGTAAGTTTATTAATGTCTACATAGGTATTTTCCATGAGGCCCGTTTCGTTGGCAATTTTAGTATCTATGGTAATATTGCTTACGGCCTGCGGTAAATCTGGATATTTAAAAGACGCATTGTTTGACTGTATGGCAACATCAAATTTTGGGATATGCGTATCGTCTATGGTTCCGTTTACTTTTCCTGCCACCATAAAATCTCCGGTGGTTTGTACATTTTGTATGTCTTTTGAGTATTCTTCTGGAATAACGGCCAGGAAATTTTTAAAATCCGACGAAGGCGTTTTAAAGGTAATATCAACTTCTTGATTGTCTTCGTTCACCTTTATAAAACCGTCAAAAACCAGTTCCAACTGATTTATAATTGCCTTGTTTTCAAGAAATGTATATTTATTTTCGGCCAAATCTATGCCCAACAAGGCATCGAGCTGGATTGGGTTTTTACTAAAATAGTTAACGTTGTCCATTTCAAAAGAAAGCAAGCCACTGGTTTCGGTATCCAATTCAGATTTTGTAGCCGAAAGATCTCCTTTTCCAGAATGGTTAAAATCGGTCAGTTCAAAATACATTTTCCCCTGCTCATCGTAATACTTTATTTTTGAGTTTGTTATCTCGTATTTTTGCATATTTAAAGAAACATTACTGCTACTTTGAGCATCGGTTTTTTCAGGAGTTTCGGCAGGGGTTGCAGGGGCTTCATTGGTTGTTTCTTTTGCAATATCGTAATTTGCCTTGCCATTTTCATCCACATAAACGTTCACCACGGCTCCGTCTATGCTAAAGGAATTAACCGAATAAGGTTCTCCTTCTTTATTGAATATTTGCATAAACGGCAAACTAATGTTGGCATTTTTTGCATATACCAATGTATCGCCTTCAAATGGGGCTTTATTGATAATGCTTAGGTTTTCTACATTTACCGAAGCATTGGGAAAGCTGGTAATCAAACTAACGTCGGCATCGGTAAAATCGAAATCGGCATTTATGTTTTTGTTCACGGTATTTTTCACAATTTTTATAATCTTGCCTTCAAATAAAAATGGTGCAGCTATAAGGAACACAATTAGTATTCCCAGAACAATCCCGACAATTTTCAATATTTTTTTCATCTGTTTAAAATTTATGCGTTTTCATGGCGAGGCCTAAACTTATTATAAATCAATATTTTATTATATAAAAGCGTTTTTTATCGTTTCATACCATTATATTAGCAAAATTGTAGTAAAATCTATACAAATAACAGCATTTTAATAAAAGTTTAATGTTTGTAAAATATATACGAAGATATTGCGCGTAAAAGATTACATATACTTAATGGGATTTCAAGTATTTAGACAAAAAAAGCCTTGCCAATAAAAATAACACTTACTTAAACTTCCAAATCTATTTCCTCGCCCGGCTTAAGTTTAAACCTTTTTTTAAAAAGGAAAACAAAAAGGTACAGAAAAGGCGTATCCAAAATGGCCACCAAAACCTTGAAGAAAAAACCGCTTACCACCAATCCGTAAAACAAAGACCACGGAAGTACTTTAAAAACGCACAACAGAAAAACCACCGTAAAAGTATCTATAAACTGCGACGTAAAGGTTGAAAAGTTATTGCGTAGCCAAAGATATTTACCCTTGGTAATCCTTTTCCAGAAATGATAAATTGTAATATCTATGTACTGTGCCAAAAGATATGCAATCATGGACGCAAACACGGCAATGGGCGAAAGGGCAAATACCTGGGTAAACGTTTCGTCTTGAATGGGCGATGTTTTTAATGCCGGGGCCTTTTCTGCAATTAAGATAATGAGCATTGAAAAGAAAGAAGCAAAAATTCCGGCCGTTACCACCTGATTTGCTTTTTTCTTTCCATAAATTTCAGAAATAAGGTCGGTTATTAAAAACGTAATGGGGTATGGCAATATTCCCACCGAAATTTGAAACAAAGAGGCTCCAAAAATTTTTATATCGCCAAAGGGATACCAATAAAAAAATTTTTGAAATATAAGGTTGGACACTACCAATGAGGTAATAAACAACGCACCTAAATAGAGATATAGCCTAAAAGCAAGCCTTTTGTCTTTAGCAACCATTTAGTGTATGTTTATTTCAAAAGGCATTCTTGCCTGCAATCCTTTTTTATTGGCCATTGCTTTTACTTGTTGCATTAAGTTAAATGCCTCTTCGCCAAGTTCTTCTTTTAGCAATTGTTCTTTGCTTTTTACAAACCCCAGCCCGGAAAAACCTTGCAAAATCTCTTCGATACTGGTTTCGTATACCGGGTAATTTTTTAAGGCATAATCTTTCGTGTTGCTGGTTTTGGCCGCATATGCAACTGCTTCGTCTATGCCTCCTATTTCGTCTACCAAACCATTTTCTTTTGCCTGCAAGCCTGTCCAAACCCTGCCTTGGGCAACAGCGTCTACGGCTTCTACGCTCATTCCCCTTCCTTCGGATACTTTTTTGAGGAAGGTTTTATAAAAGTCTTCAATCCCTTCTTTGGCATATTTTTTAAAATTGTCTGTGGCCGGTTCAAACAAACTGTATGCGGTAGCATTTTTATTGGTATTTACCTGCTCTGCATTAATGCCCCATTTTCCGGCCAGTTCACTTACGTTCGGGATAGTAGCAAAAACCCCAATGGAACCTGTAATGGTAGAAGGTTCGGCAAAAATTTTATCGCCGGCCACCGCCATGTAATATCCTCCCGAAGCTGCCAGGTCGCCCATGGATACAATTACGGGTTTTACCTTTTTGGTAACTTCTATTTCCCTCCAAATAATATCGGAGGTAAGTGCCATGCCGCCAGGAGAATTGATCCTAAGTACAATTGCCTTTACCTTATCGTCTTCACGGGCTTCTTTAAGCGACTTAAACATGACTTCCTGCCCGATATAATTGTCGTTTCCTTTACCGTAACCTATTTCGCCTTGCGCATAAATTACCGCAATGCGGTCTTTTCCGCTTGTTTTTACTTTTCTGGAGGCAAACTCGGCATAATCCAGAATATTGATACGGTTAATGTCTTCGTTTTTTGTTAAGCCTAATTTATCCTTAAGCAGTGTATTGTATTGGTCTATATAACTCAATGCATCAACAAAATTGTTTTGCAGTGCCATTTCTGGCGTTCTAGTAGCCAGCTCATCGGCAAAAGTGTTTAAATTTTCAATGTTAATATTTCTACTTTCAGATATATCTTCCAGATAAGTATTCCAGACCGAAGATAACAATTGGGTAATTTGCGCCCTGTTTTCTTCGCTCATTTGGTTACTTAAATAGGGCTCTACCGCACTTTTGTATTTTCCATGGCGGATGACTTCCATTTTAATGCCCGATTTTTCCTGAAGCTCTTTTAGGTATAATATTTCTGAAGAAAGCCCCCTAAAATCTAAATTCCCGATTGGATTTAAAAAAACCGAGTCGGCTACAGAGGCCAGATAATAATCCTTTTGAAGGAAAAGATCACCGTAAGCATACACAAATTTACCTGAAGCCTTAAATTTTTTGATGGCATCGCGGATACTTTTTGTATTTGCCGCCCCGGTTGATAAAAAAGAATTGTTTATGCTAATACCTTTTATTTTATCGTCGGTGGCCGCGGCTTTTATGGCGAGCAAAACATTGTTGAGCCCGTTATATTCTTCAAAATTGAAGTCAATGTCCGTAAATTCATATTTTCCTCCGTAATCTTTTATGGGCTCCTCGAAGGTTAATTCCAAAACAGAATTGTTTTTAACCTTTATAGGCTCTTCCGAGCTCCCGGCAATGGTCAAAAAAACCAAAAAGACCATGAATATCATTCCCAATGCAATAATTGTCCCTAAAATTGCGGCTAATAGATTTCTTAAAAACTTCATATATTCTAAATTAAGAAGAAGTTCAAAGATAACTTCCAGCGCAATAAAAACAAACTAAAAGGCTTTTTTATAATTATTTCTAAAAATTCCTACACCAAAATTAATGTATTGGACTACAAGAATTTACAAGCATAAAAATTATATACAAGACATTGAATTTCATATATTTACAAACGTATTTTTGATTTTTTTGAATTAGTAAATTTAAACTATCGTTTTTGCTAGCGTAAAGTTTAAATAGTGGATTACACTCATAATAATCCCCCTAACCTAAAGACCGGATATGTTTTATATATTCGGTCTTTTTTTATGCATAGCTTTTATATCTTTCGTTACTTTGTACTTTATAATGATTCACTATAAACGTACATATCTTTCGGCAGGAAGCAATCTTGGAAACAAGTTTGAGAACTTAAGCAAAACTGTAAACTTATTGCATGCAAGGGCCGGCAAAGTAGTTTCCTGCTCGCCCATATATCAAACCCCGGCCTGGGGTTTTGACAGCGACGACTTTTACAATATTTGTGTGGCCTTGGATACCGAAATGCAACCACAAGAATTACTGGACGTACTTTTACAGATTGAAAAAGAAATGGGAAGGGTACGGAACAAGAAAAAAGGCTATTCTGCCCGGACCATCGATCTGGATATCCTGTTTTATAACGATGCCATTATTGACGAACCGGATCTTGTTGTCCCGCACCCGCAGTTGCATCTACGAAAGTTTGTGCTACAACCGTTGGCTGCAATTGCCCCGGGAAAAATACACCCCATACTACAAAAAAGCATTGCCGAACTTTTAAATGAATGCGGAGATAAAAGTGAGCTTGTAAAAACAAAACTTGAGATAACAATTGCCAAAAAAGATTTTTCTCAATTTAATTTTATTGCCATTGAAGGAAATATTGGTGCTGGAAAAACAACCTTGGCCACAAAAATTGCAGAAGATTTTAACGGGAAACTTATTTTAGAACGTTTTGCAGACAACCCGTTTTTGCCAAAATTTTACGAAGACCGTAACCGCTATGCCTTTCCGTTGGAGATGTCTTTCCTGGCCGATCGTTACCAGCAATTTACAGACGATACTTCGCGCCCGGACCTTTTCAAGAATTTTATGGTAAGCGATTACGATATTTTTAAATCGTTGATATTTGCCAAAGTTACATTACAGGAAGACGAGTTTATGCTATACAGAAAGGTTTTTAACTTTATGTACAAAGAAGTAATAAAGCCTGACGTTTATGTATACCTGTACCAAAGTACCGAACAATTATTGCGTAACATACATAAACGCGGGCGCACGTATGAGCAGAACATCCCCGAAGATTACCTAAACAGTATTAACAACGGGTATTTGGAATTTATAAAAACGCACCCCGAAATTAATCCGTTGGTTATTGATGTTACCGATTTGGATTTTGTCCAGAATAAAAATGATTATCGTTTTATCATCGACAAACTGCATGATTTTTAGGTCAATCGGTTTTTTGATTGACTTTATTTAAGATTTTTTTTGGATTTCTCCCAGAGGTTTGCTTAATTCGTAGAAGACTTTAAGCAAGAAACTAGCTAACTTTACTTAATATATTTACCCGGGATTCGAATTATCGAATCCCTTTTTTATACCGATAATTTGCAGAACAAATCCCACACGACCACTCCTGTGCTTACTGAAATATTCAAGGAATGCTTGGTGCCAAACTGCGGTATTTCTACTACTTCATCGACCATTGAAACTACTTTTTGCTTTACCCCTTTTACCTCGTTTCCAAAAACAATGGCATATGTTTGATTGGTTTTCACGGAGAAATTTTGAAGCAAGGTTGCGTTTTCGGCCTGCTCCACTGCAATGGTATAGATACCTTCCTGTTTTAATTTGGCGATAAGGGCCTCTGTATTTTCTACATATTCCCAAGCTACGCTTTCGGTAGCGCCCAATGCAGTTTTATGGATATCTTTATGTGGTGGTGTGGCCGTAATGCCGCAGAGATATATTTTTTTAATCAAAAAGGCATCGGCGGTCCTGAAAACCGAACCAATATTGTTTAGGCTCCTGATGTTGTCGAGCACAATGATTAATGGTGTTTTCTTGGCCTGTTTAAATTCTGGTACGTTTAAACGTTCAAGTTCGCTATTCTTTAATTTCCGCATCGTTATATTGCTTGTTTGTGCAAAAGTAACCATTACGGCTGTACAAAAAAACGTTTGCCAATAGCCCCGATTGAGCCGATACCCGCCCCGACGCTTTCGGTCGGGGCGCGTAAAGGTGAAAGCGGGCAACCACACTGGTTGGTTTGTGCGTGCAAAAGGGCTGCAAATGGAACTAATGAACAGATTTTGTTTATAACCCATTGCGCTAAAAATGGCATGGAAGCTTAAAAAATAATACTTTCGCTAAACAACCTAATTTATATAAGATTTGGCAACGACAAAAAGTAAAAAAACAACGCCTTTAATGAAACAATACAACAGCATTAAGGCGAAATACCCCGATGCTTTATTACTGTTCAGGGTAGGGGATTTTTATGAAACGTTTGGAGAAGATGCAGTGCATGCGGCCAAAATTTTAGGGATTGTACTTACGCACAGGAACAATGGCGGCGATAGGACGGAGCTGGCCGGTTTCCCCCACCATTCCTTAAATACTTATTTGCCGAAATTGGTGAAAGCCGGGCAACGGGTGGCGATATGCGACCAACTGGAAGACCCCAAACAAACAAAAACGATTGTAAAAAGGGGCGTTACAGAACTGGTTACACCGGGCGTAGCTCTCAACGATGATATATTAACGGCAAAATCGAACAATTTTTTATGTGCTCTTTATTTTGGCAAAAAGCAAATGGGCGTGTCGTTCCTGGATGTTTCTACGGGTGAGTTTTTAACTGCTGAAGGCAATGAAGAATATATTGCAAAATTACTTCAAAATTTTAGTCCGAGTGAAGTTTTGATCTCTAAAAAGTACAAAACCGTGTTCTCTGAAAATTTTGGCAAGGAATACCATACTTTTTTTATGGAAGATTGGGTTTTTCAGGAAGATTATGCCCATGAAACCCTTAACAATCATTTTAAAACAAAATCGCTTAAGGGCTTTGGAATAGAGCACTTGGAATGTGGCATTATTGCCGGCGGTGCGGCATTGCATTACTTGTCGGAAACGCAGCACAGCAAACTTGAGCACATAACGGCCATTTCGCGCATTGCCGAGGAAGAATATGTGTGGATGGACCGTTTTACCATTAGGAACCTGGAACTTTACCAAGCCCCGTCTGCCAACGCCGTAACCCTGTTGGACGTTATAGATAAAACCATTTCGCCCATGGGGGGCCGTTTATTAAAGCGCTGGCTGGCACTCCCGCTAAAAAATATGGAAAAGATAAAACAGCGCCATGAAATAGTGGAGTACCTAAAACGAGAGAACGAACTGATGCTTTCTTTCAGGGAACAGATAAAACAAATAAGCGATCTGGAAAGGCTAATCTCCAAAGTGGCCACGGGGAAGATAAACCCAAGAGAGGTGATTTTGCTTAAAAATTCGTTGGAAGCAATCGTACCCATAAAAAAAACATCGGAAAACAGTAAAAACGATGCGCTAAAAATCATTGGCAACCGATTAAACTTATGCGATGTTTTAAGGAACCGCATAAAAGAAACCATACACGAAGAAGCACCGGTAAACCTTGCCAAAGGGAACGTAATCGCAAAAGGCTTTTCGAGCGAACTGGACGAACTGAGAAGTTTGGCTTTTTCGGGAAAAGATTATCTTGACCAAATGCTGGAGCGTGAAATGAAAAACACGGGAATCTCATCGTTAAAAATAGCCAGCAACAATGTTTTTGGTTACTATATAGAGGTAAGAAATACGCATAAAGACAAGGTTCCAGAAAACTGGATACGTAAACAGACCTTGGTGAATGCCGAAAGGTACATTACCGAAGAACTAAAAGAATATGAAGCCAAAATTTTAGGTGCTGAAGAAAAAATTGCCATTTTGGAGCAGGAGCTTTTTTCGCAACTGGTTGTATGGATGCACTCGTACATACAATCGGTTCAAAGCAATGCTTTTTTAATAGCTCAATTGGATTGTTTATGCGGCTTTGTACAACTTGCAACAGAAAATAATTATGTGCTGCCGGAAATTGACGAATCGTTTGATCTTGAAATTATAAACGGAAGGCACCCCGTAATTGAAAAACAATTGCCCCCGGGAGAGGCCTATATTGCCAACAACACCTCGCTAAACCGGGACGAACAGCAAATTATTATGATTACCGGACCCAATATGAGCGGTAAATCGGCCATTTTGCGACAAACGGCACTTATTGTGCTTTTAGCCCAGATAGGAAGTTTTGTGCCGGCGGAAAAGGTGCGCATAGGAATTGTAGACAAAATATTTACACGTGTAGGGGCCAGCGACAATATTTCTTTGGGAGAATCTACTTTCATGGTAGAGATGAACGAAACGGCCTCCATCCTGAACAACCTTTCCAACCGAAGCCTGATCCTTTTAGATGAAATTGGGCGGGGCACCAGTACCTACGACGGTATTTCTATTGCCTGGGCCATTGCCGAATATATCCATGAGCACCCCGGTAAGGCAAAAACCTTATTTGCAACTCATTATCATGAGCTGAACGAAATGACAGAAACTTTTACGCGGATTAAAAACTTTAATGTATCGGTAAAAGAATTAAAAGACAATGTATTGTTCCTACGGAAGTTGATACCAGGCGGCAGTGAACATAGTTTTGGGATACATGTTGCAAAAATGGCCGGAATGCCACAGCAAGTAATACACCGGGCGAACAAAATTTTAAAGAAATTGGAAAAATCGCATAGTAGTGAAGAACTTACAGACAACTTAAAAGCCTCTCAAAACGAAATGCAATTAAGCTTTTTTAACTTAGACGACCCATTGCTTGAAAATATTAAAGATGAAATATTGCACACCGATATTGATACCTTAACCCCGGTTGAAGCCCTGATGAAACTCAATGAAATTAAGCGTATGCTGGTTAAAAAATAACGAACTAAATATATTTTTAAATCAATATACTAAAATGTTATAATGAATGGTAATATCTTAATCAACTTATCCTTAACTGGTTTATGGCACCGATTAACTTTTATTTAAAAAAAGCTTTGCTTTTTACAGAATTGTATTAAATTTGCATCCGCATTCAGCGATTATTGAATGTTGCTTTTATAAAGTGTTCTTTATATTTTTGAAATTATGCGAAAATAGCTCAGTTGGTAGAGCGCAACCTTGCCAAGGTTGAGGTCGCGGGTTCGAATCCCGTTTTTCGCTCAACAAACACCAAGCGGTTTTATGTAATTAGGTTGTGGTTTTCTCAACACTTTTAAAACCGTTTTTTTCATTAATGGCATTTCGCTCGAGTGGTGGAATTGGTAGACACGCTGGACTTAAAATCCAGTGGGCAGTAATGTCCGTGCGGGTTCAAGTCCCGCCTCGAGTACTTAAAACCCCTGTAAAACAATGTTTTGCAGGGGTTTTTGATTTTTTACTGACAAAAGATTTGTTTTATTTCAAAAATAAAACAAGGCAATAAAATAAAAAACCCAGGGCAGAGCCTGGGTTTTATATTTTCAATATTTTAGAGTGCAGCACCAATGTATAATAATTGGTTGGGCACTATTCAAGTACAAATATACAACTTTTATACCATTTTATAAAATAATGATTTCATATAACTCAAATATCATGCCAATGGATATACATACCCCATCTTGTCAGTTATGATATTTTTAATAACTCCATCGTCTCTATATTCCTCAAAAAGATTTTCAATCTCTGTTTGTATTATTTTAGACCTACTTTCTGATATTTGGTTTAACAGATATAAAATCACCTTAATAGAGGAATCTAAACTATGCCTATTGCTATTATTGAACTTAACCAATGGTGTAGTTTTAATTTCTTTTGGAGTATTGGCATCAAATAATAAATCACTGTGTGCACAAATGTTCCTGATGAATAATATAGTTAGCAAAAAATTCTCAAAAACATTAACACTCTTAATGCCATATTGAGATGCAATTGTTTCCCGTAACGATTTATTCTGTAAAGAAATATATAATGTAATAACACTTCCCAGAGTTAAAAATTCTAAAGTTTTCCATGCAGGAGCATAAATTTCATTGGGATATTTGGCATGATGACGCTTTATGGGTTTATTATCTGACTTAAATTTCTTAGTATAAAATTTCGGGAAATTATCCACAAAAGTCTTTGCTACTATTTTTTTATCTGCAAACCAAGTTGGGTTTTCATTATATTTTACAGAAGTATAATAAATTAATTGAGTTTTAAAATTAATTTCTATTCTATTTAGTGCTTTGGTTAAAATATGCTTAAGATCAGTATCTAAGTAATACAACTTAACAACATTAGAAAATAGTGTGCCTTCTACTAAATTATGCTCATCGTCTATTTGAAACGGATTCCAATAAAATCCTAAGCGGTAATAACCAATATCTAACAAAATTTCTTTAGCCTTCTCCTCTCCCCAATCCATGACCATACCACGGCTCAACAACTTTTTGATTTGCTCTTCTACCGGGATAGCTTTTTACCCATTATTCTTTTTCTATTTGGTATTAAATTTTGCTAATATAATCAAAAACATCTTACTCAAGATAAATACCAACTAAATGAATCGAACAAAGATTTTCGATAAGGAAGACTTGGACTTAGTGAAAATTTTGTGACGTTAAGCTACTTCATTTTACAAACAGTCATCATTTTTATTTCATTCTGAAAACTCATTTAAAAATTTTAGGTCTTTTATAAATCAATTCTGAAGCCCAGTTCTTAAATACAGAAAACCCCTGTAAAACAATGTTTTTACAGGGGTTTTATAATTAAAAACGAACCTAAAACTTTATACGTTTTTTATTGTCTTTTCATTTCACTATAAATTAAACCCTATTCGGATATTTGGTCCAAAATTCCTGACATCATACCTAAAATAGTCCCTTCCGCTACCCGTTTCATAATCCATGCTCATAACACGATCCCCAACGGAACTCTGTATAACCTTGGAAAATTTATATCCTACATATGCCTGTATTTGCCAAGTTAGGTCGGAACCAATTCCAAAACCACCAATATCGCCCCTAAAAATCCAATATAATTTTTCATTATACGTTTTGGACACTCTTGCCACGGCAACCGGATCTATCCAGAATTCCGACAAGGAAGCACTTTCATATCTAACATCGCCAACAGCGCCTATGGTTTGTACATCCAAGCTTGATTTAACAGCGTTTACCCTTCCTGCCAGCCCTACTTCCAGATAAGGGTTTAATCTGTATAAACCTGCCAGTTCGTAACATAATTGTTTGGCGTTGGCCCTGCCAGATTCAATTAAAACCCTGTCGGCATTAACACGCTGCTCCAAGTCCATGTAAATAAAATCGGATGTAATGGCCCATTTTGCATTATGGGCCTCAAGATAAAGCATGCCCCCTATTTGCAGCCTACTGAATATATCATCGGGCTCGGCATCTACTTCAACAGGAGGAATAACCCCAACGCCCAAATGTCCAGACATGTTACTAAACATTATATAGGGCTCTATTAAAAAATCCCATTGATTATCCATATCGCCATCTTGCCCATAGAGCTTACCATTGCCCATGAACAGAATACATATGATGGCCCATACATATACCTTTATCTTTTTGTTTTTTTGTGTCGAAACCCTGAAACTACTTGATTGAACCGTTTTCATTTCTATAAATTTATTGGTTATTGACTGCAAATTGATTTCAGAAGTGCTCTGAAATTTTTGTA
The DNA here is from genome assembly GCF_037029175.1 of Galbibacter sp. PAP.153. NCBI lineage: Bacteria > Pseudomonadati > Bacteroidota > Flavobacteriia > Flavobacteriales > Flavobacteriaceae > Galbibacter > Galbibacter sp. PAP.153. The sequence goes on along the minus strand of NZ_JAZEUN010000009.1, from coordinate 121,266 downwards.
GTTTGAGGTCCCGAACATCTATATTTCAATGATGTCTTTATATTATTCCATAGGCTTGACAGGGTATTTTTTCATTAATTTTTTTATTTTTTTAGGAATAGACTTATCCCTTTGTTCTGCTTTTTCTTTTACTACAGAAGTAATTACGCCTTGCCAGGCCAGCTTTTTGGTTTGTCCGTCGTACATGTCCACCACAAGGGTCCCTTCCATATAATCGTCTTCATCAAAAGTTGTGGTTGCTGAAACCATTCCTGGTGCCAAGCCCCAGCCCCAGCCCCAACGGCCTCCATAACCAAGACTTCCGTTAAAGTCGGTATAAGCAGTTTTGCTTGTTTTTTTATTGACTACCACGTACAATGTAACGGCCACATCTGCCCCAGAATCTACCATCGACATTCCTCGTGCGGTCAACTCGGACTGTATGGCATCTGTGATTCGCTTTTTGTCAAAATCGGTCAATACCTGGTCGCTATTTTTTTCCCATCCTTCAAAAGAATATGTTTTGTAAGAGGCAAAATCAATAGATTTATCATAATCGCTTTGTATCTGTGCATATCCTATAACACTTACAAATATGACAATTAATAAAACCTTCATGTTTTTAGCAATAGTTTTAATTTTTATAATGGGGGAAGATGTGTTTTTTACCTCTAAAAGAAGTCAGTTAATTATAAAAATCTCGTCTAACTCAAAGATAATAATATACAGGGAAAATTCAACAACTTAATTTCTTTGGTTCCAAGCCGATCCAAATACTATGTAATATCCAAAATCGTTATTAGACCAAGCCACGTCTACCCCTACACGGATTTTAAATTTCCTTGCTATTAAATACCTAAAGCCTGCACCGTAATTATATATAAAATCTGCCTCATTAAAGCTTTGATTGTCATTAACAGCCTTGGCCATCCCGCCAAAGGCCACACCGCTCCAACGCAATGAAACATCATAGCGCTGTTCTGTTTCCAGTATGTATGTAGAGGTTCCTTGATACCGTGCCGCCGGGACCCCCCTTAACTGTATGCCTGGCTGGGCATAAAATGGGGCATCACCAAATTGCTGGTCTGTTTGAAAGCGGAAACCGCTTATCCAGTTATTCCTTAGTTGAATGTATTTTAAAGCAATCAATTCAAAATTATGAAAACTAAAATCACTGCCTGTCCAATTGTCGTTTACATGAAAACTAGTATTAACAAAAAGGCCCTTATCTGGGGTGAAAATATTATCTCTTTTATCAAATTCCAATACAATTCCCGGACTACTAATATTACTTTTCAAGTCTTTATCGCTCACAAATTCTGGAAGGGTTTCAAAATCGAAATTTGGAGAGATGTCACTATTCATAAAAAGATATTCAAGACCTACATAAAAATTTGAGCCACCTATTTGTTTTAATATTGAACCAAAAAAAGGAAAAGACCTAAAGTTAAACTCAAATTCTTTTTCACCCACCACCGGAAGCTCTCTGTAATAACTTAAATTAACAGCTCCATATCCTGTTGCAACGGTATATTTTATGCCATGTTGCGGGACAAAACCCATTCTAAATGCGCCAAAAAGCCATGATTTATTGGCCGTATATGCGCCAAAAAAGGCAGTGATATTTGGTGGTACATATTTTTCCTTGGTTTGATACTTACTGGGTTTTATAAATATAGGCGCTACCATAATACCTATATGTCCAAGGGCTGGCTCGGTAATGGGCTGCATAAATGGAATAAAGCCTTTTGGATGCAATAGAAATTCGCTGAAATCCAATTTGTTGTCCAATGAATCCCTAAAAATAGATTTTTTAGGCTTGTCCTGTGCCAATAGGCAAGTGTGAAAAAGCACTAGCACCAAAGCAACGAAGAATTTCTTTTTAATGAATACAATTATATATTCAACCATAACAAGTTATATAAGCTATTGCAAAAACAGTATATAATTATCTAGTCTGGCAGTTGCAAAAAAACACATAGCAATAACTATGTTATTATGTTGTTTGCAACAACTGACATTACAAGAAAGGGAGAAACCATAAAATGGTTGCAATTTAAAACAACTCTTTATTCAACAACCAGTTTGTGGGAATATTGCATAACAAATTGCATATTTTTCCAACACAACTATTGGGAATGATCCATGATCCGGAATAATCCCAAATATACAACAATTGAGAAACCTTTAAAACAAAAAAAGCCTTCAACAATTTAGCCTGAGCTAAAAAGGAAAGCCTTTCATTGGTTTAACTACTAAACCTTCAGCAGTATTTCTACCACTGAACAACACAACTATCTTTATGTAAAAAAAGCTCCAATTCTCATTGAAGCTTTAAGCAATTTGCGGTCTGGACGGGACTCGAACCCGCGACCCCATGCGTGACAGGCATGTATTCTAACCAGACTGAACTACCAGACCTTGCTTGATTGCGGATGCAAATATACGCCCCATTTTTAATTACGCAAACCTTTTTTGCGAAAAAATTGAATATTTTTTCACCCCCTTAAGCAAACCTTTGCCGTTCAATGAGATATGTCTGTAAAATTTTACTGATATCCTTCTGTACATCGGCAATCACGTAGTTAATCTTGTATTGTGCACACCTTAATTTTATGGCCGATTGGTATTTCTCCATGGAATCTTTATATGCGTCTTTTATATTTTCAGCAAATAAATCGATCATTTCTCCTGTTTCAATATCCTTGAAGCGCTTAGGGGCATTGTCAAAATTAAAATCAAATTCTTTTTCTTTATCCAATACATGGAACAAAACCACTTCGTGCTTATTATACTTTAAATGCTGAAGCGCCTGAAAGAGTGCATCGTGATCGGTCTCTGTTTGAAACATGTCCGTGAACAAGAAAATCAAGCTCCTTCTATGGATTTTCTCTGCTATTTGGTGCAAATATGTATATGTTTTTGTTTGCTGGGCATTATTGTTCTTTGTTAAAAGCCCTTCCAACGTATTAAAAAGTAAGTGCATGTGCCTTTCGCTCCCTTTTTCGGGCGCATAAAATTCATACGTGTCTGCATATATGCTCAGCCCCACGGCATCACGTTGCTTTTTCAACAATTTTATTAAAGCGGTGGCAGCCAATACAGAAAAGCCCAATTTGTTTAATTTGTTTATGTATTGCTTTTTAATATCGGGGTAATGCATCGAGGCAGAATTATCTATAATAATATGACAGCGCAGATTGGTCTCTTCATCATATTTTTTAGTGTAAAGCTTATCGGTCTTGGCAAATAATTTCCAGTCGATATGCCTTGTACTTTCTCCTTGGTTATATATTTTATGTTCGGCAAATTCCGAAGAAAACCCGTGAAACGGACTCTTGTGCATCCCGCTTATAAAACCCTCCACTACTTGGTTGGCAAGAAGCTCTAGGTTATCTGGTAATTGTAAGTTGTTTATTTCAGTTTGTAAATCCATATTTTCCTTATTTCATGTGTGGGTTCCGGTTGTGCTTTTTTGCCCTATCCACTTCTTTGCTCCATACTTTTAAGGCATGTTGGGCGTTATATATTATCGAGATTAAATTTACTTTATTACTTTTACACATCCAATTATATAATATAATATGAGCAAATCTTTTGAACGCTACCAAAAACGTAAACTTATTTCATCTTACTTTTCTGTTATCTTAAGTATAGCGCTGGTTTTGTTTCTTTTGGGAATGTTGGGTTTGTTGGTTATCAACACAAAAAAATTGGCCGATCATTTTAAGGAACAAGTGGCCATAAGTGTTTTTTTAAAGGATAATGCCAAAGAAGTAGAAATCAATCAGCTACAAAAAAGCCTTGCAATGACCGAATATACCAAATCGGCAACTTTTGTTTCTAAAGACGAAGCGGCAGAAGAACACAGCAAGGAAATCGGGGAAAACTTTTTGGAATTTTTAGGATATAACCCCCTGCAAAATTCAATTGACGTACACCTTAAGGCAGCATATGTTTCTACGGATAGCATTCAAAAAATAGTAACCGATCTCTCTAAAAAAGATTATGTGGCCGACATTTCATACGACAAACCCCTTATTGGCATGCTCAATGAAAACGTAAAGCGAATGAGTTTCTGGATATTAATTGCCAGTGGTGTTTTTACCATTATTGCCGTACTTCTTATAAACAGTTCCATTAGGCTGTCGGTATATTCCAAACGCTTTATTATTAAAACCATGCAAATGGTAGGGGCCACCAAACGGTTTATCCGCAGGCCTTTTATCTGGAACAGTATAAAACTTGGTATGATCGGTGCCTTGGTTGCCATTCTGGCCATGGGCGGTATTTTATACTATGCCAATACCAAAATGCCACAGCTTAATTTACTTTCAGATCCATTGGGGCTTTCCCTATTATTTATAAGTATCTTTGTTATTGGAATTATTATTACCTGGATAAGTACCTATATTGCTACCCAACGTTTTTTAAATTTGAGGACAGACGATTTATATTATTAAAAAAATAACGACCGTGAAAAACAAAAACACCCCTACAAATAAAGAATTTATCTTCCAGAAAAAGAATTACCTATTCATGTTTATTGGTTTGGCCCTTATTGTTTTAGGGTTTATCCTCATGAGCGGCGGAGGCAGCGACGATCCCAATGTTTTTAACCCGGAAATCTTTAGTTTTAGGCGAATACGCTTAGCGCCAACCGTCATACTTTTGGGCTTTGCCGTAGAAGTATATGCAATCCTGCTAAACCCGAACAAGAAAAAGGAGAACCAATAATCCAAACTCCATAACAAAAAATGGAAGTAATAGATGCCATTATCCTTGGAATTATTCAGGGGCTTACCGAATTTTTACCAGTTTCTTCCAGTGGGCACTTAGAATTAGGGAAAGCCATCCTTGGCGACCATTCCATCCCACAGGAAAGCCTGCTTTTTACCGTGGTTTTACATTTTGCCACCGCATTGAGCACAATGGTAGTTTTTAGAAAAGATATTCTGGAAATCTTAAAAGGCATATTTCAGTTTAAATGGAATGACGAGCTAATATTTTCATTAAAAATAATCGTATCCATGATCCCAGCAGCACTTATCGGGTTTTTCTTTGAAAAACAACTGGAGCTCCTGTTTAATGGCAATATCCTTTTGGTTGGGTTTATGCTTATAGTTACCGCCCTTCTTTTGTATTTGGCCGACAAGGCAAAACATACCGGAAAGCCGGTAAGCTTTTCAAATGCATTTGTAATTGGCATATCGCAGGCCATAGCAATGCTTCCCGGCATATCGCGATCGGGAGCCACCATTTCTACGTCTGTTTTACTGGGAAACGATAAATCCAAAGCGGCCCGTTTCTCTTTTTTAATGGTAGTCCCTCTCATTTTCGGAAAAATTGCCAAAGATATCCTTGGAGGAGAGCTTTCAATGGAAAGCCATAATACAGGCACCTTGGCCATTGGGTTCATGGCTGCTTTTATTTCGGGCATACTGGCATGTACCTGGATGATAAAACTGGTTAAAAACAGTAAATTGGCCTATTTTGCCATTTATTGCTTTATTGTTGGGCTTATTGCCATTGCATTAGGTTATATTTATTAAAATTTCTTTATGGTTTATACTGAAGAAAACATAAAAAACGGACACGTATTATTAATAGACAAGCCTTTAACCTGGTCTTCGTTCCAAGCGGTCAACAAAATAAAATGGGCCATTAAAAAAAAATTCAACCTTAAAAAAATAAAAGTAGGGCATGCCGGAACTTTGGACCCATTGGCTACCGGACTGCTCATTATCTGCACGGGAAAATTCACAAAAAAAATACCCGAACTACAAGGACAGATTAAAGAATACACGGGAACCATTACCTTGGGCGCCACAAGACCATCGTACGACATGGAAACCGAAATAGACAAAACTTTTCCAACAGCACATATCTCCGAGGAACAAATAAAAAAGGCCACCCAAGATTTTATAGGTGAAATAGACCAGCTCCCCCCGGTTTTTTCAGCATTAAAAAAAGATGGAAAAAGGCTCTACGAATTTGCCCGAGAAGGAAAGGAGGTAGAAATAAAGCCCCGAAAAGTAACCATTTCGACATTTGAAATAACTCAGATAGAGATGCCCAACATCCACTTTAAAGTAATTTGCAGCAAAGGAACTTATATCCGGTCGCTGGCTCATGATTTTGGAAAACACTTAAATTCGGGCGCCTATTTATCTGCCTTGCGAAGAACCAAAATTGGCAATTTCAACGTAAATAATGCTATAAGCCCAGATGCATTTGTAACAACACTGCAATCTTAAAAAGAATATTTTTTATCTTTAGCATCCAAGTCGTTTACAAATTATGAACTTAAAAGAAATAATAACAAAGCTTAATAACGCTAATGATACCATTATTAGCAAAATCAACGAGCTTAACAACAGGCAACTTTCCCTTATTATTACCTGTTGCACCATGGGTATTTTTCTTTTATTTTTATTGAACATACACCTTGCAGGTCAACAAAAAGAAGAATTCTTATACGAATTGAGTTTTGAAGAAGAATTGCCAAAGGATGTAATCCCGATGGAAGAAGAAATGAAGCTTACCGAGCTCGAAACGCATAAAGCATATAATGAAGCCGAAAAAAGTCAGTATGCCGACGAAGTAGACAACTTTAAAACCCTAGAAGAACTGGAACAAGAGGCCCAGGAAGCTGCTAGTGAAAACCCCAATAATTCCTTGGAAGCCAACAACGATCTATCTTTAAACGATGGTTATGCCAGTGAATATGCAAAAAAACTTAAAGAACAACGCGAAAAAATAGAAGCGCTTAAAAGAAAGGGAGATGCCCCCAAAATAAATATAAAAAGGCGTACCACCATTACCTATTCCTTAATAGACAGGATGCATGTTAAGCTTCCAAACCCCGTTTATACATGCGAAAGTTTTGGCAAAGTAGTTATAAACATAAAAGTAGATGGTTATGGCAACGTAACAGACGCCTCATACAACAAGGGCAGCTCCACTACATCCAACGGGTGCTTAATAGACAATGCCATTACATATGCCCTAAAAGCCCGGTTTACTGCCAAAAATGGCACCCCAGAACAGCTGGGAACCATTACTTATTTATTTCAGGGAGAGTAATTTTAACATATCTTCAACGGTATTTCTTCCTTTGTCTTTATTGTACCATACTTGTAGTTCTTGCTTAAATCCGGGTGTTAATTTACCGTGTTCTGCCTTAAAATTTTTTACCATTCCAGTAGCAATTGTTGGTCTTGGCCCCCAACAATCCAACACTTCAGAGACTTGTTCGTCGACCATGATGAGTTTCGGGATGGAACGGCTCCCCCTTGTCAAGAAATTGTCCATTAACTCTTTGTTTTCATCCCTTAAAACAATTTTCAAGGTAATAAACGGCGATGCTTCCGCTATTTTATTTATAATGGGCAATGTTTGTGCAGCGTCCCCACACCAGCTTTCGGTAATTACCAACCAAGTAAGCTTTTTAGCTGTTTTGCTTATTGCCGATAATTCTTCAGCCGATAACTTGGCAGTTTTATCCAGGCGCTTCATACGTTTTGCGTTCAATAAAGTATAGTGGCTCAATGCCTCGCTCTGCTCGTCTCCCGTAGACTTTTCTGCTTCGGCCAACGTATCTGTTAGCTTCCGGTAGGCTTTATATGTATAAGACTTTGAGATTGCATTTTTTATTAATTTCCTTACTGCTTCTTCCATAAAAATTATTTAAAAACTTTTGCTTTGCATAGATTTTATATCTTAGACAGGAAATTAGTATAACCTTACATTTTTGTTATCTATGAAAAGATGCGGCTGGTGCGAAGGCGACCCACTTTATGAGGCATACCATGACGAGGAATGGGGTGTTCCCGTTTATGACGATGACACTATTTTTGAATTCTTGATGCTCGAAACATTTCAGGCCGGCTTGAGCTGGATTACCATTTTAAGGAAACGCGAAAACTTCAGGAAGGCCTTTGATAATTTTGACTATAAAAAAATAGCCAATTATGGCGAAGACAAATTCAACGAGCTTCTTTTAGATGAAGGAATTATAAGGAACAGGTTAAAAATAAGGGCCACTATTGCCAATGCGGGGCTCTTTATGAAAATCCAAAAAGAATTTGGAAGTTTTAGCAATTATATTTGGGGATTTGTTGATGGAGAACCACTCCAGAATAAAGTTGATTATTATAAAGACGCGCCTGCAACCACCGAAATTTCAGATATGCTAAGCAAGGATCTTAAAAAACGTGGATTCAAATTTGTTGGTTCTACGGTAATTTATGCGCATATGCAGGCCACGGGAATGGTAAACGACCATGAAGTAAACTGTTTTAGGTACCAAGAAGTTAAAAGGCTGGCTTAGTTTTTTTTAAAATATCGATAAATTTTTTCCTTGGGATTTCCCGAGCACCCAAGGTATACAAATGGTTTGTATACAATTGGCAATCTAAGAGTTGGTAATTTTCGCGCTCCAGTTTTCTTGCTAAAAAAATAAAAGCTGTTTTGGAGGCATTGCTCATTTTAGAGAACATGCTCTCGCCACAAAATATATGGCCGAGGTCCACGCCATAAAGTCCGCCGACCAATTCATTATTGTGCCAAACCTCTACAGATTTTGCAATTCCCAAACTGTGCAATTTAGTATAAGCCTCGATTATTTCGGTATGTATCCATGTTCCGTTTTCGCCGGGTCGTTCTATTTTTGCACAATTCTTAATAACATCCTTAAAATTGGTGTTGTAAGTGACCTTAAAAATCCCTTTGTTTAAAACATTTCGCATACTTTTAGAAATCTTCACTTTAGAGGGAGGTAAAACCATCCGTGGGTCGGGGCTCCACCATAACAACAGGGAGTTTTCATCGTACCAAGGAAAAATACCTTCCCGGTAGGCTTCTTTCAATCTTTTTATGGATAAATTTCCGCCAACAGCTACAATTCCATCTTCAGAAGCACTTTCAACAGGAGGAAATCTCATGTCATTAGTAAGAAAAAACATCCTTTTTATTGATTTTGATTAACTTTTTTCTAAAAATTAGCATAAAAATAAAATTTAACTTGGTTTTATGTAATAATTATTACAATTTTGAACTTGCCTTTGCAACCAATTATTTTCATCATTGCTTTTTGAGTTTAATGCATTGGCAAACCTAAAACCACAACATTAAGTCCCGGCTAATAAACCGGGGCTTTTTTATTGCCCAAGGTTTAAAGACTAAAAAAGGCCCCGAAAGGCCTTGGTTATTTATTTTTGTTTATCAAACTCGTTCAATTTTTTCCCGTTTTTAAAAAGGTAGATCATCATGATCGTCCTCATTAAAATTGTTTGCCGGTTCAAAGGCATCTTCGGGTGGCATGGGCGGCATTTCTGGGGCACCTCCGTTTTCAACGGCCAAGTTCTCGATACGCCATCCTTGAATAGAGTTAAAATATTTTGTTTCCCCTTGTGGGTTTACCCATTCCCTTCCTCTTAAATTAATGCTCACTTTTACGGGCTGCCCTACTTGGTATGCGTTTAAAAGATCGCATTTATCCTGTATAAACTCAATCATTATATGCTGTGGATACTGCTCTTCCGTAGTAATTACCATTTCGCGTTTTCTAAAACCATTGTTCCCATAAGTTTTAGTTTCATCAATCAACTTAATTTTTCCTTGTATTTCCATGCTTCAAAATTATTAAAATATATCCAATTATTTTGCCAATAAAACTTTCCATGCAGAAAGCACATCATTTTGGGCTATAAATTCTTGTGCTTTTTTATGTATTTGCTCCGTGTCGTCTGTACTTAATACTTCTCGTATTTTAATAGAACCCTCTATATAGGTATTTATTTCTTCTTTTGTGGGTAATTTATCAACATTTCCCAAAATTCCAAGGTCGTTTCCCGTAAGTATTTTACTGTAACGGATGTGCGAAGGGATATTATCGACCCCAATTCCTATAGAAGACAATGGTTTTGGAACTTCAAACATTCCTAGATTGGCCCTACAGTACCAATTACCGCCCATACGGCTTACCAAATCTATTTTATGTTGATCTATTTTCCCGTCGGTTCCCAGAACGGCTTCGTTTATATGCATTTTTAATACTTCGCATACAATTAAGTTTCCGGCACCGCCTTCATCTCCCAAGGCTATCACTTCATTTACTTTACATTCAAACTGTACGGGCGATTCTGCAACCCGAAAAGGCTTTACCGTATCTGATTTTAGCATGGTCAATCCAGACTTTTCAAATTCGTTTACCTCTTTAGGGTATTCGGTGCTGCTTAAAGATGCCTGCTGGACAATTGCAAAATTTACAATATTTACTACAACTTCTTTGGTCTCCAATACATTTTCCAAGGTGTGTTTTGTAGAGTTGTCCCTCACTCTTCTGTTGGCAGAAAAAATCATTACGGGTGGCTTAGAGCTGTACACGTTAAAAAAACTAAAAGGAGAAAGGTTTACGTTCCCGTCTTTGTCCATCGTACTGGCAAAGGCAATTGGTCTGGGAGCCACGGCACTTAATAAAAAACCGTGGAGTTCGGCCGTTGAGACCGTTTTAGGATCTATTGATAACATAGTGTCATTTTAAACAAAAATAGCTTAAATAAAAGAGGTGCAAAAATGTTTTTATCTTTGGTTGAAAATAAGGCGGATTGTTTTTTGAATGAGAAAAAATTATTCTGTTTATAGAAAACAATAAAATTGAAGCATTTACTTTATATTTATGCAACCAACAAAAGCCATGAACCTTTTTCTTAAAAAATGAAAAAAACCACTCGTTGGATATTAATAGCGTCCTCTTTTATTATAGTTATTTCCATTTTGTGGAACACGTATGTTTTTTTTCAGAAATTCAAGGATGAAGAACGTACCAAAATGAAAATATGGGCCGAAGCCCTAGGGGAATTCCTTCAAACCACCGATCTGGACCGCGATCTTGGCAACCTTACCCTGGCCGTAATAAAAAACAACACCAGCACGCCCATGATATATGTTGGAGACGACGGGGAGATTACCTCCAATAATTTACCTGAAAAAAAAGCAAACGATTCTTTATATATCCAGCGCAAAATAAAAAAGTTCAAGGCCGAAAATGCCCCTATTGAAGTAACCTTTAGAAACGATAAATACGGCACCCTGTATTATGGAAATTCTGATGTGCTAAACAATTTAAAGTATTATCCCGTTGCATTAATCCTGATAATAGTTCTTTTTAGCGCGGTAGTTTATTTTTTTTATAAGACTTCCAAAATAGCCGACCAAAACAAACTTTGGGCAGGAATGGCCAAAGAAACGGCCCACCAAATTGGCACACCGCTTTCTTCGCTTTTGGGTTGGGCAGAATTGCTTAAGGCCGAAGATGTAAACCCGACAATTACCAATGAAATAGAAAAAGATATAGACCGTCTTTCTACCATAACGGAAAGGTTCTCCAAAATTGGCTCTATCCCCAAACTGGAATGCCTTGACATTGTAGAAGAAACAAAAAATACGTTTAACTACATACAAGCTAGGAGCTCTAAATTGGTAAATTTCAGTTTTAAGGCACCATCAGAAAAAATATATTGCTTGACAAATGACCAACTCTATAGCTGGACCATTGAAAATCTTATAAAAAATGCCATTGACGCCATGAAAGGAAAAGGAGATTTAACAATTGAAATCCTTTCAGATAAGAAAATAGCAAAGATCAACGTTATAGATACTGGAAAAGGAATACATAAAAGTGATTATATCAAGATATTCGAACCCGGATATACCACTAAAAAAAGAGGTTGGGGACTTGGATTATCATTGGTAAAAAGAATAATAGAAGATTATCACGATGGAAAAGTTAGGGTCTTACAATCTGCAATAGGAAAAGGAAGCATTATACAGATTGCCCTGAAAATAGAAGATTCGTAAATTAGTAAAAAAATAGCCCCTGTGGAAACCGTACAAAAAGAAATTAAAGAAGCCGCATTGACCAACAATTGCCCCGAATGTTTTTCTAATGAAGGCCTAATACTCACTTTTTACCAAAAACACATAAAAAGTGCCTGGTTTAAAAAAGCAACCGGTGAGATTACCGACAAAATTGTATGCAACAATTGCCATACCACTATTTACCCTGTGCGCTGGACAGAAGATATTGAAAGAGTAAGGGAGTTTTACCTAAAAACGGTAGAAAATCCAAAAACCTATTTTAAGCTCACAAAGCTTACTGTCTTTATATTGCTGGGAATTGTTATTGCAGCTATTGTTGTGTTTGTTTTAATGCAAAAACAACTGTTACTAGTTTAAAATGCCGCCCTTATTTTTTTGGCAATACCGTCCAGTTCTTCAGGGGAAAGACTGACTTTATGCTGAAAGGTCATTTCCGACATCGAGTTTAACGGGATTAAATGCACATGCACATGGGGAACTTCCAGGCCAACAACGGCTATTCCAATACGTTTGCAGTCTATTGCTTTTTCTAATGCCTTGGCTACTTTTCTGGAAAAAGCCATCAAGCCCAAATAAGCATCTTCATCTAGGTCGAATAGTTTGTCTGTTTCTTTCTTTGGGATACACAGCGTATGCCCTTCTGCATTAGGGTTAATGTCCAAAAACGCATAAAAGTCGTCGTTTTCTGCAATTTTATAACTTGGAATTTCCCCGCTGACTATTTTGGTGAAAATAGATGCCATTCAGTACATTTTAATGTTACAATACCTCTAAATTAAAAAAGGTTCGGCCAATTGCCAAACCTTTTGTTCAATTGAAAAGTAAAATTATTTTTTACAATAAAGAATCTATTGCTTCAGAATAAGTATTCTTTGGTGCTACGCCCACTTGTCTTCCTACAACTTCTCCATTTTGGAAAACAAGTACGGTTGGTATGTTTCGCACGCCATATTTGGCGGCAAATTCTTGGTTTGCGTCCACGTCTACTTTACCAACAACTGCTTTTCCTTCGTATTCATCGCTTAGTTGCTCTATAATTGGCGCAACCATTCTACATGGCCCGCACCATGCTGCCCAAAAATCTACCAATACAGGTTTTTCGCTCTTTAAAACTACCTCATCAAAAGTAGCATCTGTTATTTCTAAAGCCATTTTATTTTATTTTTAATGTTTGTTCAACGTTATTTAATACTGCAAATTTAGTCAATTATTTTTCCATTCCTTACAGTAGCCGCATTTGTTTTGACTATCAATCCATTAGGTTTTCTGATAGTTTTATGGACATTCTATTTTTGATTTTTTGAAAAGTTGCCACCTTCAACTAAAAAAATTAAATATCGTTAAACACATCTATAAGTACAAAATGTACGTATAAATTATACAGAAATTTTTTATAGATTTAACTAGATGAAAAAATCTATTTGTTTTTTTATACTCTGTTGTACCTGCTTTTTTACTGAAGCACAGCAAATTGTTTTGACAGACGAAGAATTGTTTGATTGGAAACTTTTAAAGGTAAAAGCATCTGCATATAACTCCACCCATAAACAAACCGTTGGAAACCCATCTATTGGCGCATGGGGAGATACTTTAAAGCCCGGGATGAAAGCAGTTGCCATATCCCGCGATTTACTCAAATTGGGCATATCGAGGGGCACTCCCATAAAAATAGAAGGCTATGATGGAATTTATTTTGTAAAAGATAAAATGAATGCCCGTTACCGGATGAAAATCGATATTTATATGGGCACCAACATTCAAAAAGCTAGAAATTTTGGCAATCAGCGGCTATTGATATGGTATGGTGTGCCAAAAAAACTAGAAGATTGATACTACATATAGAAACAAATACCTCATAAAAAACATTTGCTTTTCGACAAAAAACCTCACATTTTTTTTCGCGTAGAAAAAAATTCATACTTTTAATGATACTAACAAAAGCTTAATCATGAAAACAATAATTTATATATTTTCCATCCTTCTTCTTGTTTCTTGTCAAAGTGAAGCGGGCAAAGAAAACAACCTTAAAATAGGAAAATTAACCCTCAATAACGAAAGGCCAACACCCGGTGACAGCTTAAAAATTTCATACTCCGAAACAGCTCTCGACAGCATTGATGCCTATTTTTATTATATGGTAGATATGCAGGCATATCCTGTAGACATTCATTTTAAAAGTACTCCCGAACTCATTGGCAATGCATATATCCCAGACTCTGCCACTGCCATTGCCTTCAATTTTAAAAAAGGGGACACATACGATTTAAACAATAACAAAGGATACATAATTCCATTATACAACAACGAGGGACATATACTTCCGGGAAGCAAGGCTTCCATGGCAGCTTACGCCATATACAAAGGTTCCAATTTTGGTCTGGAAATCGATAAAGATTCCCTTGTAACCACTATTGAGGACGATATAGCGGCCTCTCCTGAAATTAAAGAAAAATGGAATACCTCTTATATAACCTTGACATACAATCAGAACCAGGCCAAAGGAAAAAAGCTTATTAATGAATACGTTAAATCTATCGTTGCCAAAGAAACACTTACCGAAGAAGACTATCAATCCATAGCAAGGATGTACGGGTTATCCCGTGACAAAAAGAAAACGGATTCAATAAAAATTATAGCTGCCGAAAAATTCCCCAACGGATATTTTGCAAAAGAAAGTTATATGGACAGCTTGTTTGCAACCAAAGATCTGGAAGAAAAAACAAAGGTTTACGAAGCATATGCAAAAAAATTCCCCAACGACAATGGCTGGAGCAAGACATGGGCCTTACAAACCATGGCCCGTTTGAATTATAAAAATGGAAATACCGATAAATTTAAGGCATATGCAAGTCAAATAAAATCAAAAGCAGATAAAGCCGGCATGTACAATGATATTGCTTGGAAAAATGTCGAAAAGGGGGAAAACCTTGATTTTTCTGCCGATATTTCAAAATCTTCCTTAGGGCTTGTACAATCATTAAGAGAAAATCCATCGAGTAAACCAAAGTTCTTATCTGTTAACCAATACAACGAAAGATTGGAAAGCACGTACCAAATGTACGCAGACACCTATGCCCTTATTTTATTTAAACAAGGAAACCTACTAGAAGCCATAAAATACCAAAAAGAAGCTATTGGAGATGGAAATTCGGTAGATGTTAATAAAAGGTATATAGAATTTTTAATAGCCGACAAACAATATGCAACCGTTATCAATACAGCAGAAAACTTTATTAAAAAAGGGAAATCCAACCCAGAAATACTCGATTATTACAAAACGGCCTACAAAGAAGTAAATGGTGAGGAAGGACTTGAAAATAAAATTGCTGAATTAAACGCAATGTCGCATAAAATATTAAAAGAAAACATTAAAAATGCACTCATCAACGAAGATGCTCCTCAATTTACATTAAAAGATATAGACAATAACAATATAACCCTTCCTTCATTAAAGGGAAAAGTAGTCATCCTTGATTTTTGGGCAACTTGGTGCGGCCCTTGCAAAGCCTCGTTTCCTGAAATGCAGGAGCTTGTAACAAAATACAAGAACAACGACAATGTGGCAGTTCTTTTTGTAAATACATTCGAGAATACCCCAAAACGCAAAGAAGATGTTCTAAAGTTTATTTCAAAAAATAAATATGACTTTCAAGTGTTGCTGGACAATCCAATAAAAAATTCCCGTGACTTTGAGGTGGCCAACCAATATGGAATTAGGGGAATTCCTACCAAAATAATCATTGGCCCGGATGGGAACATTCATTATCGTTCGGTAGGTTATGAAGGCGATGGCAAACTTATAGAAGAAATGGATATCTTGATTAATCTGTTAAAAGAAAAAAACGTATAATTTTACTTTCAATATACATTTAATTCAACTTATAAATAACGTCTTGCTTTTTTAATTCGGCCAGCAATTCATTTGAAATTTGCACCTTTTGCTTTCGGCTGGGCATGGTAAGCTTAATTTCATTTTCCATTTCGTATACAACAAAGTTAAGGGTATGGTCTCCTTTATGCATGGAAATTACATCTTTTAACGCATCAATACGCTCTTCCAAAACTTCTTCCAGTTTTAAGTGAATGGTCAATTTTCGGGCATATTTTTCCATTACGTCCTGTAACTGTTCCATAGAATTAAACTGCAACCTTGGTTCCCCCCTTTTCCCGGTCTCTCTGTTTACCCAACCTTCCCGTATGTAAGCTTTTATGTAGATAAATGAATTAATCATTAAAAAGTGACGGAATTTAAGGTATTCTTCCCCAAATATCCTAAACTCATAAGAATCGGTATAGTCTTCCACGGTAAAGGCAGCCCAGCCTTTACCATTTTTAGAGACCCGGTGCTGCACGTCCGATATAACTCCTGCAAAAGAAACCTCCCTATTTACAATTTCTTCCAGATTGTTAAAAGCACCCACTGTTCCGTTACAGAATACTCCTATTTCGGTTTTAAAGTCATCCAAAGGATGGCCGGAGATATAAATCCCGACTACTTCTTTTTCCCTTTTTAATTTTTCCATGGTTCCCCAAGTATCGCAAGGCGGTATTTGCGGTTCAGGAATTTGTACTTCACTGGCTTCTCCAAAAAGGCTTACCTGCGAAGAATTTTGATTTTCTTGAAACTTGGCGCCATACTTAATGGCCTTTTCCAAGAAAGTAACGCCGTCGCCCTCATCGTGAAAATACTGCGCACGATGTGTATTTATAAACGAATCGAAGCCCCCGGCCAAAGCTAGGTTTTCAAAGGCTTTTTTATTTGCGGCCCTCAAATCTATACGCTTGGCCAAATCGAAAACCGACCGGTACTTGCCGTCTTTTCTAATATCCACAATAGTATTTACGGCACCCTTTCCAACTCCTTTTATGGCACCCATTCCAAAACGGATTGCACCATCTTGGTTTACGGTAAATTTGTAGTAAGATTCGTTTACATCGGGGCCCAGCACTTCTATTCCCATTCGTTTACATTCTTCCAGGAAAAACGTAACCTGTTTAATGTCGTTCATGTTGTTGGATAGTACGGCCGCCATATATTCTGCGGGATAATTAGCCTTTAAGAATGCTGTTTGGTAACCAATCCAGGCATAACATGTGGAATGCGATTTATTAAATGCATAACTCGCAAAAGCCTCCCAGTCTTTCCAAACCTTTTCCAGAATATCGCGTGAATGGCCGTTTTTTTCGCCTCCGTCCAAGAATTTTGGCTTCAATTGTTCCAAAAGGGCAAAAATCTTTTTCCCCATTGCCTTACGCAGTACATCGGCTTCACCTTTTGTAAACCCGGCCAATTTTTGCGAAAGCAACATTACCTGCTCTTGGTAAACCGTAATCCCATATGTTTCCTTTAAATATTCTTCCATGGCTTCGAGATCGTACTTAATCTCTTCGTCTCCATGTTTCCTTCGGATGAAGCTCGGGATATATTCCAAGGGGCCGGGACGGTACAGTGCATTCATGGCGATAAGATCGGCAAAAACGGTAGGCTTTAAATCCTTCATGTGCTTTTGCATCCCCGCAGATTCATATTGGAATATCCCCACCGTTTCCCCGCGCTGAAAAAGCTCGTATGTTTTTTCGTCGTCCAAAGGAAATTCATCCGGGTTCAAATCTATATTATGCTTGTATTTTACCAGTTTAACGGTATCCTTGATAAGCGTAAGTGTTTTTAATCCCAGGAAATCCATTTTTAACAAACCGGCACTTTCCACTACCGAGTTGTCGAACTGGGTAACGTACAAATCGGAATCCTTGGCGATGGAAACTGGTACAAACTTGGTAATAT
Source organism: Galbibacter sp. PAP.153 (assembly GCF_037029175.1). Classification (NCBI taxonomy): domain Bacteria; kingdom Pseudomonadati; phylum Bacteroidota; class Flavobacteriia; order Flavobacteriales; family Flavobacteriaceae; genus Galbibacter; species Galbibacter sp. PAP.153. The sequence goes on along the minus strand of NZ_JAZEUN010000009.1, from coordinate 103,619 downwards.
CATCGGGGGTAATAATCACGCCACAGGCATGAATTCCTGTATTTCTAAGCGACCCTTCCAGCACCCTTGCCTGATTTATGGTAAGCGCTTCCAAGTCGTCGCCTTCGGCAATGTTTTTTAGTTGATGTACTTTTTCCAGTTCTTCCGAGCGCAAGGCTTCTTTTAGTTTGGCATCATCAAAACCAAAAATTTTTGCCAGCTTCATGTTTGGTATCAACTTGGCTATTCTATCGGCATCGTGCAATGGCAAGTCCAAAACCCTAGCCGTATCCCGAATGGAAGACTTGGCCGCCATGGTACCATATGTAATAATTTGAGCCACTTGATTAGCACCATATTTATCGATTACATAATCCATTACACGACTTCTTCCTTCATCATCAAAATCAATATCGATATCGGGCAGCGATACACGGTCGGGATTAAGGAAACGCTCAAATAGCAAATCGTATTCAATGGGATCCAGATTGGTAATCCCCAGACAATAGGCCACTGCCGAACCTGCTGCCGAACCCCTTCCGGGACCAACCGACACGTCCATTTCCCTTGCAGCCGCGATAAAGTCCTGCACAATAAGGAAATATCCGGGATAACCTGTATTTTCAATAACGCTCAACTCAAAGTCGAGGCGTTCTTTTATTTCTTCTGTAATTTCGGGGTAACGCCGTTTTGCCCCTTCATAAGTAAGGTGTTTTAAATATTTATTTTCGCCCCTTTTACCATTGTCATTTTTATCTTCTTCAACCAAAAATTCTTCTGGTATATTAAAGGCGGGCAATAATACGTCTCTTGCCAATTCGTAAGGTGTTACCTTATCAATAACTTCCTGTATGTTAAAAATGGCTTCGGGCAAGTCTTTAAAGAGCGATTTCATGGTATCGCCATCTTTATAGTAATATTCCTGATTGGGCAAGCCGTATCTATAGCCACGACCACGGCCAATGGGTGTGTCTTTCTTTTCGCCATCTTTTACGCACAATAAAATATCGTGTGCGTTGGCATCGTCTTTAGTGATATAATAGGTGTTGTTTGTGGCAATAAGCTTTACATTGTGTTTATTGGCCAGTTGTACCAACTCGGTATTCACACGGTTTTCATCTTCTTGGTCATGGCGCATAATCTCGACATACAGATCGTCACCAAATTGTTTCTTCCACCATAAAAGGGCTTCTTCGGCCTGTATTTCACCTACATTCAGCAATTTGCTAGGAACTTCCCCATATAAATTCCCCGTAAGTACGATAATGTCCTCTTTATATTTTTCAACTATATTTTTATCGATCCTTGGTACGTAATAAAATCCTTTTGTATAAGCAACCGATGACATCTTTGCCAAATTATGATACCCATTTTTATTTTTTGCCAGCATTACCACTTGGTAGCCATTGTCCTTTACCGATTTATCCAAATGATTTTCGCATACATTCAAGGTACAACCCACAATTGGTTTAATTTCTTTTTCGGTAGGAGCTTCGCCTTTGGCAATTGCCGCCTCGTTTTTGGATTTCACGGCTTTGTTATGGTTGCCCACTTCTTTTACAAAATGAAAGGCGCCCATCATGTTTGCCATGTCGGTAAGGGCCACTGCTGGCATTTTTGCCTTAGCCGTTGCCGCTACCAAATCTGCAATGCTCGATGTGGCCTGTAGGATTGAAAATTGAGAATAGTTATGAAGGTGGGCAAACTCTACTTCTTCTAATTCTTTTATGTTTTGATGAAGCTCTTCTTTTGATATTTCTTCTGAAGGTTCTTCTTTTGCCAACTGTTTTCTAATCTCTTCTGAAGCCTTTTTTAAATTGATGTGCCTCAGCCCGATCAATTCTATTGGCTGTGGGTTGGCTTCAGAAAAATTTCTGAAATAGTCGGGGGAAGCATCCAGTTCTTCAGCAGTAAAAACCCCTTTCCTTATTAATTCAAGAAAACAACGCGTTGTCGCCTCCACATCGGCCGTGGCATTATGGGCTTCGGCAAAAGGCTCGTTAAACAGGTATTCGTGAAGCTCGGTTAAGGTTGGAAGTTTAAACTTTCCTCCACGACCTCCAGGTATGCGGCACATTTCGGCAGTTGTTTCGGTACAGGTGTCTAAAACGGGAAGATCGATTAGATTGCTATTAATGCCGGCCCTGTAAAACTCGGCCCCCATAATGTTTACGTCAAAACCTACATTTTGGCCGACTATAAATTTGGATTTTGACAATGCTACATTAAATTTCCCTAATACTTCTTGAAGTTCAATACCTTCTTGTTGCGCCAATTCGGTAGAAATTCCATGTATTTTTTCTGCGTCAAAAGGAACATTAAAGCCTTCCGGCTTAATTAAATAATCCTGATGTTCTATTACGTTCCCCATTGCATCGTGCAATTGCCAGGCAATCTGTACAGCGCGTGGCCAGTTGTCAACATCGCTTATGGGAGCATCCCAACGTTTCGGCAATCCGGTGGTTTCGGTATCAAAAATCAGGTACATAAAATGCTATCGCTTTAGAATTGAAATAGTTAGTCGTAAGCAGACTCAAACCTTAAAATTAAGCATAATTTAAAGGAGATAAAAGGAGAAGTTTTTACGAGTTATTAACTATTTGGCATAAAAAAACCACCCCCACAACAGGAGCGGCTTTTACACAACTATTTTTTTTAATTTATCAAGAAACTATGCTCTCATAGCGCTTGGCATTGTTTACAGAATTTTTAATGGCATTGCGCTGCCTTAACAACATGGCCTCGGTTGAGCGCGGAAAAGAAGTTTCCTTTAAAATTTTGTCGTAATCTTCCAGGCTGGCCTTCTCGCCACGTTGAACTTCTTCCAAAATAGCTTCTTCATCATTCATGGACAACGTAGACTTTATATCCATCCATGCACGGTGTGCATCCCCGGTAAAACTCCCCGATTTTTCGGGTTTCTGCCCAAAAGAAATAATTTCCCGCTTTAGCTCGTCAACATATACATCTCTCTCTGTAGCCTTGCTTTTAAAATAGGTCTTTAAATTGGTGCTTTCTACGTTTTCGCTCGCATTTAAAAACCCTTTTTGGGCATCAATATTTTTCTCGAGCAACTCATTCATTTTTTTGCCAACATCGTCTGTATAACTCATTTTACTATAATTTAAAGTTTATAATTGTTTTTCCTTAAGTTACTGATACGATGCTCCAACCACAAAAATCCATACATGTTTGTGCCTATTTTAACTTAAACTCTTAAAGGAATTGTAATATTAATCTTTCGTCTTATTTTTATTTTACAGGATAAGTAAACATTCATGGATATATATTGACAGAAAAGACTTCAATTAGTGAAAAAATAGAAAATTTCCATAAAATAATTTAAGGGTTTATTTATCTTTGTGCCCACATTAAAAAATCATATTGATGTCAATTTCAGATTTATATTCTTCTGGTTTTAGAAACAGAAACCGCGATCATTTTGCGGCCATTGTTAGGGTTGCCCTTTCTGATGGTGAAATGACAGAAGAAGAAAAAGCATTTTTAGACCGTTTAGCAAGAAATTTAGATATTTCTCAAGAGCTTTACGACCAGATACTGGAAAACCCTTCGGCCTTTCCGGTAAACCCCCCTTCTTTATACGAAGCACGACTTGAAAGATTGTTCGACATAGCACGGATGATCTTTGTCGACCATATTGAAGACGAAGACGAACTGCGCATTATGAGGCGCTTAAGCATTGGACTAGGGTTTAGCCCCGACAATGTAGACCTCATCAATAAAAAGGCAATGGACCTTATCCATACCGGCGCAGACCTTGACACCTTCATGGAAGAAATAAAACGCATGAACCACTAATAAAATAGTGACAAAACAGAAGACTGCCCGAACAAGGCAGTCTTTTTTTATCCAAAGGTTTCCATAAATTCTTCTGCTTTTTCTACCATATTTTTACTTCCGCAGAAAAAGGGGACCCTTTGGTGCAGTTCGCTTGGCTTTATATCGAGGATCGCCTGAAAACCGTCGCTGGCTTTGCCGCCCGCCTGTTCGGCCAAAAAGGCCATGGGATTGCATTCGTACAGCAAACGCAATTTCCCGTTGGCCGCCTTGCTGCTTTTTGGATATAGAAAGATTCCGCCCTTTATCATGTTCCTATGAAAATCGGACACCAAAGACCCTATGTAACGGGACGTATACGGCCTGTCCCCTTCTTCCATCTGGCAATATTTAATGTACTTTTTAACCCCTTCCGGAAAATGTACATAATTCCCTTCGTTTACCGAATAAATAGTTCCGTCTTCCGGGTACTGCATATCGGGATGCGATAAATAAAAAGTCCCGATTGCGGGGTTTAAGGTAAAGCCGTTAACGCCATGCCCCGTTGTGTACACGAGCATTGTAGAGGTGCCGTATATTATATACCCGGCAGCTACTTGTTTTCGGCCGGACTGTAAAAAATCGTCCATGGTAACCGGGGTCCCGATTGGGGTAACACGCCGGTAAATAGAAAAAATCGAACCCACAGAAACATTTACATCTATATTGCTGGAACCGTCCAGTGGATCGAACAACACCACATATTTATTTTGGTGATTATTGTCCTGACTGTTAATTACCACAAAATCATTTTCTTCTTCAGATGCAATGCCGCATACAATCTCCCTATTGGTCAACGATTGGATAAACTTTGCATTAGCCAGCACATCCAGTTTTTGTTGATTCTCGCCTTGGGCATTAATATCGCCACTTTCACCTAAAATATCTATGAGACCCGCCTTGTTTACCTCATGGTTAACCACTTTAGCCGCTAAGCGGATGGCATTAATAAGCTTGGATAATTCTCCTGTAGAATATGGGAAAGCTTTCTGGTTTTCTATTATGAACTCTCCCAGGGTCTTGTTTTTCTTGGTCATGGTATTTTTTGTGTTTTTTGAGTCACAAATATCGACATTTTTGTGAAACTACAACGTTTTCGTTAAATTTCATTTTTAAATATTTATAACTATAAGTTATATTTGTAACACATATGAAGCATACAATTAGAATAGCAGTAAAAGAAGACATGAAGCAGGTACTGGAACTTATCCAGGAACTCGCAGATTTTGAAAAAGAATCCAATGCCGTGGAGATTACCGTTGAAGATTTAATTGCTGACGGTTTTGGGCCCCGGCCGCTGTTTAAATGTTTTGTGGCCGAAATGGACGGAAAGATTGACGGCATTGCCCTTTTTTACCAAAGGTACTCTACTTGGAAAGGAAAAACCATCCATTTGGAGGACCTTGTAGTTAGGCACACGTCCAGAGGATCTGGAATTGGAAGCGCCCTCTTTGCCGAAGTTATAAAACAAGGCCACAAAGAAGGTGTAAAACGCATAGAATGGGTTGTTTTGGACTGGAACACGCCGGCAGTGGAATTTTATAAAAAAAACGGTGCGATCATTCTAAGAGACTGGGACACGGTACAATTGGACGATCAAGGAATTAAGAATTTTATAGCAAAACATAATTAATGAGAATTTTTAAGTTTGGAGGCGCATCGGTTAAAGATGCCGAAAGCATAAAAAATGTAGTGAACGTATTACAGGTCGTTGGCCATGAAAATACTTTGTTGGTGGTTTCGGCTATGGGAAAGACCACCAATGCCATGGAAGTAGTTGTAAAAAATTACTTTGAAAACAAAGCCGAAATCCATACAGCTTTTGAAGAAATAATAAGCTACCACAATAATATTCTTAACGATTTGTTCCCCAATACCAAGCACCCCATTTACGCAAAGGTAAAAGGGCTTATAGAGCAGGTTCAAGGTTTTTTGGCCTGGAACAAATCTCCCAAATATAGTTTTGTCTACGATCAAGTAGTAGGCTATGGAGAATTGATCTCGACTACCATCCTTAGTGCCTATTTTGAAGAAGTGGGCATCAAAAATAAATGGCTGGATGTAAGAGATTACATTAAGACCAATGACAATTACAGGGAAGGAACCGTTAATTGGGAACAGACGCAAAAAAATATTTCAGAAAAAATAGACCAGAAAAGCCTTAACATTACACAGGGCTTTTTAGGCAGCGACGAGAACAACTTTACCACTACTTTAGGAAGAGAAGGCTCGGATTATACCGCCGCTATCTTTGCTTATTGCCTCAATGCAGATTCGGTAACCATATGGAAAGATGTGCCCGGTGTACTAAATGCAGACCCGCGATACTTTAAAAATGCCGAGCTCCTTAACACTATATCGTACCGGGAAGCCATAGAACTTGCCTTTTACGGGGCTTCGGTAATTCACCCAAAAACCCTTCAACCGTTACAAAGAAAAGAAATACCATTGTACGTAAAATCTTTTGTCAACCCAACCGAAGAGGGTACCGCGGTAATGAAGTGCAAAGGGATTTCCCCTAATATTCCGTGCTTTATTGTAAAAAAAGACCAAATTTTAATGAGACTTTCTTCTTTGGACTTTTCTTTTATTGTTGAAGAAAACATCAGCGAGATATTTAAATTGTTTCACGACAACCGTATGAAGGTAGACCTCATTCAAAATTCGGCCATCAGTTTTTCGGTCTGCGTTGATAATAAATTCAACAAACTTGACGATCTTTTAAAGGTATTAAAGTCTAAATTTAAAGTAACCCATTATGAAGATGTATCGCTTTATACCATACGTCATTTTAATGAAAAGGCAATTGCTTCACTGCAAAACGGAAGAGAGGTTTTATTAGAGCAGCGCACTCAAGAAACCGTTCAGTTGGTAGTAAAATAAAACCAAGGCTAAGTTTAGTTTTTCTATATTTGTATTGATGAGACCAATACAGTTTTAAATGGGATTAGTTACTGCAAAAGAAGTTGCACAAGTAATTAAGGCAGATAAATATGGGTTTCTGGGCACACTGAGCGGTTGGGCCCTCATGAAAATACTCAACATATCTGCACTTAATAAAATTTACGACAAGCACAAGGATAAATCCGACCTTGATTTTTTAAATTCTATATTAGAAGAATTTGAAATTAATTTCGAGATTCCCCAAGAAGATTTTAAAAGGCTCCCAAAAGACGGGGCCTATATTACCATTTCAAACCACCCGCTAGGTGGCATTGACGGAATTTTACTTTTAAAACTGCTTCTTGAACAGCGTCCCGACTATAAAATTATAGCCAATTTTTTACTGCACCGCATTAAACCATTGGTTCCTTTTATCATGCCCGTAAATCCCTTCGAAGAACACAAGGATGCCAAAAGCAGCATTACAGGGTTTAAACAATCGCTAAAACATTTACGTGATGGACATCCGCTGGGCATTTTTCCCGCAGGTGAAGTTTCGACATACCGCGATGGAAAATTAATTGTAGACCGTCCTTGGGAAGAGGCAGCCATGAAACTTATAAAAAGGGCAGAGGTACCTGTTGTCCCCATATATTTTCATGCCAAGAACAGTAAATTGTTCTACCGGCTTTCCAAGATGAACGATACGCTACGCACGGCAAAATTACCTTCGGAGCTTTTAACGCAACGTAATCGTGTAATCCGTGTAAGGATTGGTCGGCCCATTAGTGTAGAAGCACAACAGGAGCATGATAACCTAACTGAATTTACAGAGTTTTTAAGAAGAAAAACCTACATGCTCTCCAATGCTTTTGAAGAAGGAAGGTTGTTCGACAAAGTTCCCACAAGTTTTAAGTTTCCGCGATCGCCAAAAGAAATCATTACCCCGGTAAGCAAAAAACTAATGGACCGCGAAGTAACCGAGCTTCGGGAGCTGGACCTGCGCCTGTTGCAAAGTAAAAACTACGAAGTCTTCCTCGCAAAAGCTAAAAAAATGCCTTACATCCTTCGTGAAATTGGCAGGTTGAGAGAAATTACCTTTCGGGAAGTTGGCGAAGGCACCAATCAAGCCATTGATATTGATGAATTTGATGAATATTACCACCACTTATTTTTATGGGATGACGACGCCAAGGCTATTGTAGGCGCATACAGAATGGGAATGGGGTCGGAAATATTTAAAACGAGGGGCATTGACGGTTTTTATATGCAGGACCTCTTTAAGTTTGAGCCCGAACTGTACAAGATGATGAGCGAATCCATAGAAATGGGGCGTGCATTTATTGTAAGCGATTACCAACAAAAACCCATGCCGCTTTTTCTTTTATGGAAAGGAATCGTGCATACTACACTTAGATATCCCAATCATAAATACCTTATTGGTGGCGTGAGCATAAGCAACCAATTTTCAAACTTTTCTAAGTCACTGATGATAGAGTTTATGAAATCTCATTATTGGGATCCATATGTAGCACAATATATCAGTCCGAAAAAAGAGTTCAAGGTAAAACTCAAAGATGCCGATAAAGAGTTTGTTTTTGATGAAACAGAAGCAGACCTGAACAAGTTCGACCGAATGATAGACGAAGTAGAGCCCGGCAACCTCAGGTTGCCCGTGCTTATTAAAAAATACATCAAACAGAATGCCAAAGTCGTGGCCTTTAATGTAGACCCGCTTTTTAATAATTCTGTGGACGGACTGATGTATATAAAAATAGCCGACCTTCCGGAAAGCACCGTAAAACCTGTTATGGAAGAATTTCAGGCAGAACTGGAACGAAAATTCATGAACGACCAAAACAACGAAGAAGGGGAAAAAGAGCTAGAATAGGTTGCCTGTTTCGGGCAATACGGCAAACCATGGAAAATATCACTGCGTCTCATCAAAAAAAGTAACTACCGACTGTTTAACTTCATATAGCTTATCGATATTGATGTGATAACAGGTTTTTTTCCCTGTATGCTTTCCCTGAATAAGGTCTACTTTCTTTAGTTCGACCAAATGCTGGGATATCGTTGCTTGGGCCAGATCTATGTCCCTAACCAAATCGTTGCATATACAATTGGGATGGTTGCTAATATACTGTAAAATGGAAATCCTGGCAGGATGGCCCAAAGCCTTGAAAATACCGGAAAGTTCATTCTGCTCTAATGTATGTGCCAACTTTTTTGTAAACCCCATGATTTTATTTTTCTTCTTTATGCAATAATAGTAAATAGGGGAATACAGAAAAAGTGCCCAAATGGATATTCAGGCACTTTTTTATGTTAAAACCAAGCTTTTTTACCCACTTGGTATGTGTTGTAAAACTCTTCGTCTGACTTTGTTAAATAGATAATTCCTTCAATCAGGCCAACAATGCCCATCAAACCGGCTCCGGCCCCGCAGGTAAAAGCCCCTAGCACTATACTTACCGCAAGCATTATTACACCTTCTTTGTTGTAGCCTAATATAAATTTATGGATTCCTAAGGCGCCCACTACAATAGCCAAAATACCAGCCAATATTTTTTTATTGTCTTGGTTTAGTGCATCTTTTACGCCTTCTGAAAATTCATTGGCTGTTTTCTTGGCTTCATCTGAAGTTTCTTTGGCAAATTGTTTCGCTTTTCCTTCAAAATCTTTTTCGTTTTCGCTCATTGTATTTTTAAATTGGTTAGTTTGGCTAATTTACTAAAAAAGCAAGATTGATAATAAAATTAATAGCTAAATATAAGGTTTTTCTATTTTCATTTTTGCTTTATATTTTCCTCATATAATGATATCCACTCCGCTACCGTCATTTTAGTTAACAGTGCCGCAACCAGTTTTAATGGTATGCTGTCTATTTTTTTGAACCTGACACAACTTTTCCCCATATCCAGCTTATCGTTGGTGTATAACGGATACTCATTTACAAACCAGCTATAAAGATCCTTATTGGCATAAATCCCCGAGTGGTATAACGCTATAAAATTTTTCTGGCATGCAATGTTAATAAAAGGCAACGGCAAATCGGGATTGCAATGATACCCATTTGGGTATATACTATGCGGAACAACATAGCCTATCATTCCATAACTTATTGTTTCTTCCAGCCCTTCGGGCAAATTATCCAGTATAACACGGCGCAATTCTTTAAATGCGGCTCTTTTATCTACCGGAACGGCATTTATATAATCTTGGACTGTGGCTGCCTGTATTTGCATTTCCTTAAAATTTATGGACATGCATTAACCCCTAACACATGCTTTATAAAGTTAAGAAAAATTCTCCTTAATTTTATCAACAATGGTTTGTGCCAATTTTTCTTTGCTCTCAACGGTCCAACCCGCAATGTGTGGCGTTAACAATACATTACCGGCATGAATTAAATATTTAAACGCATCAGGCATTTCTCCTGTAAATAAATTCTCAAAAGAAGATTTTTCATATTCCAATACATCCAGTCCGGCACCCAGTATTTTTCCAGATTTCAATGCAGCTACCAAATCTTTGGTTACTACGCTTTTACCCCGGGCCGTATTGATAAGCCAAAAAGGTTTCTGAAAACTATTTATAAATTCCATATTGACCATTTCTAAGGTTTCCGGCGTTTGTGGTGTATGCAAACTTACAATATCAGCATTCTTTTTAAATTCCAAAATACCAACTTGCCTTGCATTATCATCGCCTACACCTCCAACTATGTCGTAACAAACAACTTCAACATCAAAACCTTTAAGCTTCTTTGCAAAAGCTTTCCCCATGTTTCCATAACCAATTATACCCACGGTTTTACCTTCTAGCTCCAAGCCTCTGTTTTCTTCTCTTTTCCATATTCCGTTGCGTACTTCCCTGTCAGCACGGTTTAAGTTATTGAACAAAGACAAGAGCATGCCCAATGCCTGCTCTCCCACAGCATTTCTATTACCTTCGGGAGCGTTAAACAGTTTTATGCCGAGTTCTTTGGCTACTTCTGCATCAATATTTTCAAGCCCGGCCCCGACACGGCCTATAAATTTCAAATTAGTGGCTTTTCTTAAAAACTTTTCGTCTATGGGAAAACGGCTCCGGATTATCATCCCGTCATATTGATGTATCTTTTTTTCAATTTCCTCTTTAGGCGAAGTATAATCCGTTTCATTTGTATAACCCGCTTCGTTTAATTGATCTATAAGAAGCTCATGGTTTGTATCTATGTGTAAAATATTCATTTGTGCTATTAACCTGAGTTCGATTATTAATATATTGCTATGCAAAGGTATTATGAAAATTAAAAAACCAAGCCTTTTGGACGCAGTAGTTTACGTAATACAACCTCTTTTTATTGTTGGTCCTTTAAAACTTTTTTAATGGCAGCAATTCGTGTTGCCTGGCTGTCGTGATGATTTTTAAGAATCGGTACAAGGCTCTCGGGCAGGGCACTGGTTTTAAGCAATTTTTTTAAGAGTTCAAAATTGCGCTCTTCCAGTTTTAAAGCTTTTTTAAATAAAAATTTGATTTTATCCTTTTGAAAAATCAATTGAAAAGTAAGGCAACTTATAAAATAGGAAGTCTTTAAATCGGTTAAAAAAAGAACACCTTTGTTCCTAACCTTTAAATAAGAATATAGGTTGTTTGAAAAGTTGTTTTTAGAAAAAAAACTCTTTTCGTAAAATTCCTTTAACTCGGTATGCGACATATAATACTGACATTCGTTGTACACCTCTTTAAGGTTACTGTTTACAGTATATAGTTGCCTGACATACTTCTTAGTAGATATGTTTATTCTTTCTTCTTCTTTCATCTCAAAACCTAAAGAAGCCTAAACGCTCCTTTTAGGATTTAATTTTACGTAAAAATAATATATGCCCCTAAATGTGAGAATATTTTTATTAATATTTAACATTTATCTAGATATTTTTAAGTGTTATAAGTACAAAAAATACGTTAAGGGGATTGTATATAAAAAAAACGGGGGATTTAATATTTATTTTAGGGATAGAATGTTAAATTTTAAAAACCTAAAATAATCTTTGCAATGGTAAAGTAAATCAATATACCAAATACATCGTTGCTGGTGGTTATAAAAGGCCCAGTAGCAACCGCGGGGTCTATTCCCTTTTTATCAAGGAATATGGGTACAAAGGTACCAATAATAGCGGCAATAATTATAACGGTAATTAAGGCAACGCCAATGGTAGCCGAAACCAAATAAGGGGTTTTAAACAAAAAATGGCTTATAATTAAAACTACAAAGGCAATGGCAATACCATTAATAAGCCCCAACATGAACTCTTTTGCCAAACGTTTTAAAAGTTCGCCCCGAATACTATCGTTGGCCAAGGCCTGCACTACAATTGCAGACGATTGCACGCCCATGTTTCCTGCCGTTGCCTGAATAAGCGGCACAAAGCTCAACAAAATCGGGAATTTATTCATGGCTCCCTGAAAGCTCCCAATAATACTGGCCGCACCCAGACCGCCCAACATCCCGATGAGCAACCACGGGAGCCTAGCGCGTGTAAGTTCCCAAATACCGTCATCGGCTTCTACATCTTGTGTAATACCTGCTGCCAACTGGTAATCTTTTTCGGCTTCTTCCCTAATAACGTCCACGATATCGTCAATCGTAATACGCCCAACCAATCTGCCAAGTTCGTCTATTACCGGAATGGCCTCCAAGTCGTATTTCGACATCAAGCGGGCCACATCCTCGGCCTTGTCATTTACTGTAACATAGTCTACTTTTGGTATGTACACACTGCTAATTTCGGCTTTGGTAGAAGTGGTCAATAAATCTTTTAAGGAAAGCCTTCCCTTAAGTTTTTCATCATTGTCCACCACGTAAATAGAATGCACCCGGGTAACATTCTCGGCCTGGCGGCGCATTTCCTTGACACAGGTAAGAACATTCCAGTTTTCATTAACCTTTACCAGTTCCTTTGCCATTAGCCCACCAGCAGAATTTTCGTCGTAACGCAAAAGCTCCACGATATCCCGGGCATGCTCCTTATCGTCTATCTGGGCAATAATTTCATTAACGCGCTCTTCCGGAAGCTCGGCAATAATATCGGCAGCATCATCGGTATCCAGTTTACTAATCTCCTCTGCGATTTCCTTGGCCGAAAGATTGCCTAAAATCTGCTCTCTTATATCTTCATCCAGCTCTGTAAGTACATCCGAAGTTTTTTCACTATCGAGCAGCTTAATAATATACGTAGCTTCGTCCAGGTTCAGTTCATGGATAATCTCAGCAACATCGGCATAATGAAATTCCTCCATCATATGCAATAGGGTAGCATCCGCATTGGTTTCAATGAGTTGCTCTATTTGCTCGATAAGCTCGTCGCTAAGTTTAAATGGAACCATACTTACTTTTCTTTTTGGGCGCACAAGCCTGGCTATCCGCTATAGCCCTTGCGCAACTTACGTTATATCTTTTTCAATTCTAACTGAAAGTACTATAAAGTCTTCTACACTCATCTGTTCCGGTCGTCGGTCAAATATAATATCTTCTTTTAAATTATCGGTCAGATTAAATGCTTTTAAACTGTTTCGCAATGTTTTTCTTCTTTGCCCAAATGCAGCTTTCACTACCCTAAAAAACAGTTTCTCGTTGCACGGCAGGGTATAATCTTCCTTTCTTGATAAACGTAAAACCCCCGATTGTACTTTTGGCGGTGGGTTAAATACTTCCGCGGAAACGGTAAACAAATATTCTGCCCGGTAAAACGCCTGTACCAATACCGAAAGTATGCCATAGGTTTTGTTACCTTCTTTTTCGCATATACGTTCGGCCACTTCTTTTTGAAACATCCCGGTAAATTCTGGGACCTGATCACGAAGTTCCAGTGCTTTAAAAACAATTTGCGATGATATATTATAAGGGAAATTCCCGGTAATGGCAAATGCCTCTTTTCCAAAAATTTTGGACACATCGTATTTTAAAAAGTCACCCTCTATTACTTTAAAAACATTTTTAGTATTTGCAGTACCGGCATGCTCCAACATAAAATTCTGTTGTAAATAAGCAATGGACTCGGTATCCAGATCCATTGCATATACGTCTATGTTTTTTTTCAACAGGCATTTTGTCAACACCCCCATCCCGGGGCCTATCTCCAAAACTTGTTTGTAGTTGGCCAATGTTAATGTATCTCCAATTTTTTGAGCTATATTTTCATCTTTTAAAAAATGTTGACCCAGATGTTTTTTTGCACGGACAGCGCCTTCTTGTTGCTTACTGGGCCTATATGCAGCTTTGTGCTCAAATTTCTTCTTCTTTTTCATTCAATTAATATTTCACGGCCACTTCCTAAAAAAGTCATTACAAAATTTACATATATCCGTAGCCGCTTTGCTTCCTATACATTTATTTTAATGCTCGCTTACAATTTCCAGCTCCGTTCTATAAGCAACAAATTTATCAGCAAATTTTTGCAGTGCTTTATTACGCAAATTTTGGGCATCCTCTTTATAATATCGTTGCAGGGTTTCCCTGTCTTTGGTATAATATTGTACAGAATAGGTTATCCCTCCCATTTCTTCTTCAACCAATACCTTTATTATTTTGGCGCTGGTAAATTTTCCGGTAGCAAGCATGTCGGGAATGTGCTCTTTTTGCATCCAATCCAGCCATTCGTTTTGCGCTTGTTCTTCTATATTAACGGTTACGTTGTATATGTACATTTGTAGTTTTTGTTGTTTAAGGTTAAAATATGTTTTAACCAGTTTTAATTTTTGGGGAAACTTATTTCTTTTACCTATTTGTAAATCATCATTCCACTTGGTCCCCTCTTATGGAACGGTATTCTTTTCTTGCGTCTATAAGGTAGATACTATCCTGATGTTCATAAATAATCCGTTCAAGCAATTGCTTTGCCTCATCTGGTTTAGACAATTCGTTTTTATAGAGCATTGCCAATTTATAAAGGGCATCGTCCATTAATATATCGGTAGGGTAAAAGGTTATTATTTTTTGATAATCAAGAACGGCCTTTTCATAATCGCCATGTTTTTCAAAGAGCGAAGCCTGCTTAAACAAAGCTTCATCTTCAATGGGTTCTCCCTTGTGGTCGCTTAAAATGGTGCTTAATATAGCCATGGCCCCATCATCGTTATTTTGATAGGCCAACAAATCGGCTTCGGCGTAAAGTTTCAAGGCAACTTGTGTGGTGTCTCCCAGCTTATTGTCGGATATTAAAAGTTTTAATTGCAGCGCATCGTTTGCTATAAGTTGGGATGTGGACGATTTTAATACTTTTAACTGCGTCTCGGCCCATTCAAAATCGCCCTTATAAAAACTTGTCTGGGCAACTTTAAAGCGTGCTTCTTGCCCCAATACATCATTTTTAAGGTCTTTTTGCACTTGCGAATAATATATTAAAGCCTGATTAAATTTTTCATCGTATACCAAAATATCGGCCAAGGTCATTCTTATCTGTGCTTCTGCATATTTATTTATAGGAAGTTCCAGCGCTTTTTTTAAACGTGCTTCGGCCATATCGGTTTCTGAGAGCTTAAATGCCAGAAAACGTGCATACGCTATTTGGATTGGTAATGTTTGTGTATTCTCGCCATATTCGGCCAAAAGTTGCTTAAATGCCGTTTCGATTTTAGCATTATCTTTTTTGTGTGCATTTGCAAGGTCGATATTTATCAATTCCAGTTTGGAATGAATCAACAATTGTGTGTCGCGGCTTTCGGCTATTATAAATTCGTATATGCTTTTAGCGGTTTCGGCATCGTTATTTTCCAATGCAATTTTGGCAAGGTCAACAATACTGTTCAACGAAGTTTCCGGAGACCTTTTGTAAATGGCTTTTTCTTGGGCATAGGCACTTTTGTATTGTCCCTGCTGAATAAACAACCAGCTAAGCAGTTCGTTCCACAGGACATTTGGGTCGGTCTGGGCACGTTTTAAGAGCAACTTTTTAAACAGCGCGCTGTTTTCGTTTCCTACATTGCTATCTATAAACCTAGATAGATTTCTTTTTATGTTCCCCACCAAATTTGCCCGCTCAACCATAAGGTCGAGATACATTTCATACATATTTTCAATATCTCCTTTTTCGCCATAGATATAAGCCAGGTCGTAATTAAAATTAAATTCAGGATTGAGCTTCATTGCTTTTTTATAGGTGGCAATAGCATTATCCAGTAATGTTTTGCCTTTAAATGCATTTCCAACGGCATAAGCATAATTTGGGTTTTCGTCCAACGTGGCAATGGCCTTGTTGTAATATGTTTCGGCTTTTTGCATTTTCCCCATTAATTGGTAATTATAGCCCGTTTCTACATACAATACCGGATATACATTCCCATTGTCCAATTTTTGCAGCAATACTTTTTCGGCTTCGACATATTTTTCCGATTGTTGGTATGAAGACACCAACCCCATTAGATAACTTCTGTTGTTTGGGTTTTTTGTATATAATTTTTTATAATAAACAATCGCCTTTTCAAATTCCCCTTTTTCAAAATACTGACGTGCTATTGCCTCATCTTGAGCAAAAAGGGCCATACATTGAAATAAAACAAATATGAATAGAATTGAGCGCTTCACCGGTATACTTTTTATGGTTTGCCGTGTTGTTTTAGATAAGGAACGGCTTATTATTCAAAGATAATGCATTAAAACGAAAAAGAAGTTTAGGAGTCAAGGGAGATTTAAAAATACAGGACCCAAAACAGCATTGCCTGGGCCCCGATTTGATGATAATGCTATTAACCAATCTAAAATATAGGATTATTCCTTAATTCCGATTCTATATCACCACACTAAATATACGATTTTTTACACAAAAATTATTATACTCCCCTATTTTTGATTTAATATTAATAAAATTGTAATATTACTACTACATCATGAAATCATGTCAAAACCTGTATACGGTACCAAAACTTCTGGAATTTTAATTCCCTCCGGGGTTTGGCAATTTTCCAATATTCCTGCCAATACTCTTGGCAAGGCCAAGGAGCTTCCGTTTAGTGTATGTGCCAAAACGCTTCTTCCGTTTTCGTCTTTATAACGCAGTTTTAGCCTATTGGCCTGGTAATTTTCGAAGTTTGATACCGAGCTAATTTCCAGCCACCTTTCTTGCGCCGTTGAATATACTTCAAAATCGAATGTCAATGCTGCCGTAAAAGTAAGGTCGCCACCGCATAACCGCAATATTCTAAATGGCAACTTTAGCTCTCGCAAGATTTCTTTTACATGTTCCAACATCCCGTCAAAAGCTTTGTAGGAATTGTCCGGATGCTCAACACGAACAATCTCGACCTTATCAAATTGATGCAACCTATTTAAACCCCTAACGTGGGCCCCATAACTTCCGGCCTCTCTTCTAAAACATGGCGTATAGGCCGTACAACATATTGGAAAATCGGCTTCGTTTAAAATTTCGTCCCGAAAGAAATTGGTCACTGGAACTTCCGCAGTTGGAATCAAGTACAAATCGTCTGCCCCAACATGGTACATTTGCCCTTCTTTGTCGGGCAACTGACCGGTTCCATAACCAGATGCTTCGTTCACCATATGTGGTACTTGATATTCCTTATATCCCGCTTGGGTGTTTTTATCTAAAAAATATGCGATTAAGGCACGCTGCAACCGGGCCCCTTTTCCTTTGTATACGGGAAAACCGGCACCAGTTATTTTTGCGCCTAAATCAAAATCGATAATGTCGTATTTTTTTGCCAGTTCCCAATGCGGCAATGCATCTCCGTGCAATGTTGGCACGTCCCCTTCTTTATATATTTCCTCATTATCTTCGTCTGACTTCCCGTCAGGAACAGACGGATGTGGAACATTGGGGATTTGATACAGCAACGCCGTTAACGCTTCCGTTTTTTCATTAAGCTGTTCATTATATGTTTTTGAAGCTTCTTTTAATTCTCCCGTCTGTGCTTTTAAGGCATTGGCCTTATCGATGGCCCCACTTTTAAAATGTGCCCCTATCTCCTTCGACAATTTATTGGACTCGGCAAGAGTGTTATCCAGTTTTGTTTGGAGCGATCTACGCTCTTCATCCAAAACAATTACCTGTCCTATCAAAAAGGAAGCATCTATGTTCCTTACTTTTAAACGCTTAATAACCTCTTCTTTATTGTCTCTAATAAATTGTACTTGAAGCATGATAATACTTAAAAATTAAATTAAAAAAAGCCTATGGTTTAGCTTTTGTTTAACCAAAAACCAAGCCACAAATTTACGGGTTTACAAGTGATAAAGAAATCTATTTTAAGTCTTTTTTACCAATATCCATGCACTTAATCTTTATTTGAATCCTGCTTATATGGATATATCCAGTCTTCGTGCTTAAAATAGTGCCACGGCTTGTTGGCAATATCGATATCCGGTTTTACAAAATCCTGCCATGGACCACGGTTTACACTAACTTTACTGGTGGAAACATACACAGAAATACTGTCTCCCTTTTTAGCATATTCTTTCTTCAGGTACTGGGCAAATTGCCAAATCATGTCTGGTTTTGTTGCAATTCGTTGACGTTGTTTAGAGGACAAATAATCATCTAGGTTAACTTTGTACCTATTGCCCGTTGTATGATTTAACACCTGAAAGGAGATCATTCCCGATTTTCCCCGGAGCATCATGCGCCAACTCAAGCGGTGCCCCTCTTCTGTCCAGAGCACGTTGTCTTTTATAAGCCAATGGCGGAGCGGGAGTGCAATTTGAACCATGAAGTAAATACTTCCAAAAATTAAAAGCGGTTTCTTATAATTAGGTATTATAACTTCGTGGTCAGTATACAGTTTTTTCTTCTTAAGAAATAGACTTCTAATAGTTTCAGCTTCAAAAAAGAAAAGAGCAAATGCCATGGACATATACGGAAATATACCGATGTGAAAAACAAACGAATTGAATAAATGAAAGAAAATAGAAGCAATAAAAGCCCATTTTCGGGTTGTTCTGCAAAGCAACAATGGCACAATAAGCAGATCGAACAAAATACCGCTGTAGGTAATAATAATATGTGCCCATTTTTGTTGAAGTAGCCCACCTATTAAAAAATAATGTTCCCGGGGCACCATTAACATTTTAACTACCGATAAATCTAACCAATCGGGATAGAGTTTTGCAACCGCTGCATAGGTATATACAATCCAGACCTGAAGAATAACGATCAATGTACACCATCTTGGCATGGACATTTTTTTATAGGACGGATTGTACTTGGCGTCTAAGGAGAAATATCGGCTTGCGGGCAATAAAAACATTATAAAACAAAGCAAAAGCAATAAATAATAATGATTGTTGTACGAACTCTTCTGCATAAAATAAACGCCAGCCCACATAACCGTATAAGCCCCAATGCTAAAACGGTATTTATAACCAAGCATTACCAGTAATCCAAAAATACCCATAACGGCATAATAAAAACACATCCCATTGCCGGGTAAAGGCTGTAAAAAATCCAACCCGATAAAGTTGAATGTAAATTTTGGATCGACCAATGTTTTTTTTACCCAGCCTGTAAAAATTGCCCCGGTTGCCTCCAAAAAGATGAGCAACCCGAAGATTACCCTAAAAACAACAAGCGGGGAATTGTCTACCCTGGTAAAAAGAAACTTATTGAGCATCGTTTTTAGAAATATAGGCCATGGTCGCCTCTTTATCTTTTACAAGCTGCTTTTTTAAATCCTCAATAGAGTCGAACCGTTTTTCGTCGCGCAACCTTTCAAGCAACTCCACACTAATTTCCTTATCGTACAAATCTTCATCAAAGTTTAAAAAGTGTACTTCAATGGTCTTTTTCTGCCCGTTTACGGTAGGGTTATAGCCAATGTTCATCATTCCGTAAACAACCACATCATTGTAATTGCTTTTTACCACATACACTCCTTTTTTGGGCACCAATTTGTATTTTTCCTTAATAGAAATGTTGGCTGTGGGGAAGTCAATTTGTTTACCGAGCCCCTTACCTTTTGTAATGGTTCCCGACAGCATATAGGGATACCCTAAAAAGGTATTTGCCGTTTCTATATCCCCTTCGTTCAGGGCTTTTCTAATTTTTGTAGAGCTTACGGAAACTTCGTCTACTTCTTCTACTGAAATCTGTTCGACTTCAAAATCGTACTTTTCCCCAAATTTTATCAAATCTTTAATCGTTGCCGTTCTATTTCTTCCAAATCTATGATCATAGCCAATAATAACCTTTTTGGCGTTAATGCTATCCACAAGTACTTCCTTTACGTATTGCTCGGCCGTTAACCTGGAAAATTCTTTGGTAAAGGGATGGATAATTAATTGGTCCAACCTGGTTTCTTTCAATATTGAAATTTTTTCTTCCAAGGTATTCAGTAGTTTCAGGTCTGATGATTGCTGAAGCACCATTCTCGGGTGTGGGAAAAAAGTAAGGATGGTAGATTTTAAATCGTTTGCCTTAGCATTGGCAACAAGTTTTTCTATAATTTTTCTATGCCCCACATGAACACCATCAAAAGTCCCTACAGTTACAACTGTATAATAGTTTTCTTCTTTATCAAAAAGGTTACGCTTTATAATCACTTATAAGCATTTAATGTTAAACTTACATCAACTTCAATAGGTTATATTTCTGTTGAACTTATATAATTTTCGCCCTTCTTTTTATTCTTATCTATGGATTACCTTATACAGCAATCAAAAAAATAAAATGAACATGCAATACAACCATGCATCCATCATCAACTGCATATTTAATCCATTGACGGATACACATCACAAAATAACGAATTTAAAAGTGAATATTTAATTAAATAATAATCGGGATTTATTAATTTTTTAAATATCAGTCGGCAATTTTGACTATTTTTATTCCCAGACTTTTTATAAAAATGATGAAAATTACTCGTTTTCTTATTGTTTTTAGTGCTTTATTATGTTGCTCCACGGTTTTATCGCAAGATAAGTCTATTTGGACTTCTGCTGAAACAAAACAAAAAAACCTTCTTTTAAAAAAAGGAGCGACTGATATTGGCTATAAACTCAATGTTAAAAATTTAAAAACCAAATTAAAAAACAGCCCAAAAAGAAGCGAGTCCCGACAAAGAAAGGTTTCCGATATACTTATTGACTTTCCGGTAGCGGCAAACAAATATGGACAATTTAGGGTAGTTGAAAGCAATGTATTAAATGAGGAGCTGGCAAAAAAATACCCAGACATAAAATCATATGTTGGGGTTTCTGTGGAAAACCCACTTAAAAGAATTTATTTCTCTGTCGATGCATTAGGCTTTCATGGAATGATACTTGACGGAAATAAAAGAACCTATATAAATCCCACAAAAAATCAAAAAGACACCTATTATTTAGCGCAAAAAAGCGATTTTAAAAGCCCAGATTTTCAATGCAAGGTTATCTCCAATAAAGGGGCCATGGGCAGTAAAGACAACAAAACAAACACCTCGTTAAAACCTGTAGACGACAGCCAGTTAAGAACCTACAGGTTAGCTTTGGCCTGTACCGGTGAATATGCCCAATTTCAAATTGCCGAGGCCGGCCTTACCAATGGCACAACAGCACAGCAAAAAGCAGCTGTACTTTCGGCAATGAATACAACAATAACCCGTGTAAACAGTGTGTATGAAAACGATCTTGCCATTACACTACAACTTATTGCCAACGACGATGAAATTGTTTTTCTGGATCCCGACACAGATGGGTTGACAAATAATAATTCTGAAACAATAATAAACGATGAAATACAGGATTTAATAGATGCGGCAATAGGCCCGGCCAATTATGATATTGGCCATGTTTTTACCAAAACAACCAATGGCGGCGACGGCATAGCTCAGGTGGCATCGGTATGTACTTCTACCAAAGCCCGTGGCGTAACAGGCTATGAAAGCCCTGTTGGTGACCCTTTTGATATTGATTACGTGTCTCATGAAATGGGGCACCAATTTGGGGCCACACATACTTTTAACAATTCGTGTAATTCCAA
Organism: Galbibacter sp. PAP.153; assembly: GCF_037029175.1. Lineage (NCBI taxonomy): Bacteria > Pseudomonadati > Bacteroidota > Flavobacteriia > Flavobacteriales > Flavobacteriaceae > Galbibacter > Galbibacter sp. PAP.153. Next base: position 81,966 of record NZ_JAZEUN010000009.1, on the reverse strand, counting down.
TAGAAGTGCCGCAACATCGGTAGAGCCCGGAAGTGGGTCTACCATCATGGGATATGCCGGAATATGCCCCAACGATGTGCAAGGAAACAGCGATGCCTATTTTCACGCCATAAGCATTTCTCAAATCTGGGATAATATTACCGCTGGAAACAGCACTTGTGCTTCTACTTCTACGCTGAATAATCAAGCACCCGTAATTGCATCATTAAATAATTATACTATTCCTGCCGGCACACCATTTGCCCTTGATGCTTCGGTTACCGATGTAGATGGCGATATGCTTACCTATTGTTGGGAACAACAAAACAATGAAGTTTCTGTACAACCACCCCAACCCGATGCAGAAGGCGGCCCTATGTTTAGGTCTAAACCACCATCTTTGTCCTCTAAAAGGTATTTTCCAGAGAAAACCGCTATTTTAAACAACGACCTTGCCTCCATGTGGGAAGTGGTTCCTACAGTTTCTCGAAACCTTAATTTTTCTTTATTGGTAAGGGACAATAATGCAGAAGGAGGACAAACGGCAAGAGCCGATCTTACCGTTCATACAATAGATACCGGAAACGAGTTTGCAGTAACTTCGCAAAACACGCCCCAAAGCCTACAGGGAGGATCAGTTTACACCATTAACTGGAATGTTGCAGATACCGATGAACTACCCATTGGAACAGGTTTTGTAGACATCTATTTAATTATCGACAACAATTTTGAGAACTTAGTTTCATTGGCCCAAAACACTAAAAACGATGGCGTAAAACAAGTTGTAATTCCAGGCGATATTACCACTGCCAACGCCAGGATTATGGTAAAGGCCGTGGACAATATCTATTTTGCACTAAACGAAGCTGTTCTAGAAATTCAACCTTCCAATTTTGCGCTCATCTTCAATACTTTAGAACATAATGTATGCCAACCCGACAATAGGGACATCCCTTTTACGTATAACGCTTATAATGGCTTTAACCAAACCGTTACCTTTACAGCAGAAGACGTTCCAAGCGGTTTAACTGTTACTTTCGACCAAACACAGGCGTATACTTCCGGTACAGTTATAACCGCTAGCTTAAGTGGTTCTGCAAATTTATCGCTCGGGACAAATAATTTCACAATTGTTGCGACCGCCTCGGGCGGCGAGATTAAAGAATATCCCATCGAGCTGTCCATATATTCGTCTACATTTAATCTCATATCATTAAACTCCCCAGCAAACAATGCCATAGAAATCCCCTTAAACACAATTTTAAGCTGGGCCCCGTACAACAATGCAAGCGCATATGAAATTGAAGTTTCCGAAGCCCCGGACTTTAGTGCAATATTATTATCCGATACCATTTCTATCAATCAATTTCAGCCAACCAACCTTGAAGAACTTACAACTTATTATTGGCACATAAAACCTATAAACGATTGCGGTGAAGGAACTTTCAGCAATGCCTTTTCATTTACTACCGTAAATATTACCTGCGAGAGTTTTACCAGCAATGCCAATGTAGCTATTTCAAGTACCGGCAGTAATTCGGCTTCAGCTACATTGAATATCAATGAACAAGGAATTATAAACAGTGCAACCGTAACGGTAGATATTTCCCACACATGGATGGAAGATCTTACTATTTATTTAATATCTCCCTCCGGGACTACTATTACCTTACTTGCCGAACAATGTGGTGATAGGGACAATATACAAGCCACCTTCACGGATGAAGGAAACACACTTATATGCTCGAACTCTTCCCCGACTATTTCAGGCGACATAAAACCCAACCAGCCATTGGCAGGTTTAATGGGTAAGTTAGCCAAAGGAACTTGGAGGCTTCAAGTGGACGACTCGAACGACGGGGACGGTGGAAATATCAACTCCTTCACCTTAAACCTATGCGTTAATGGTGATTTTCAACCAGACACAGATAACGATGGTGTTTTGGATAGCAACGATAATTGCCCCAATACACCACAAGGAACAAAAGTAGATGTACATGGATGTGAAGTTTTTAGTGTCGCCGAAAACAATTATACCATTTCCGTAACCGATCAGCCATGTATAGGCGACATAAGCGGAACCGTTACCATTGAAACCGCAGAAGCCCATAATTATACGGCCATACTAACTGGAAACGGCCTAGTATCTTCAAATCCGTTTACACAAAATACCGAGTTTACCGACTTGCCTACCGGAGCTTATGAGCTTTGCTTTTATGTTGATGAAAACAACGAATACCAGCAATGCTTCAACATTAACATACACGAACCGCAACCATTAACGGTTTTTTCGAGTAAAAACAAGAATGGGAATAGCGTTTCTTTAGAATTATCGGGTAGCGATTTATACGTTATAGAATTAAACGGGGTAATTTCTAAAACAAACAGGGAAAACGTTGAGCTTTCCTTAAAAAAGGGCATAAATACCTTAAAGGTCAGCACCCATAAAAACTGTCAGGGAACTTATCAAGAGCTTATTGTTACACCGGGGAGTATTTCGGTATACCCGAACGCTTTTCAAGACAGGATTACCATATATACAGGGTTGGAAAACGGCAACAACAACATTAGCCTTTTTGACGCCACGGGAAGACTGATAAAAAGCATGAAATATGAAGCCGATTATAACGGAAAAGTAAAAATGAACCTTGGAGATTTAACTTCTGGGATGTATTTAATGCAAGTGAAGAACCAATTGGGCTCTAATACCATGAAAATTATAAAACAATAATCCTGATGAAAAAATACTTTCTATTATATGGTCTCTTTTTGATAATCTCCTTATCGGGTTGTGGAAATAGTGACGATTCCCCTCCTTCTCCACCTACTGCCGTTACCTTGGTTTTTCCGGAAGAAAACTCAGCGTGTACCGAAGGTGTTGTTAACACCTCCAACCCAAGTACAAGTACCATTACATTTGAGTGGAATGCCTCAGAAAATACAGACACTTACCAATTATCCATAAGAAACCTCACAACAAGAAACACCGAAACATATACAAGTAATACTCCTTTTATGGAAGTTGCCCTGGAAAGGGGCGTGCCATATTCCTGGTTTGTTACCTCGCTCAATACCAGCACGAACGAATTGGTTAACAGTAATACCTGGAAATTTTACAATGCAGGGGAAAGAGCCATAAATTACCCACCATTCCCGGCCGATTTACTGGAACCAAAGTCTGGTGCCACTTTATACGAGTCCAATAATACCATATATTTTAGCTGGAACGGCACCGACATAGATAACGACATTAGCGGCTTTGAATTGTTGTTGGGGCCTAACGACCCGCCAACGATAAGCGTTGCCACTAATATTACAGAAGAAAGTTACACATACTCTTTGCTTACGACTCCAGGAATTTATTATTGGCAAATTATATCGACCGATTCCCAAGGAAATTCCTCGATTTCAGAAGTATCTCAATTTAAAATAGAGTAATTATCAAGTATTGTTAAAATGGTTCATGGTGTTGTTAATGCCGGCCGTACCAAAAGATTTTATCAGTTCGGCAGCACGTTCCAAACGTTCTTTAAGTTTTCCGTATTCTTCTTCGCTCCATTCACCCAGCACATAATCAACCTGTCTCCCTTTTGAAAAATCGGCACCGACCCCAAAACGAAAGCGCGCATAGTTTTGTGTGCCCAATTGATTTTGAATATCTTTTAATCCGTTATGGCCGCCATCGCTCCCTTTTGTTTTTAACCGGATTGTGCCAAAAGATAAATTGATATCATCGGTAATAACCAAAAGATTCTCTAATGCTATTTTCTCCTTTGTCATCCAGTATTTAACGGCTTTCCCACTTAAGTTCATATAAGTGGCCGGTTTTAAAAAAATAAATGTCCTTCCTTTAAATTTATAGATTGAAGTTGATCCCAGTTTATTGGCTTCAAAAGTCATGGTTTCTTTTTCAGCAAAAAAATCAAGAACCTTAAAGCCTATATTGTGCCTTGTATTTTCGTATTCAGAACCAATGTTGCCAAGCCCAACAACTAAAAATTTTTTCATGTTATCTATTTCTTCTTCTTTGCCAAATAGTTTTTTAATAAAATGAATCATATGCCGGTACGGTATGATACAAAATTAAAAAAGCATCCCGAAAATGAGATGCTTTTTAATATATATTCGTTTAAGCTGAATTATTCTGCCTTTGGAGCAGCAGCGGCGGCAGGAGCAGCAGCTTTAGTTGCAGCTTTTTCTTCTTTAGCGGCATCTTGAGCAGCTTTCATTGCGGCACGCGATACTCTTACCTGGCATACCACCGTATTGTCCGGGTGCATTATCTTATAATCTTCGCTAACCAAAGAAGTAACATACAGTTTATTGCCTATTTCCAATCCAGAAACATCTGCATCGATATAATCGGGAAGGTTTGTAGGCAACGCCTTTACTTTAAGTTTACGTTGGTTTATACGTAAAACGCCCCCGGCAATTACCCCTGGTGAATTCCCTTTTTTCCTTACAGGAATATCCATTGTAACTTCTTTATCATCAAACAATTGATAAAAATCAATATGCAAGATTTGATCGCTTACAGGATGAAACTGAATATCCTGTAGGATAGCATTGTGCTTACCTCCTTTTTCCAATGAAATAACTACGGTGTGCGCATTTGGAGTGTACACCAAGTCTTTAAATGCTATTTCATCAGCTGAAAAGTGTAATGGCTTATCCCCTCCGTATAATACGCAAGGAACCTTTCCAGCATTACGTAAGGCCTTAGTCGATGCTTTGCCCACGCTTTCTCTTTGAGATCCTTTGATTGTAATTGACTTCATTATATAAAAATTAAATTATTAATTTACATTAAAAATTTAGAGCTGATTGAAGTATTGTGGTGTACTCTGTGCATTACGTCTGCAAACAGTTCGGCACAACTCAATACTTTTACTTTTTCGCTCTGTTTTCTAAGCGGAATAGAATCGGTCACGATCAATTCGGTAAGCTTAGAATTCTCTATTCTTTCATATGCATTTCCTGAAAGCAATGCATGTGTGGATATGGCCCGTACGCTCAATGCTCCTTTTTCTATCATAAGGTCGGCCGCCTTGGTCAAGGTGCCTGCCGTATCGACCATATCGTCTACCAAAACCACATTTTTTCCCGTTACATCACCAATTAGTTCCATGTGGTCTATTATATTGGCTTTTTTACGTTGCTTATAACAAATAACCACATCGCTGCTTAAATATTTAGAATATGCATATGCCCTTTTGGAGCCACCCATATCTGGTGAAGCTATCGTTAAATTGTCCAGCTCCAAACTTTGCAAGTACGGCAAAAATATGGTTGAAGCAAATAAATGGTCTACCGGTTTCTCGAAAAAACCTTGAATTTGATCGGCATGGAGGTCCATTGTGATAATTCTTGTTGCTCCAGCAGACTCTAATAACTTGGCCACCAATTTTGCACCTATCGGCACCCTTGGTTTGTCTTTTCTATCTTGCCTTGCCCATCCAAAATATGGCATTACAGCCGTAATATGCCTTGCCGACGCCCTTTTCGCGGCATCGAGCATAAGCAGCATTTCCATTAAATTCTCAGAACTTGGATTGGTAGAGCCAATGATAAAAACCCTTGTACCTCTTACCGACTCTTCAAATGAAGGCTGAAATTCGCCGTCACTATATCTAGAAAACGATACATTTCCCAATTCTGCTCCAAAGGCTTTTGCAATTTTTTCAGCTAAAACTTGACTTTGTGTACAAGCAAATATCTTTGGATCTGGCACCGAATAAGGCATTCTAATATATTGTTTAATAGTTATTTATCGCTGTAACTCGTAAAACGAGGTGCAAATTTAGAAATTATTTCGAACTCTTAAAGTATAATTGTGACTATTTTTAGTTTGTGGATTAAAAATATTTTATAGTTTTGCATTCCGAATTTGATTGAACATTATAATTTAATCAAATATAAACGCTCGAGTGGCGGAATTGGTAGACGCGCTGGATTCAAAATCCAGTTCTTTCGGGAGTGTGGGTTCGATTCCCACCTCGAGTACGAAACCCCTGTAAAACGTTGTTTTTACAGGGGTTTTTAATTTTTGAGGATACGAATAGGGATACCTTAAGGTATTTTTTGAAATTCCTTTAATATGTAGTCTTACCCAATTTTTTTAAATTTTTACAATCTGAATATCCAGGATTGTTTTCTATTGCTGAGCTTATTGAAAAACTTATCCATGTAGATACTAGTTCTGCATTAGCAAAATTTTGCTTATTTTCTGAAAAACCTTCCCTCACAAATATAAGATTCTGAGCAGTAATATTTAATTTTACTTACATATTACCGAAAGGCAATGATAACTCGGCATATTAAAATACTCAATATAACTCTAATTCAGAAAATCTCTAAAATTATCTCGATGGACAATTTGAATCTCGGCATTATAGGTTTCCATAAATTTCTTTGGTCGTTTTACTTTCGCTTTTGGATTCCATTTCATCTCAAAGCCATCTATTTTTCCTGAATTCACCTCTACATAATCAATCTCCTGTTGCTGCGCCGTTCTCCAGAAATAAGGTTTTGCTAAACTGCCTTGATATTGTATTTGTTTGATGCGTTCAGCAATTAAAAAATTCTCCCAAAGTCCACCTTTATCTTGGCGTAGCTCTAATGGATTGAAGTCTCCTATTACCGTATTCCGAACCCCTGTATCATAGAAATATATTTTCTGATTTGTTTTTATTTCATTCCGTAGATTTCTACTGAAACTTGGAAGTTTAAATACCACATATGCCTGAATAAGAATACTGATATAGCTTGAAACGGTATTTTTATCAACCCCTACCAATTGAGCGAGTTCGTTATAACTCACTTCACTTCCGATCTGGAAAGCTAGTGCCCGCAACAATTTCTCTAAAATTTCAGGTTTTCTAATACCACCAAAAGCAAGAATATCTTTATATAGATAACTATCGGTAAGTTGTTTTAAAACAGCCTGCTCTTCTCCAAAATTATTAATTATATCTGGATACATCCCATAAAGAACTCTTAACTCCAATTGTTGTTCCGCCTTTAAAAATCCTACATGATTCTCGAATTCGCCCCACGAGATAGGAAACAACTTATATTCCCATTTCCTGCCCGTTAAAGGCTCTTGAGTCTGATTGTTTAATTCGAAAGCAGATGAACCACTAATAAGAAGCTGAATCTCCTTTATTTGGTCTGTTATCAATTTTAAGGTGAGGCCTATATTTTCAATCCGCTGTGCTTCATCTATAAATACAACCGTATGTTTTCCAATTATATTTTTAAGTTGTTCGATATTAGGATTTGTTAGGATTTTTCGAACTGTTGGATCATCTCCATTCAAAAACAAAAAATCCCTTCCGTCTAATATCTGATTGAATAAAGTAGTCTTTCCTACCTGCCGAGGCCCTATAAGAAATATAGCTTTTCCTTTCCCGAATCGCTTTTCTATAGATTCTTTAATCGTTCTTTCTATCATATTAAGTGAGTATATTCACCAAATATAGTATTTTTTAATGAATGTATTCACCAAATATTAAAAATATCAGGCTTAGTGATGATGTTCCGTACATTGTTTTTTGCATTTTCTACCTATTATTCGTCTGTTAAGATAATCATCAACCGGTTCCGTTCAACCAATGGTATGAGATAAAAATAGTGATTTTGGTTAAAAACTGAAGAAACCATATTGGCAACAGGCTTTTTTTATATTCCGAATTGCCTTAAATGGTGGTCCGTATGTTTATAAACCAATATACCAATTTGTTCTTTTGTCATTTTGCCAAAGAAGCCATGTATAAACTCTGGATTGTTAAATCTTTCATATTCGTTCAGCAATAAAATCCAGTCGGCTTTTTCAGATTCAATATTTCCATTAGATTCTTTTACTTTGAATTGGGCAGAAGTAGGAACATTTTTGTCAAATGGCTTTTCGTCCTTTATCATTTTTTTCAAAGCTATTTTTCCAAATATCTTTCCCAGAAAAGCTTGCTTGTATGAATGATTTTCTTTCCCGAGAATCCATTTGTTCCAATAAGTATTGTGTTTGAGCATTTGGAAAACGTTCATTTTACCCCATTCGGCTTTATTTTCTTCACTGATTTTGTCAATCCTGTCGATTAATTGTTCCCGAATATTTTTATCAAAGATTGTTTTCATTTGTTCAATTTAAGGCTCTTTATATATAAGTTAATAAGTGTATCTCAACTACTTTTTAGCGAAGACTTTAAATATTGCATGGTTACATCCTTATATATTTCATCAGTATATAGAATGGAAAAAAAAGTATCATAATTATTCATCTTTTTCACATAAACAAGCTGCTTTATAATAGGTTTGTCATCCGGGAATGAAACCATTTGAATTTCATAAATATCATAATCATTTTCTTCTATGTTTATACTGCTCCAGTTTTGTTTGAATGCTACTTTTTGATTTTTTGAATATTTTTTTTCAAGGTTTGCACACAATAATTTTGAATATCTTTTATAATTATTAAATGAATTTTTAATACCCTCCTTCATATCGTTTATCTCGTTCATTTTACCCTCTGTAGAGGATGTTATATTATAAGCTGAAAAAAAAATTATTGTCATCCATCTCAAAGCAAACTAAATAATTGCTTGATAACTCTTCTTTAATCAAATCGGGGATTTCATCATTTTTTTCATTGATAGCTTCCGGATAATAAACCTTATTATTTTGAGGAATTATTATGCTCCAACCAATATCAGTATTTACATATTCGTTATCAATGATTTCCCCTTTATTTTTATCAAATGATTTGTTGTTGTCAATATTAAGATCAAGAGAAGTTGTCTTATTTTTTTGCTCTACATTGTTGCAAGAAACAATTACAATTAATTGTAGAATAAATAAACTCTTTTTCATATCAAAAATAAGTTGAACTGGTTGTTTTTATTTAAAATATTTTACAAACGGAGTATAAAGGTAGTAAAAAATAAAGATGCGATTCGTTGCTTTGTCAAAAACCTATTTTGCATAGAACATACGCGTTAACCTATCAAGAAAAAGACTAAAAACAATTGTTGCATTAAATAAACAACAACAATCGGTTTAGAAAAAACCCTGTAAAATCTAATATTTTACAGGGTTCTTCTTGGTTTCTATCTGTCCTCCTTATTTCAACTTAAAACCGTACCGAAACTTTGCCCCTCAAATAAAAAGGGGTCCCGGGCGTAAAATGAATCTCCTCTACGGGTTCGGGTTCATTGTATAAACGGCTTTCGGTAGCAAATTGCGTTTCGTTCCATTCGGTATCAAAAAGGTTTTCTATTATAATACCATAGGTCCAATTTTTCCAAGTGTAGTTTATGTTAAAATCGGTCACAAAATAACCTTCAGCTACAATAGAATTGTCTTCGTTTGCCGGACGGTCGTCGATATACCGGTATGTTAATGCCCCGGAAAATTTTCCGAGATTGTCTACCATTATACCTCCTGCCGTTGTAAAATCGGGTGCAAGGGGAATGTAGTCTTCTCCTTTTGGTGCACCTACACTCCTGCCTTTTGCAAAATTAGCATCGGCATACACATATAGCCACGGCAAAGCTTGGTAACGTGCCCCGATATCGAGCCCCAAACGCCTGGTCTGCCCGCTTGGCTCCACAACAGCTGCGTCTCCCACATATACAAATTCCTGGTCGAGGTACAGCCACCACAAAGCAGCGTTCAAGGCCAATTTGTCCAATGGTTTCACAATTGTTCCCAAATCCACACCATAAGCCGTCGGAAGAATTTCATAGCCTTTATTGGCCACTACCACCCTTGCATCATTTGAGTGAAAGCCCAGGCCGGTCTTTAAAAAAAGCTGCCAATTTGAATTTACACTATAAATGGTGTTTAATTTAGGACTTATGGCCACTTTATCTTCACTTTTATCATCATAGGTTTCCGAAAGTGCGTTCATGTACTGAAACTGAAAATAATCCAACCGAACAGACGGGTTGAACGCCCATTTGCCAATACGGTACTCTGCATTAAAAAAACCATAAGCATTTACCTCATCAACATCGCCAAAGGCCAATTGCTCTAGTGTTTCTTTTCTGTTTACGGTATGCGAAAGCTCTACATCATCCACATTATCGTACCTAAAGCCGCCACCGGCCTGATATTCAAAACTTCCTCTGCCAAGATTAAGGTTTTCCCTTTCAAAAATACTTTCGGCCCCTACTATTACTCTATTTTCCTTTTGATGGATTTGATCTCCGTTTACAGGGTCGTATAAGTAAAAGGTAAAATTAGAGTACAAATCAAAATTGTATTGAGAAACATATGCTTTGGATTTAACCGTACGGTTTTCGTCCAACATTTTAACATGGTTTACCAAAATATTGGTCCTGCTCGTTTCCCCGCCCTCGGTATCGTCTATGGCCCCAAACCTATCAATCAGGCCTTCATCAACGGCGCGTTGGGGTATTTGACCCGATGCGTTCCAGCGGCTCTGGAAATGAGATGCGGTAAACATCAGCTCCTCGTCATCAGCCACGGCATAGGTATACCTTCCCATGATGTTAACACGGTTAAAATCTTGTGGCGAGTCGAAAGGCCCGTCGGTTAAATACAATTCCGAAGCTATATAGGCATTGCTTTTTTGACTTTCAAGCACTTTTAGCATCCCCATAAAACGCATGGTACTAAATTGGCCCGCTTCTAACGATATTAAATTATCGTCCAGCTTTTTCCTGCGGTGAAGATCAACATAACCGGCCGTTGTAAAATCTCCATGATCTGCATAATACGGCCCTTTGCCAAAATTAATATCTTCAATGGTTTCCGGAATAATAAAATGCAGGTCGGAATACCCTTGCCCATGTGCATGGGAAACCATATTTACCGGCAACCCGTCTACATTAATGGATATATCGGTTCCATGGTCAATATCAAACCCACGCAAAAATATTTGCTCTGCCTTTCCCCCTCCGGCATGCTGACCAATAATAAGGCCTGGGACCTTCCGCAAGATCTCTTGTGAAGATTTTACCGGATTGGTCTTTATGTCCACATCTACCAAACGGCTTAGCGCATTTACCTCTGACACCAACACGACCTGCCCCAAGGAAATACTTGCCTCATTCATGGTTACCAATTTAGCTTCTGAAAGATCCGAAGCCTTTACAACAACCAGAACCGTTTGATAGCCCAAAGATGAAAAATAAACAGAATCGTTTACCGATGTTTTTACCAAACCATAGGTCCCAGATTCATTGGAATGTGTGTGGCTACCCGTTGTTTTGTTAAATATGGCAACGTCCACCAATGGCCCCCCGGAATTATCGACAACTTTTCCCGCCAATGTTTGGGCATATTGCGCATTAATGAGCAGCATAAAGAATGCTGTTAATATATATTTCATAAATTAATCTTTAATTGACATTTACATTCAAAAGAATGTTACCTTATACATTTTAAAATAGTACATAACTATCTTACCCCTAAAAAAGGGGGATATAACTGTTTTATGTAAATTAAAGAAGTTTGGGCGGCGGTGTAATTACCTCTAGCGGACTGGAATTAAAAACCATATGCAAACTCCATACGGGCAAAAAGTCAATAATCAAAACATTTTTGGTATGGATATAGGCCTGCGCCACTATGTGTTTATCTATTGTATGCTGAAAAATAAAATCCCTTTTGTTTTTATCTCCGTCTGAATCATTCAATAATTCGGCAAAAAAAGATATTAATTTATGCGAATGAGATTTTGCCTGGTGTTCGTGAGGGTGCCCGCCATACTGAAAAGAATGGGAATGTGAGTGAGAATGTGCTGCATGCCCCTTAACAATACTTTCCAATTGATGCGATACTACATGGGCAACATCAAGCAATGGGTTGTGCAATGGGGCAAAAATATATACCACAACCATTACAACAACCAAGCTCCTATAAAGAAAACGCTTAATGTTGGCCAGTAAATTCAACAAGATCTCTTATAAAAAATTAGCAATTACAAATCTATAAAAAAGAATGGCCACACTATCTTTTCCAGAGGTATTAAAAAGCAGTACGTTATACCGTTAATTCTTTAATAAACTATAACTGTTTTTAGTGTTTTTACATTGCTACTATAGATTTTATCTTTCGAATCATCAATAAGATAAAATATAACTATTTGACTTTTAACCACATATTCACGTTCTTTGTAGTGTAAACAAAAATTATGGCTTTTATAAAAATTAAAAGAAAAACAAAATTAGAAAAAAGGTACAGTAAAAAAATGGGGAGCATTAGTGTAAAGGTAACTTATGTAAAAAAACATTTTTTTGGTGTACCGCTTAGAACTATTCACAAATACAGGGAAACCTATTATGGCAACATAAAAGATTGTGAAGATTGTGTATTGACTGCATAAAAATATAAACTTTAAAAATAAAAAACCACGCCCAAGGGCGTGGTTTTTGCTTTAAACAATATCAGGTTTCCGATTGTTAATTGTTGTCATCGGTCATGTCATCAATTTCGTCCTCCACTTCTTCTGCACCTTCTTCAATTTTGTCACCGGCATCGTCTGCCGCTTCTTTTACTTGTTCTGCCGGAGTGTCTTTTTTCTCCTTACAGCTAGATGTAAATGCTGTTAACGAACATATTAGTGCAAGTGTTAAAAATATTTTTTTCATGTTGTTTAGTTTTATGGGTTAATAATATGAAATTAAAAAAATTATCGTCTCGCTATCCTACTTATCAATGATATCAAGAATAGCACGATAAATATGAAAAATAAAATTTTGGCAATCCCAGCCGATGCCTCAGAAATACCTCCAAAGCCAAAAACGGCTGCAACTAATGCCACTATTAGAAAAATAATTGTCCAACGTAACATAATTTAAATTTTTTATGGTTATACCTAAATATACGTATATAAAGTTTTTCCCGACTTCTTTTTAATTAACTTTAACTTAACATGTTAAATAGCTGTTAATCAGCCTCTATTATTTTTTTGGAGTTTTTTTAAAAATAAAAAGCCCTGCAAAAAAAGCAGGGCCTTAAAGCATTTATTATTTTATTTTTATGCCGAAGCAACTTCTGCCTCTTTGTTTATTTTCTTTACCAAACCCTGCAAAACTTTGCCCGGGCCTACTTCTGTAAACAAAAGGGCACCGTCTTTAACCATGTTCTGTACGCTTTGTGTCCATTTAACCGGGGCCGTTAATTGTGCTATTAAGTTCTTTTTAATCTCGTCCGGGCTTGTAACGGCGGTGGTTGTTACATTTTGATATACCGGACATACGGGATTATTGAATTGGGTTTGCTCTATGGCCGCCGCCAGTTCTTCTCGTGCAGGCTCCATTAAAGGCGAATGAAAAGCCCCACCAACAGGCAATACCAATGCCCTTCGGGCGCCTTTTTCCTTCAATGTTTCGCATGCCCTGTTCACGGCTTCTATTTCGCCAGAAATTACCAATTGCCCGGGACAATTGTAATTTGCGGCAACGACAATACCTTCGGTTTCATTGCAAACCTGTTCTACAACTTCATCTTCCAGCCCCAAAACGGCTGCCATGGTGCTTGGTGTAATCTCGCATGCCTTTTGCATGGCCATGGCTCTTCGGGAAACCAATTGCAGTCCATCTTCAAAAGTCAGGGTATTATTGGCCACCAAGGCCGAGAGCTCTCCTAATGAATGCCCCGCAACCATAGCTGGCTTGAATGTATTGCCAAGGACCTTGCTCAATATTACCGAATGCAAAAAAACCGCAGGCTGGGTAACTTTTGTCTGTTTTAAATCTTCTGCCGTTCCCTGAAACATGATGTCGGTTATGGAAAAACCTAAAATGTTGTTTGCCTGTTCGAAAAGCTCTTTTGCCAAATCGGATTTTTCATAGAGCTCTTGCCCCATTCCTACAAATTGAGCCCCTTGACCAGGAAAAATATATGCGTTCATAAGTGTTGTTTTTTCAAATTCTGTTCAGCAAAAATAGAAATTATATTGCTTTTTGGCAGTTTATTCATCCATCAATTACTTCGCCAAGGCCGGTCTAGTTAAAAAAACATGGAAACTTGCCACTTCCCGTGGTTATTGGAGCTACCTACCGAGTAAACCAAGAAGCATAGGTTACATAACTATTTGCTATGCGCTCTATTTCGTTTTTACTAAGCTCTTTGCTAATCTCCTTTATTTTTTTGGCGGGAACCCCAGCATAAATGCTCCCAGACTCTACTGTTGTACCTTGTGTAACTACGGCACCTGCGGCTATTATAGAATTACTTTCAACAATACAATTGTCCATTACAATACTGCCCATGCCAATTAACACATTATCCTGTATGGTACAACCGTGCACAATGGCATTATGCCCAATAGATACATTATTGCCTATTGTGGTCGGACATTTTTTATAGGTACAATGAATTACGGCCCCATCCTGGACGTTTACCCTGTTTCCTATTTTTATATAATGCACATCGCCCCTTATTACGGCATTAAACCACACGCTACAATCGTCTCCCATGGTAACGTCTCCCACTATCGTGGCATTTTCTGCCATAAAAACATTGCTGCCCCATACAGGTTCTTTGCCATTAATTGCCTTAATAACCATATATTTTTTCTGAAGATTAAAACCCTATTAATAATTTACCGCCGGGCATTTACATTTATAGCCGCCGTCGTCTTGCAAGAAATCGTATCCAATGGTAATTTGATGAAACCCTCCATTGTCAAATCTAAGGTCCCCACTTTGATAAGAATAATTATAAGAAAACATAAACTTGTTCACGTTTACTCCTATAATCGGGGTAAAAAGCTGTAGTTTTTGGGTCTGCGTACTTCCGGCAATGTCATATTCGGCACCGTCAAAACTTCTTCTGTATGAAAGTCCGCCCCATATTTTACCAAATTCCATTTCCCTGTATACTTTGGCATTTATATCAACCGAAGATTCTTCTGTATATTCTGAAAACTGAAACATTACCGATGGCTCAAACTGCCATTGCGACCGCCCGAACACATATCCCGTTAAAAAAAGATACCGCCTTAAATTATCTATTTCTTCGGCAGAGTATAAGTCCCTACCGCTCCCCAATATATTCTTAACGGCAACATGCGCATAAAATTCAAGAAAATTATAAGACATCCCAACATCCATATTAAAGTAGTTCACATTGGTACTGGTGCCCGTTATAATAGGATCGGGGATAATGGACGTAAATTCCGATTCGTCGAGCCTGCTTTGCAAAAAACCTACGTTAATCCCAAAAGACAACTGGTTTACACCGTCGCGGTATTCCGATAAGGTTATGTGGTGCGCATAAGTAAACTTCATCCCGGTCTGGGAGTGGTACCCATTCCTATCGTTATACAAAATAGCGCCTATCCCGCTTTTCCCCCCAACCCGCACATGGGCGTTCAACGTTTGCAGTGCCGGGGCCTTTTCCACATCAAACCATTGCTTTCTGGCCGTTAGGCGTATCTTCCCGCCATGACCCACTCCCGCCATGGAAGGAAAGATTAAATAATAATTGTCCGATAGGTAATCAAAATATACCGGAATACCTTCTTGGGCAATACAATTTATTGTAAAGAAAAAAGATAAGGCTATAAAGATTCTTTTATATGTCCCCATAAAAAAGTATAATTATTTTTGTAGGTTAATCCTTCAAAGGTATTAAAAGATGCCATAGGTTTTGTAATTTTGCATCAAATTCGATGAAATGGAAGCCTTTAAAATAAAAATACAGCCCACAAACAGGCCCGCTATTATAAAATTTGAAGCCAATAAATTTTTAACGCGGAAACAAAACTACGAGTTTAAAAACGTTGACGAGGCCAAAAACTCGCCCTTGGCAAAACAGCTTTTCTATCTGCCCTTTACAAAAACGGTATATATCTCCGGCAATTTTGTTGCCATAGAGCGTTACGACATAGTAGAGTGGCCGGACGTGCAAAACGAAGTGGCCGAACAAATTGAAAATTATTTAAATTCTGGGGAACCGGTTATTATTGAAGATGAAAACACCCCCTCTAAAATTCCGGTTACGGTATATGCCGAAAGTACGCCAAACCCCGCGGCCCTTAAATTTGTATGCAATAAAAAACTGGTATTGGCTACCTACGAATTCAAGAATATCGAAGAAGCCAAAGATTCGCCATTGGCAACGGGACTTTTCCATTTTCCTTTTGTAAAAGAAGTCTTTATTGATGAAAACTATATTTCCATATTAAAATACGATATTGCCCAATGGGATGATATTGTAGTGGAATTAAGGGAATACATCAGGCTCCACATTGAAGAAGGAAAAGATATTGTTAACGAGGACGCCACCGCAAAAGCAAAATCTACAAAATCGCAAACAACAACGGCAGCCAACAATAAAAGTGTGGACACTGCCAATCTGGACGACACCTCCAAGCAAATTGTAGACATCCTTGAAGAATATGTAAAGCCTGCCGTGGCCAGCGACGGGGGTAATATTTTGTTTCAATCGTATGACGAAAGCTCTAAAACCGTAAATGTAATATTACAGGGTGCCTGTAGCGGATGCCCATCTTCTACCTTTACCCTAAAAAACGGCATAGAGAACATGCTTAAAAGCATGCTTAACGATAAGGTAAACGAAGTTGTTGCCATTAACGGATAAAAAATAAACATCTCATACAAAAAGTCCGGCTTGAGTAATTCTTGCCGGGCTTTTCTTTAACATCTGCACAAAAACCGAGGCTGTTTGTATGCTAAAAGCTACTCCAAATATGCTATAGGTCTATGGTATGGAACAAGCGGTTGATACCAATCTTTATGTGCTACAGCCGCTACATAATGCCTGTTCTTACCTTAATCTTTTAAAATCACTATGGAATTCCTTAAACAAAGACAATAAATTAATGGTAGCTGTTATGAGGTCTTTTGTTTCCAGCAAAATACTAAAATACAGCTTGGTGTTTTTAGGGCTCGTTTCGGTGCTTCGTATCCTTTCAATCTGCTTTTGTATAAGCCCTGAGACATATTCAAGCAGTTCTTTCTTTTCATCAATTATATCGGCTATGTCTTCAAAAGTATCGCCATCAAAATCATCTTTAATCCTTTCATATAAAACATGAAGTTTGTCATCTATCTTTTTTAGATCCCTAATCTGGTTGAACTTAAGGTTTTTATGGTTATTATTAACATGGGCATAGCTGTTTTTACTTATATAACCAATAGACTGTACCATGTCTTGAAGGTAATCCAGTGTTAAAATATAAAACTTACTGGCCTCAACAGATTTCTCATCGAGCGATTTAATAAAATAAAAAATATCGCTTTTCAAGGTATCTACTTCATTTTCAAGTTTGCTCAGCTGTTTTTTAAGTTTCTTGAGCTTGTTTAGATCCTGTAGCCCCAAACTATCGACTACTTCGGTATAAACCTTATTGATTCTTTTAATTACCTTGGATATATTGTCTGAACTTTCACTTATAATCTCGTTAATGGTAATAAGCGATGTCCTGTCTATTTTTTGTGATGCTTCCTTTTCCTTTTCGGTCTTTTTATAAACCATAAAGCTCCGGGCAAGCAACAACACGGCCAGTATTAACAGCAACACCAATGCTATTCCCTCTCCAAAATAGATCAACGTTGCAAACAGGGCCGCGGCAACAAAGGCCACAATGGCGGTTACAAACCATCCGCCAATAACATTAAACACCCCCGCCACACGGTATACGGCACTTTCCCTTCCCCAGGCCTTGTCAGAGAGCGATGTACCCATGGCCACCATAAAGGAGACATATGTGGTAGACAATGGCAGCTTTAAGGAAGTTGCCAGGGAAATCAATATACTGGCAACCATTAAATTTACCGAAGCCCGTACCATGTCAAAGGCCGGCTCGTCATTATGGTGCTTTACGGCCTTTTTATCGTCTGTAGAAAACCTAAGGTCTATTTTATCTTGAATGCTGTTGGGCAGTACCGTTGCTATTGCCCCGTTAATGTTTACAGAAGCTCTAACGATTATCCTTGACAAAAAGTTGGGCTCGAACTTTTCTGCCCCTTCACTGCTCCTTGCTAAATTAATCTCGGTGTACATTACCGAGCGTGCCTTTTTAGAAAGCCATAAAGTTACAACCATAACCAGCCCGGCAAGTATAAGTAAATAGGTAGGTGTCTCTACCTTTCCCGAAAGCCCGCTCATTACAAGCTCATTGGGCAGCACCCCGGTAGATTGGTATGCCCCATGCCATATTTCATAAGATTGATATGCGGCAATAGGAACCCCGATGAAGTTTACTAGGTCGTTTCCGGCAAATGCCAGCGCAAGGGCAAAGGTTCCAATTAAAATTATTGCCCGTAACAGGTTGTATTTGGTATAACTTATAATTGCCTGCGACATTGCCGTAAAAAATATTAAACAAGCAATAACAATAAGTGGTTTGTTGCCATCTACAAAACTTAAAAAGGACTGCGGGATTACGGCTACGCTTTTAATGCCCTTTATCAATATAAAATATACAATAGATGTTATTGCCACACCGCCAAAAACGGCGCCTACATATTTTATTCTCTTTTGATAATGGAATGAAAAAACAAACCTTGAAATCCATTGTACAATGGCACCAACGGTAAATGCTATTATTACCGACAATAATATGCCCACAACAATTTCTCCTGCTTTTGCACCGTTTATGTAGTTTGAAATTTCCCCCAGAGCACCATTGCTGTTTATAATTTTAATAAACGAAATGGCCACCGAGGCCCCTAAAAGCTCAAAAACTATAGATACTGTGGTAGATGTGGGAAGCGCAAGGGAATTAAACAGATCCAGAAGCAGGATGTCCGTGATCATAACGGCCATGAATATGACCATGATTTCGTTAAAATAAAACTGCCCAGGATTAAATATGCCCTTTCGTGCTACTTCCATTAATCCAGACGAAAATATGGCGCCCACGGCCACCCCAATACTTGCTATTATGAGTATTGCTTTTAAAGAAGCTGCTTTAGACCCCACTGCGGAATTTAAAAAATTTACAGCATCGTTACTTACACCAACTACCAAATCTGTAATGGCCAACGCAAAAAGGGCCACCAACATAAAAATATAAAACTGCTCCATAAATACATTTATACTAGGAGCAAAAGTCCATCAAGAAATTAAAAACAAAGTTAACTTAAGGTTACCAAACCATTACATTGAAATTAATAACCGTCTCTTACCCTTATAGTTAAAAGCAACAAAACTTTTAATTGTAAAAAAATTCAGCTATCTTTAAGAAGAAAGTAGTATTAATTATAAACATTAAACATCATGGCAGTATTAAAAGTAATAGAGGTATTGGCAAACTCAGAAAAAAGTTGGGAAGATGCCACTAGAAATGCAGTAAAAAAGGCATCAACATCTGTTAATAATATAAAGTCGGTTTATATCAACGAGCAAAGCGTTACCGTAAAAAACGGCGATGTAGACAAATACAGGGTAAATGTTAAAATAACTTTTGAAATAGATTAAATAAAACGCAATTTGTATAAAATTGCCTGAAAAGAACCACTATTTATATTTAATGACCCTAATTTGGGGAACTGTTTAGTAGGAAAACTATTAAACAGTTTTTATTTTAAGGAAAATCTTTTTTTAATCAAAAAGTAGGTTCTAATTTTGAAAATAAACAAAAAAGAAAATTTTATGGAAACAGATAAGTGGATAGAAGAAGGTTATAAAATGGCCATGGAGTATGCTCCAAAACTAGTTATGGCCATTTTAATATGGATTATAGGAAACATTATTTTTTCGCGCATTCTAAAAATTGTCAAGAAAATAATGGAAAAACGCGACTATGATATTAGTCTGCGTAAATTTTTAGCAAACATGCTCTACTGGACTTTCAAGATAATACTTATTTTGGTAGTTCTTGGCACTTTAGGCATAGAAACCACTTCTTTTGCAGCAGTTTTGGCATCGGTCGGTTTAGCAGTGGGTCTAGCTTTGCAGGGTTCATTATCGAATTTTGCGGGCGGTGTACTTATACTCATCTTTAAGCCCTTTAAAATAGGCGATTGGATTGAAGCCCAAGGACTATCGGGGACTGTTAAGGAAATAGGCATCATCAATACTACTTTAAACACATTTGGCAACCAACTGGCCATTATCCCGAACGGAAAATTGTCTAACGATAATATTGTAAACTACAGTGCCGAAGAAACACGGCGCGAAAACATTACGGCTGGCATTAGTTATGATTCCGACATTAAAAAAGCAAAAGAAATATTGCTCGATATTGTAACCAGCAATGAAAAAGTCTTGAAAACCCCCGAACCACAGGTTATGGTTGCCGAACTTGCGGACAGCTCTGTAAATTTATCTTTAAGGTATTGGGCAACCAATGCAAATTTTTGGGACTGCCGGTGGTATGTAATAGAAGAAATGAAACATAGGTTTGATGCAGAAGGCATTGAAATTCCTTATCCTCACCAAGTAGAAATCCAAAAACAAGGTTAATGTTTACTTAGGTTTTGTAGTAACAAAATCTTTTAAATAATAAGGTTCAAAATAGGCGACATCCACAAAGTCGCCTATTTTGTATTTTTCATTAGAAAGAACAGCCATTTCCCTAGCCGAAGGAAAGCAGACTTCTTCTTGAAAAACAGCATTTTCATGCGTGATGACACCTTTGCATTTTTCGGCTCCATCACCTAAAAAATATACTTTTCCTTCGTTTAAATAAGATAAAAATGATTCTGAAGTAATTATTTCGGCCTTGGTCTCTCTTATTTGTGCATGGTTTTTATATACAGCGGCATATACCTCCATCCTTCTGGCATCTAATAATGGAACAACGGCTATATTATCTTCTTCTGGAGATTGCATCTCTAAAACAGACAATGTAGGTAAAGCTATAAGGGGTTTTCCCAATGAATAGCATAGACCCTTTGCGGCAGACACACCAATACGTAAACCCGTATACGAGCCCGGACCTTCGCTTACGGCAATGGCATCGATATCTAAAAATGACAAAGAAGCACTATCGAGTGCTTCTTTAATAAAAACATGCAGGTTCTCGGCATGTGTATAACCTTTGTCGTTAATTTCTTTTAACGCTATTACTTTATCTTCTTTACTGACACTAACCGAACAGTTGGTTGTTGCCGTTTCTAAATTTAGGATAATTGCCATAATGCAAAAATACCTGCATTACTACCATTCTTCCAAAGGAATTCCGTAATAAAATTTAAGCACCTTTAAACGAAAGATAAAGTCGTATTTAGTTTGAATAAGCGTTGCTTCGGCATCGTCCAGTCTTGCCTGTGCCTGGGTAAAGTCGAAACTGTTCATCAAGCCAACATTATAGCGTTCTTTGGCATAGTCAAAAGCCAAGCGTCTTGCCTCAACGGTTTTTCCGGCAGCCTCATAACTTTTGTAGGCCCCTTTTACATCTACATACGCCTGATTAATATCGGTTTCCAATTGTAATTTGTCTTGCTCCAATTGTAATTTTGCACGTTCTACACCAATTTTATTTCTTTTGATGTTGTTTTCAACACTAAAACCATTCAAAATAGGAACATTTATTTGGGCCCCATACGATATCCCGTCATAAATCCAAAGCTGATCTTTAAAACCGATTAATTCCCCGGTAACAAGGTCCCTGTTTTGATCTGAATAACGTGTATTGTAATTAATAAACGCACTCAAAGATGGGTACCTTGCGCCTTTGGCAATTTTAAGGTCTTCTTTAGACAAGTCTACATTAGCCTGAGAAGCTTGTATATCGTTTCTAAAAGTAAGTGCTTTTTCATAGATTTCCCGGGGTGTTACATTTAGCACGGCATCGTCTGGAATAACATAACCTTCGTCCAGCACATCAAAATTTTCATAATCGCTAATTTGTAGCAATTGTGCCAAGCTTATGCGGGCAATCAATACACTGTTTTCGGCAACAACAATTTGTTGTTCTTGGTTGGCCGCCGTAGCTTCAATCTCTAGTAGGTCGCCTTTTGGCAATACGCCATTATCTACCAGTTCCTTGGTTCTTTCCAAATCCTGTTGTGTAGACCTGTATTGGGCATTGAGCACATTTAAAGTTTCCCTGTTCGACAATATCTGAAGGTATGCATTGGCCACACCCAAACGAATATCGTCTTTAATATCATCGGCTTGGTACTGTGTGGCTATGGCATTTAGCTTTGCCCGGTTTAATTGATGAAAGTTACGTAGGCCATCAAAAAGTGTAATACTGGATGTAATGTCTCCCGAAGCAGTAAATATGGAGGTGTTTACAAAATCGTTGGTTGTTGGGTCAATCGTCAAACCTGAGTTACCCGACGCCCTTAAAGTTCCGTTTAACGTTGGAATAAAGTTCCCAATGGCATCCGACTTATCTATTTTAACGTTCTCCAAATCCAACTCTGCCTGTTGAATGGTTAAGTTATGTTCTTCTGCATAGCGCACGCATTCCTCCAGCGTCCATAGTTTCTTGCCCTGAACTTCTTGGTTCTCCTGGGCTTTAACCGCAATAGCGCACAACAATGTTATAACTAATATTTTAAACTTCATAAAACTTCGTTTTTCTATGTCTATTATTGGACCATTAGTTATTTTCTTCTTTTTCGTCGTCCATAGGCTCGGTTTTGTTCCAAACCTTGATTTTATCATCTTTTGTAATCCCGGACAATATCTCTACGTTAATCCCATCGGAAACGCCGAGCTCCACATCACGCCTCTCGAATTCATTTTCTCCGGTCATTACTTCCACATATGGTTTTTCGGTATCTTTATCAAATTGAAGTATGGCCTCTTTTATTGCCAGTACATTTTCTTTCTTTTCTAAAATAATAGAAGCATTGGCACTATAGCCGGCCCTAATAAACACATCTTCCGGCAAAGTTAGATCGGCTTCAATGGTAAATTGTACCGCCCCTTGGTCTTCAACCCCTTTTGGGGCAATAAACTTAAGTTTGGCATCAAACTCTTTGTCTTGTACCGCACCTAAATTAATAGAAATGGGCATCCCCATTTTAAGTTTGTCCACTTCGGCCTCATCAACTTTTCCTTGAAAAATCATTTTAGACATGTCGGCAATGGTTGCAATAGAAGTCCCATCGTTAAAGTTATTGGCCTCTATTACTTGATCTCCTTCTTTT
Organism: Galbibacter sp. PAP.153; assembly: GCF_037029175.1. NCBI lineage: Bacteria > Pseudomonadati > Bacteroidota > Flavobacteriia > Flavobacteriales > Flavobacteriaceae > Galbibacter > Galbibacter sp. PAP.153. Next base: position 58,942 of record NZ_JAZEUN010000009.1, on the reverse strand, counting down.
ACGGGTATTTCCAAAACGGTGCCATTTACTGTTGCCCGGATATTGGTATTGGCGGTTGCCGAACCTCCTGCCGAACCTACACGTATTATTTGGTAGTCGTTCCTTGCATTTTCCAGTTCTTGTTTGGCTTGATTGTATTGCAGCTCTACTGTCAAGAAATCCTGACTTGCCACCACCCCTTTATCGAACAATTTTTTATTCCTTTCGTATTCTATTTTTGCATTGCTCAAGGCTATTTCGGCATTGCTTACACGGCCCCTTGCACTTACTAACGATTGTTCGTTTGGAACTACTTTGATTTTTGCTATAAGATCTCCGGATTTTAATTTATCGCCTTCTTCAACAAAAATCTCATCAATAATACCGGATATCTGTGGCTTTATTAATACTTCATCTTCCGGGATTACCTTTCCCGTGGCAATAACTTTATTGGTAATTGACTCTTCGGTTGCCGATGTAGTCTGGAAGGTTACAGCGGGTTTGCTATTAGTTTTTATTATTCTTGCAACAGCATATAGAACTAATATTACTCCTAATGCAATTAGAACATACTTTAAAATTTTCTTCATAGTTATTTAGTTTATTCTTCTCTTAATGCTTCTATTGGTTTTATTTTTACAGCCCTATTGGCCGGTATTAATCCTATTAACATACTTAATCCTACCATTAGGATAAATGAAAATACTATTTGTGGAATACTTACGGTGGGGTTTACAAACGGAAACTCGTCGGAACCTCCAAATTTATAATCCAAAAAGTGCAATGCTGCCACTGATATTACAAAACCTACCAATCCAGCAAAGGTTGTAAGTACGATGGATTCTAATATAATTTGACGTTTAATAATTTTTGGGGTTGCTCCCAGGGCACGCCTCACGCCAATTTCATTGGTTCGTTCTTTTACCGTAATCAATAAGATATTGCTCACGGCAATAACCCCGGCCAGAAGTGTAAAAATTCCAACAAAAAACGAAAAACCTTGAAGCACAAATGTAAATGCGCTTATTCCTTTAAATATTTCAGAAAAATCGAAAGACCCAATAGCCCTTACGTCATCGGGGTGTATATTGTATTTTTGCTTTAAAAGTTTCTTTATTTTGCCTTCTGCCACAGAAACTTGTTTGTCGGGATCTACCAAAATGGCCATCCACCCTATTTTATTGCCACTATTAAAAGCTTTCTGAAAGGTAGTAAAGGGAACAAAAATTGCATTTTCCCCTTCAAAATTTATATTGTCGTTTTTCTTGAAAATTCCCACAACAGAAAAATAAATCCCGTTAATCTGAATTGATTTTCCAATGGCCTTTTCTCCTTTATCAAAAAGCAATTTATAAGCATCAAGGCCTATTACACATACTTTTTTGGATTCGTCTATATCGTTTTGGTTAATAAACCTTCCTTCTACAATTCGCTTTTTTGATACTAAATCGATGCTGGGGTAATCTCCATAAACTCCCGATCCACTAGACCTTCCTTCCCTTATTACGGTTGAAGTACCGCCAAAATCCCCCAGTTGTATCCGCGGGGCAATAATATCGACCTCGCTTACCTGGCGTTTAATCAGGTCTACATCTTCAAGGGTAAAGTCTATTCTTCGGCCACGCTCAAACCCTTTATAGGGTATTGATGTGGTCTGGGTCCACATAAACATACTATTGGTGGCTGTTCCTGCAAAGATTTTATTAAATCCGTTGGACATTCCCGTTGTGGCTCCTAGCAAAAGAATAAGGATTAAAATAGCGAAAATAACACCAAGTGTAGTAAGGAAAGTCCTTAACATATTCTTGCTTAAGGTACTAAAAACTTCGCTCCAAAGGTCTCTGTCTAATATTCCCATAGTTTAGTCTGCTCTTAGTGCTACAATTGGTTTAACTTTGGCCGCCTTAATGGCCGGTATTAATCCCGCCAACAATCCTGCTGCTATTAATACAATGGTAGAAGTAATTACCGTTACCGTATCTACAGAAGGGTTTGAAAATGCCGGTGCATCTACAATAGGCGAAATGGCCGCAACGACCCCCATGGCAAAAATCATCCCGATCAAACCGGAAATCGATGTAATAAATACCGATTCCAGTAAAACAAGTTTAATTACATCAAAAGGTTTAGCGCCCAATGCCTTTCGCACCCCTATTTCTTTAGTTCGCTCTTTAATGATGAAAACTAAAATGTTGCCAATCCCTACAATCCCTGCAATTAAAATAAGCATTCCAATACCGATACTTATTACTGAAAGCATGGTTGTAAAGTTGGAAACATCAGAAAAACCCTCGGCATAATTATTCATATACAGTGCCCCTTGATCGTCGGGGTCTATCATTAACCTTCTTTTTAAAACTTCTTCAAGGTTATCTGAAAAATTAATGGCCTCGGCAAAATTAAATTCCGGGTTGTATGTCAATGCTATTTCATCTATTTGATTGGTATTTCCGTACAAACGTTGAAATGTTGATACCGGCACGTACATGTTTCTTTCTTCCCGTTCGTTTCCATCGTCTGAAAAAACACCTATAACCTTATAAGAAAGCTCGTTTAAAATAAGGTTTTGTCCTACCGGGTCTTCATCCTTAAATAATTCATCGGCTACTACTTTACCTATTACAACTACTTTTAAGGTATTTTTAATGTCGTTTTCATTAATGTAGCGTCCATTGTTTATTAGGGTTCGTTCTATTTTTTGATGATCGGGGTTTACAGAACGTGCGGAGTAGGTGCCTGTTTCATTTCCATACCTAGCCGTTACGCTTTTGGTAAATCTAGGTGTGATGTACTCATAATATCCCTTAAAGCTTTGTTTTATATAATCCAGGTCTTCATTGTCGAATTGTATCCTTCTTCCAGCTTCAAAACCACCATAAGGCTTTGTGGTCGCTCCCGGATAAATAAAGATAGAGTTGGTGGCATCGTCATTAAACTGTTTGGTAAAACCGTTTTTCATTCCATCTACCGAAGCCAGCAAAAGCACCAATATAAAAATACCCCATGCTACGGAAAATCCCGTAAGGAAAGTACGGAGTTTATTGTTCTTGATACTGTGAAATATTTCTGACCAGAGATCCCTACTGAACATGTGCTGAAGCTCTTACTTGATTGACTAATGTATCTTCCATTATTACACCATCTTTTAAGTGTACAATACGTTTGCACATATTGGCAATGTCTTCTTCATGGGTAACCACTAAAATGGTCTTGCCCTCATCGTTGATTTTCTGGATAAGGTCCATTACTTCATACGATGTTTTACTGTCCAATGCCCCGGTTGGTTCATCGGCAAGCATTACTTTTGGTTCTGCTGCCAATGCTCGCGCAATGGCAACTCTTTGTTTTTGCCCACCAGAAAGTTCACTGGGCAAATGGTCTATCCAAGGCCCCAGTCCAACAGATTCCAAATGTTTTACGGCACGCTCCTTTCTTTCTTTTCTATTGACCCCTTGGTAATAAAGTGGGAGTGCCACATTTTCCCAAGCAGATTTATAATTAATTAGATTGAAAGATTGAAAAATAAAGCCGAGAAATTTATTTCGGTAATTTGCAGCTTTTGTCTCGCTAAGATTTTTAATGGGCACACCATCAAGAAGGTATTCGCCTTCGTCAAGATTGTCCAACATGCCCAAAATATTAAGCAATGTTGATTTTCCAGATCCCGAGGAGCCCATAATGGCCACAAGTTCACCTTCTTTTACAGAGAAGTTAATACCTTTTAGCACGTGAAGCGAGTTACTGCCCATGTGATAAGACTTGTGAAGGTCTTTTATTTCAATCATGATGGTTAGGTTTTCTTAGGTACTACATTACATATTGCAATGAAAACATTAAAGTAACCCTGCTTTTCACACAAGCTTACATCAATAAGACTCCTAAAGAATTAATTTGTTACGAAATAAATGTAAAATAATTGTTAAAATTTAACACACCAATACGATTAGGTGTCTTAAATGAGGATTTTTACTTGTTACTTCATCCTTTTAAAGATAAAATAGCCCAGCACAGCTATTAAAACATACGGTACCGCCATTAAATACACAATACCATTGTTAATGCCTTCTGCCACTTCTTTTCCGCCACCCGTTTCCAGTACCGCCCTGCACATAGCACATTGGGCATGGCTCAAGCTTGGTATGCTCAGCAGAAGAACGATAAGTATTATTGTTTTTATATTTTTTAGCTGAACCTTAGTACACATAATATGGAGATATCATAAGATAAACAACTACACCTGTAACAGCGACATAAAGCCACAACGGAAAGGTTATTTTTGCTATTTTTCTATGCTTGTCAAAACGTTGCGACAAAGCCCTAACATAGGTTATCAATACCAGCGGGATAATACCTATGGACAATAAAATATGGGTTATCAATATAAAGTAATATACATATTTAACAGCGCCTTCCCCGCCATATGGAGTAGAATTGGAAGTCATATGATAAGCCACATACATTACCAAGAAAGCAATGGAAAATGCTATACAAAGCTTCATTAGGCGCTCGTGCAGCTTCCTGTTCCCGTTTTTTATGGCCACCACGGCCAAAACCAAAACAATGGCTGTCACACCATTAATTGAAGCATAGATTGGTGGCAGGAAAGATAAAGGCTCTATATTGGGTATTTTAATGCCGAACAAAACGGCCACAGCCAATGGAATAGCAATGGACAATACGACTATCCATTTATTATACTTTTTCTCTAAAGATACGTTCGGCTCCATTTTTATTTGCTTTTTAGTAATGCTTCTATATCCTGTTCAATCATTTTCACCCCTTCATCGGTAGTACCGTCGTAATACACTATAGGGTTTCCAAACTCGTCGGCTCTTGAACGGATGTTGCCCTTTCTGTCAATTAATGCAAAAAGCCCCGAATGCTCGAACCCTCCGTTAACACTTTCATCCTGACCGGCAAAAAGGTTAAACCCTGTATTGGAAAGTGCATAAATTTTGGTCATATCCCCGGTCATCATGTGCCAATTTGGATTGGTTACCCCATACCTGTCGGCATATTCTTTTAATACCTCGGGCGTATCGCTTTCCGGGTTAATTGTAAATGAAGCAATAGCAAAGTCTTCTTGATTTTTAAATTTATTTTGAAGTTTTACCATATTAGCGTTCATAATAGGGCATATGGAAGGGCAGGTTGTAAAGAAAAACTCAACCACATATACTTTCCCTTTATAATCTTCGTTGGTTATGGTGTCTTTATGTTGATCTATGAATTTAAAAGAAGGTACTTTACCCATGGTAAGCAAGTCTTCGGCATTTGCTTTTTTCATGCCTACCGAATGCCTATCCCCATCTACCACCGTTCCGGTTTTTATCCTGTTTACAATTTCAGGAATAAAAATAATTCCGAAGACCAGAATTACAAAGCCTATAAGTATGTACGATTTATTCTTCATCTTGATTGTATTTTAAATATGAGCCCCTTTTTGACGGACTTCCATTCTTCTTAAGTGCCAATCTATATTCTGCCAGCAACACCTTAATATCGTCAATCATTTTATTATTGATTACCGCTACAGAAGTTGCATCGTAGCCAAACAATTCTTTTTTGGCATCATCATCTTTTAAGCGACCCCTAAGGGCTACATCTTTATCAATTATAAAGACATAAGGTGTATAAAGGTTTTCATCTAAAGAATAAGGGGTTTGCAAACTCTTGAAAACAGATTCTATTTTTTCTTCTGATGCAAATACAAAATGCCAATTAGATACATTTGCCAACGGGCTAAGTTCATTTTTTAAAGCTTGCACCTGTTCTTCTGTACCAGCTGGGACCACTGTTATAAACTGAAAGTCTTTAAAACCATTGAATCTTTTGTATATTTTTTGGTTTAAATTAAAGGCATTTAATTTTTTACTTTCAATTTTTTTGCCAAGAAAGCCCAAAACAGTGATATTCCCTTTAAAATCGACCGCCTCTCCTTCAGAGTCTTTTAGATTCCCTATGTTTTCTAGTTTTTGTTGAAGAACAGGCAATTTCCCAAAATTATTCACGCCCGAAGCAAAAAAAAGGTAAACAACTATAGGAAGGATAAAAAGCACTCCAAGAACAATATATTTCTTCATCTGGCAATAGTATGTTTAAAACTGGTGCAAAAATAAAAAAGACGGTTTAAAACCGCCTTATTTGTATTGTTAAAGTATTAAAAATCCCAACTTACAAAGCCGTCATGGTATACATCGTGGATATAATTTCCTTCCACGAGCAAGATAAATGCCAGATACGGAATTAAGATTAAAAGCGGCAATACAATAGACCACCTAAAACTTCCCTTTTCTCCTTCAAGGTGCATAAAGGCCCATGCAATGTAATATGCTTTTACCAAGGTTAGGATGATGAAAATCCAGTTGAGCATTTTCATCCCCAGCACATGGCCTTCTAAAAATTCGGGACGTACAATACCTAAAATAACTTCTACAATTGTAATAACGGACATAATTCCAAAAACTGTCCAGATTCTTTTTGTATTTGATTCGTGTGCGTGTGCCATTTTTTTAAACTAAATAATTTATACAAGGTAAAAGAAGGTAAATACAAATACCCATACAAGGTCTACAAAGTGCCAGTACAGACCTACTTTTTCTACCATTTCGTAACTTTTTCTTCTTTCGTATGTTCCTAAAATAACATTGATAAAGATAATGATATTGATAATTACCCCAGAGAATACGTGGAATCCGTGAAACCCTGTAATAAAGAAGAAGAAATCTGCAAATAAGCGATTTCCATATTCGTTATGGACTAAGTTTGCACCTTCTACAACCAATGTTGCTTGAGACAGGCGTTCTGCGGTTTGCTCTCTCGAAAGTATTATTTTTTTGCCATGCTCGTCAGATTGTTCGGTTCTGGCAACAATGTTTTTATTTGCTTCAAAACCCGCTACTACTTCTTCAACCGAAAATGAAGGCAATGTGGTTTCAGACTCATACCATACTCCTTCGTTGGAATGCTGGGTAACCCTTTCGCCATGCAATGGTTTTGCAAAATCTGCCAAAGCCACACGTTCTCCCGTAGTTGCATCTAGAAACTGAAGTATCCTGCCCGATCTTAACTCTACTGCACCATACTCGCCTCTGATAAAGTTTTTCCATTCCCAAGCCTGTGAGCCTACGAATATTAAACCACCTATAATGGTTGCAAACATGTACCAAATAACCTTGTTTTTCTTTAAATGGTGACCTGCATCTACTGCCAATACCATGGTAACAGATGAAAATATCAAGATAAATGTCATAAACGCCACATAATACATTGGGGCGTCAACACCGTGTAAAAACGGAAAGTGTGTAAACACTTCATCGGCAATTGGCCAAGTTTCTATAAACTTGTATCTTGAAAAACCGTAAGCGGCTAAAAAACCAGAAAAAGTCAACGCATCGGACACGATAAAAAACCACATCATCATTTTACCATAACTTGCGCCAAGTGGTTCGTTTCCTCCACTCCAAACTTTTTCTTCAGAACCTGTAGTAACAGTAGCTTCCATAAATGTTAAAGTATTCTTATTTTAAAATTTGTCAAATTTACGTTTTTTATTTATCTAAAGAAATAGAAAAATAAAATCAAATATACCCACAAAAAGTCTAAAAAGTGCCAAAACATCGCACCAAGTTCTAAACCAAGGGTTTGCCCCGGTTTGTACTTTTCTTTAAAATGATTATAAATTACTACCACAAGCACCAATAAACCAGCAAATACGTGCACTAAATGCGAAAAGACAATGGCATACAGGAAAGATGTGGTAATGGTACTTTCGCTTCCGGTGAAATAATAACCGGCATCTACTATTTGCGAAAAACCTTGAAATTGAAAAAAAACAAACAACAACCCCAACACAAAGGTTGTTAATAATAATAAGGTTGCCTTTTTTCTATCGCTTTTTTCAATGGCTTTTTTTGAAAGGTAAAAGGTTATGCTACTTATTACAATAGCAATGGTACTTATAACAAAGGCAACGGGTATTTCTATTTCCGAAACCCAATCAGGCCTTGATTTACTTACAACATACGCACTTGTAAGGCCCGCGAACATCATTGCTATGCTTATCATCCCGAACCAAAGCATCATTTTTTTTGCCCTGGCATTCTTCAGTTCGTTACTTCCTTGGGTTAAATCCATCAACTTATAAATTTATCTAGTACATATACAATTTGCATGAGCGAAATATAGCTTACGCTTGCCAACATTAGTACCCTTGCTGTTTTATTGTCTCTTTTATGATATAATTTGAATGCAAAATACAACATCCCTATGCCCATGACAAAAATGATGATTGCCGCAAAAATGGAAAGATCCAATTTTCCCGTAAGTCCCGTTACCGGAAACACGGAAGCCAATATCATCCAGATAGTATACATTATTATTTGCAGTGCCGTGGCCTTATCTTTTTTTCCGGTTGGCAACATTTTAAAACCTGCTCTGTTGTAATCTTCATCCAGCATCCAGCCAATTGCCCAAAAATGGGGAAACTGCCAAAAAAACTGTATCATGAACAATGTCCCGGGTTCTATTCCAAAATCGTTTGTTGCCGCTACCCAGCCCAGCATAAAAGGGATGGCGCCCGGAAACGCCCCTACAAAAACAGCCAAGGGGGTTTTGGTCTTTAACGGCGTATAAACGCAGGTGTATAAAAATATGGAAATGGCGCCAAACATGGCCGTTTTAGGGTTGACTATATACAAGGTTATTACACCTAAAATGGTAAAGACCACCGCTATGGCAAAAGCTGTATTTACCGACATTCTTCCCGATGGGATAGGCCTGTTTTGGGTACGCTTCATAAGTGCATCCAAATCTTTTTCGATTAATTGATTGAATGCATTGGAGGCCCCGACCATAAAGTAACCGCCAAAGGCCAGCAACAATAATATTTTTAGGCTAAAATTCTCTGCACCCAATAAATAGCCTGCAATAGAGGAAAAAACAACGCTAAACGCAAGTCCTGCTTTGGTAATTTGTTTAAAATCATCAAATATCAGGGAAAGCGGTTTTGTTTTTGTAGTTGTATCCAATACGGTTTTCATCTATCCTTTCTAAATCGGGTGCAAAGATAACTCACAAAAGCTTTTTATGCAATGATTTAAGGAATTACTCTACTTTAAAAATTATCGGCTTTAAAAACACCACCTCTACTTCTTTATTTCCTTGCTTTCCGGGTTTCATTTGCGGTATCAGTTTGGTCACTCTTTCTGCTTCATGCTCCAATGATGGATGGGGCGCCCTTACCTTTACATCGGATACATTGCCCTGTTTATCTATTTTAAACTGTACGTCAATACGAAGTCTTCCGCTTAAACCATAATCGGAAGCAATTGAAGTATTAAAGTTTTTTTGAACAATTCTATTTATTTTTTCACTCATGCATTCTCTTTTTTCATCATTAGAAGCCAAAGATTCGCATCCCGGGTATACTGGCACAAACTCTACAGATACAATTGAAATTGGCCCCGGGTCTTCTTCTATTGTAGGAACCACGATATCGTCTACATCAACTTCTACGGCTTCGGTTTTATTTATAAATTCTTTTTTTGCCTCTACTTTGGTATCGTTATCAACCACTTTTACTTCATCTGTAACTTGTGACTTTGCAACGGGTTCATTGTTTATCTTTTTGTCCTTGACCTCTTCTATCTCGAAATCGGGCATTACAAATACTTTATCATCTTCCAGAACTGCTTTAGGGTTGTTTACCGGGATGTTTGGTACCGCAAAGGCCGATTCGATTAAAGCATAACATATGGCCAGCCCGATGATGAGTCCGATTTGAAACCTAAAGACCCCTCCTTTAATGGAAAAATCTTTTTTGGCTGTTCTTGACTGATTTGGTGCGGAAGCGCTCTTTTGCTTAAATGGTTTAAAGTTTTTCATAACTCATTGATTTAAATGTTAATATTCTCTTAAACATTCTCAACAAGCGTACCAAACAAAAAAGCCCGGGCAAATGCCCAGGCTTCGTATATAATAAGGAGTTTTCTTATTAATTCAATTTAAACACAATTGGATATGCAAAAGTTACCGGTGTAGGTCTTCCACGTTGTTTACCAGGAATAAGTTTAGGCAATTTATTAATAATACGTCTTGCCTCTTCATCCAAAGATTTGTCTGGAGCCCTTGTGTTAAGAATGGTAATAGTACCATCTTTATTGATACGGAAATTTACATATACCCTTCCTTGAATACCCATTTCTTGAGCCATTTCGGGGTATTTAAATGTTTTTCTTACGTGCTTATCAAGGTTTTCCTTAAAACAGGCAAACTGCTGAGCTTTTGGCACCCCTTTACACTCTTCGAACATTGGTTTATCTTCAATTACCGTAAATGGTACGTCTACATCTACCGGTTCTTCTACTTCTTCAATTTCTTCAACCTCAACGATTTCTTCTTCTTGTGATGTTTCGGTTGACTCAATTACAGTTTCTTCAACTTCTTCTTCATCTTCAACCACTTCAATAACTTCTGGCGCGGCTGGTGGTGGTGGAGGTGGTGGGGTTTTAATTTGTTCGGTTAAAGGCACTTCTTCCTCTAACTGATCATCTACATCCAGTGTATAATTAAAAGCCTCAACTTTATCGTACTTTTTCCACTCGATAGCTCGCCAAGTTAGAAATGAAATCAAAGCCAACCCTATAGCGAAGTATAAACCGCTATTACGAGTTAAATCGGCTTTTGGATTCTTTTTAGGTTCCATAATCTATTTATTTGTTTGCTAATTTAATTATTTATTTAGATAATTTCCAATTTAATTTCCCTTTTTAACGCAATCTGGTGATTAAAGCGTACTTTATCAAAAAGATAGCTGTTAAAATTCCCACTGAATTTGCTATAATATCTTTCAAATCGAAAGATCTTTCATATGGAAGTACGTATTGTAATACCTCAATAATTATACCATATACAAAAGAAAACAGCGAAACTTTAACGATGGCATTTTTAATTTGGCTTTTATTAAAATAGAGGAAAAAAAGCAGGGTGTTCACAAAGTAAAAAACCCCGTGTACCAATTTATCCGGGACCTCTATTCCATGTTCTACTTCCTGTACAACCTTAACAGAAACCAAACTTGCCAAAGTAATGAGGCATAACCAGCTTACGGCCAAAAAAAGATATGTGTTTTTATGAAGCGCCAACAAATTCTTTATAATCGGCATCGCTTAACAAATCGTCTATTTCTGATGTATCGGAAATTTTAATTTTTATCATCCATCCTTCACCGTAAGGATCGGTATTTACTTTTTCGGGCTCGTCTTCAAGAGATTCATTGAACTCGATTATTTCGCCAGAAAGGGGCAAAAACAGGTCTGAAACGGTTTTTACTGCTTCTACGGTACCAAAAACCTCTTCTCTTTCAAGGGTCTCGTCAACGGTTTCCACTTCTACATAAACAATATCGCCCAATTCGCTTTGTGCAAAGTCCGTAACGCCTACAGTTGCTACATCCCCTTCGATCTTAACCCATTCGTGGTCTTTTGTGTATTTTAATTCTGAAGGAATATTCATAAGATATAAAAGATTAATTTATTAGCTGGACAAATGTAATTCTTTATAGGATTGATTTCAAACAGAAAAGGTGTTAATTTCCAAAATTATACCGCAGGGTAAATCCTGTACGGATAGTGGTTTGCGGAAATGCCGTAGAAACCTTGAACTCTGAAAACGTATGGTCGTAAAAGAACAGGGTTGTTAAATTCTTGGTCAAGGCATAATCTGCCGTAAACTTCAATGCCCAAATGTTCTGCCCGGCAGTGACCTGATTGGTGTTTATATCGAGGTTCCGTATAACGGTTATATTGTCTCTGAGCGACAGGTCTGCCTTTAAATTTAAATCTCCTTTCAATACGGTTCGTCTTCCGCCAATATTGGTGACAAACCGGAGATCGGGAATTCTGTACCCCAATCCAACTACATATTCTTTGCCCGACATTTCGGTAAGCAGGTTGTTGTCGAAACTTAAAGACAGGGCCCTGTCTTTTCTCATTTCTGCTAAAATGCTCACCGAGTTGTTCATTTCAAAATCTACTCGCAATAGTGGGTTGAACTGTTCCACCAGGGTTACGTTGGTATATAAAATTTCGTTTTTATAATTCCCCGCCTGATCGAATTGGCTTCCTTGGCCATAATCGAGATTCGACCTAAAACTGTTTATACTATAGCTTGAACGGTACCCGTGGCCTAATGAAAAACGCCTGAAATTATCCTTAAACCACTGCAACCTCATTAAACCTGTGTATTTGGCCGTCCAGTTGGGCAAAGGGGTATCCCTAAAGGCTTTCAAGGAAACCGAGCTGGCACTCTGCCCTGTGTAAGCCGCATAAAAAGCAGGCAACAATACAGCTTGGTTGGTTGGCCCATAACCTTCGGGATATTCCGCCGCATTGGGGTTTTCTGCTTCGCCTGCCAAGCGCTGCGCCACGATTATCCTGTTTTCACTAAACTTGTCGAATGTTTCTGATGATGCTTCTTTGGCTGCATCAAAAGCAGTTCCTATCATAATGGTGGAGATAGAAAAATCGCCGTACTGATTTTGAATAAGCGCATTATAATCCAAAACTCCGTCTGCATTTATATCTTCAATTTTATAATTCTCTGCGTACGATTCGGAATATTGCCGATCGGCCACCAAATCGATTGTCAAGTCCTTAAACGGTTGTAGACTTGCCGAAACATTTAACTGTGTGGCCTCTCTTGACATGTATTGCTGGTTGAACTCTGGAAAGGTTGTTAACCACCCTTTTTGTGCCGCAGCAAAACGAACGTCTGCCTGGCTACCAAAAACAAACCCCCAAGATGGGCGCAATGTTCCAAGGAAACCAATAGATTCTGTATATCCCGGCAATACCTTTCCGCTGTTGCTGGAGTAACTCACATTAATACGTTTCACCATGGTTGCCAAATCGATAAATGTGTTGTAAGCCCCGTATTTCTTATCTTTCTTATCCTCCTCTTGTGGCTTGCCATCGGGGTCGGCTATAGGCAATGCCCCTCTTGAGGACTGCTCCCCACCATTGCCGCTTTTTCTGGTCAACCCAATATAGCTATATAGTTTATCCATGGTCAATGCCCCATTAAGGTTATGGGTATTTGCATTTTGAATGGTATTTAAATTTTCTCCGGCTATGTCATTAAGCACGTCGCTGCCCCGCTGCCAATCGAAATCTCCCGTATAGGCATAGGTTCCGCTTAAAAAGCTGAGGAATGGAATTTTGTCAAAAGGAATGTCGTAATTTATCTGCAATTGTTGTGCATGCCTGTTCGGGTCTCCCACGTTCCAGAAATCGTTCCACAGGGCCAGATCGGGATTCACCACTTCATCGCCATTTTCGTCAACATCAAAATAATTTTTTATGATGCTGTTGTTGGAAGCCGTAAAGTTAAATTGAAGTGATTTTGTCAGGTTGTAATTTACGGCATATTGCCAGTCGAACATATAGTTTCGTTGCTGTACCTCGGGTAAGCTAAGAAAATCTGACGTGTCGCCCGCTTCGAATACCTGCCTGAACGATTGACGGTTGAGCGTTCTTGTGTAATTTGAATTTATGGAAACGCTTGTGGGCAATAGGTTAAAATTGAATTCTTTTAACCAATTCCAATATTTACTTTTAAGAACGGAATCTGCATTTTTTAACGGAATCACTTCCACAGGCTGAAAATTATGATTGTACAGAAAACCTGTCCTGACATTTTGGTCTTTAAAGTTTTCTACCTCAAAATCCCGGTGTTCAACCTGATTGTATGCAAAATTCAAGGTAAAGTTTTCAATGTCGTATACTTTGGGCTTTTGTTCGGCACCCCTGTTTTTTCTTACTCCAATAAAGTTGATGCTTTTCCTTTTGGTATAATCTTCCGATTGATTTCTTATGCGGTCTTCCTGCTCCGGAGTTTCTGCGGCATCAAGCCTATCTTCCAGTTTTATATCCTGATAAAGCGGATCGAATTCAGGGGTAATCAATTCTTCTGAAACGCTATAATTCATGGGCAATTGAATCCCCCATTGTTTTGGCAATAACTGCCCTAGATTAACATTGGTATTAAGTGCATATCCCCTTACATCTTCCCGGCTGCGTTCGTTGGGAGTCTGGTCTATATTTCCAAAACCGGAGGTGCTCATGTTTCCGGTAGCGGAAATGTTGGCAAAATCGGCTAAATTTAAATCCATTGCGGCAACAGCGGCCCATCCACCGTTATTGTCGAGTTCTGCCAAGCGCAGTTCGTTAAACCAAACCTCTCCACAGACATTGTCCCCCACAACGGTGCTCGGGTTTTTTACCCCGACCATTGCCGCACGGATATTACCAAGGCTCGGGTTCCCTTTTACTGCCACACGCATTTGCCCAAGTTCCCTTGGCGCAAATTCATCAATTACATTTCCGTCTCCGTCGTAATAAGTTACATCCTGCAATGTACCATCGTTTATTCCCTGCGCCTTTATTTTTGAAAGCAAGGACAGGGGCAGGTCGATGTTGTTTATATCCGGCCAAATGGTTTCTGGATCGGTTGTTCCGGGCGGGGTTATTTGCAAAGGTACCTCCACCTGATAATAATTCTCGGTAAAATCTGTCCCCAACCTTAAAAAGGCAACCAAGTCCCCATCGCTAACCGGAGTGGTTTCGTATTGTTCGGCATGAACAAACATTTTAATACGTTTGTACTGCCTTACATCAATATTAATGTTTTTAAAAACGCCCCTGGAATCTTCCGGCTCCAAATCGCACACTGCAAAAGACAGCGATTGTTCGTTTTGCCTGATGATGGTATTATTATTGTTTAGTTGTTCTCGAACTACACCGGGAGGTAATCTGTACGGTATTGGCTCACGTTGTTCGTTTTCCTGAATGTTCACTGTATTGACATCCACAAATGTCCCATCGTCATTCGGGTCTGGATCGTCTTCGGGCTGCAAGCTGCTTGAATAATTTCTCCAGTCTCCTCTTACAAGGTCTAGGGTACCAAAACGAAGTACTACCGGGTTGCTAAATCCAGTTAGGAACATTCTCATAAAGCTAACGGATCGAATATCCGTAATACCGCCTATGGCTTCTTCATATTCATCAATTGGCACTTTAAATTGTATCCATCGAACCCGATAGCTATCATTATTGGGCGTTTCCACATCAACTTCACGGATATCGGTAACATATGTATCTGTACGCTGTATGTTGGGGTGAATAGGAATACGGTATTGAAAATAGCTGTCCACGGTATTCATGGTTAGGTCTCTGTCTATATCTTCCACATCGGGCAATGTAGTGGAGCCCCTGTTTGTGTTTCCTACCTGTACGGGAGAGTTCCCTTGCGGATTGTTATAATTGTAATATCTATTTAAAATACTTCCGGTGGCCTCTAGGTAAAACTGATAATTATCCAAAGCAGGATCGGGCCCCGGGTTGTTATAAAACGAAGCTTCTTCGGCATCGAGTAATCCATCAAAACCGGCATCTTGTGTATCTCTGTTGGAAGTATTGGCATCAAAAGCATATACAAGCGATTGTGTTGAAGGCACCTTACCAAATTCGGTCGTGTTCACTAAAGCCGGATTACTATCTAAAGGCAATCCATTTTCGTATTGTTTTCTACCATCTTTGAGGATGTCTTCATTTATATTTCCCAAATTGAAAACCAAATCTCCGCCTTGCCCGGGCAATGGCCCATCTTGATAATAAGGGTCGAGCATCCAAAACTGGATAAATTCCACATTAGACTGTTCAAAATTGGTACTGCTTACCGAGCGCATAATACCGCCCCACCGGTCTTGGTCTGCCAAACTTTCAAAACTTCCATTATCGTTATACGGCCCTTTTTCTTCCGGGTAATAAGCAATGTCCAAAGTAGGCTGAACAAGGGTTTGGCCTTGTGCTACATCTTGTTGCGGAAAAATTTCATCTATAAAAATACGACGTGTCTGGTTTGTTGATATATCGTCTTCGGTAACGCCACCTGGTCTTTGGTTGCTATAAAAAATAGGATCTATGGTATACCAGGCCATTTTAGCGCGTTTTCCCCTTGATGCCACATTATCGTTTTCTATTTCTCCTCCATAACCAATTGGCGCACTCGCCAGTGTCCATGCCAATGAAGACCGGATATCTATAAACGCCTGAGCTCCTTCGAAATCGTCTAGGTAAGAAGTGGTTTCCCCATCGAAATCGGAACTTTTTGGAGAACCCGGAATTAAATATGCAAAATCTCCTCTTATGGAAAGGTTTGATGCTACATCGGTATCGATACTAGGCAATTTATTGACCAATCTTGTAAAAAACGGGATTTCTTTGGAGTAATTTCCGTTTATTCCCAAAATAGTATTGTTAACGGGCTCTACTCCAAAATTGGCTTTTTGCGTTAGCGGTCGCTCGCTCATGTTTAAAAAAGTACCCCCTAACATAAAGTTCTCGTTAAACTGATGCTCCACGTGTACACCGGAGAACCTTCTTGTTTGCTGACCAAAAACGGCATTATTTTCTACTGAGACTTCAATGGGTGTATTGGATGCCCGAAGGCTTTCGTCCAGAATCTGAACCGTTCCCGCTTGATAATTTACCGTATAATCTATTCCTTCTTGGAGTACCCTACCACCGGCTGTTACCCGTACCGACCCTCTTGGCACATTAAATGCACCCAATGGAATTCCACCAGAGCTTTGAGCCTTGTATCGTCCCTTAAGTACAAACTTGTTTTTCTCGGCATTTTCCAAAGAAGCAGCCTTGGTAAGTTTATACATATTTCGGTATACATATTTGGCTTGGTTATCGTTATTTGGCGTGTAATTAGGGTCATCGTAATTGGAGTCGTCTCCAAGCACATCATATAAATATTCTCCGAAAGGCTCTACTTTTGTGAACTTAATCAATCCATTTTGTGTGTCTACGGTAATTCCCGGCAAAAAATCAAAAAAACCATCGCCGCCACTTTGCGGATCGTTGTATACGTTTAACCGATCAAAATTAAACACGTCCAATAATATTCTTTCTTCCAAACCTTGTGGCCAAGTGGCTTCATCTACCGGGGTTATGTAATTTATTGGCGAAGGGTCTGTATATAAGATGTTAAGCCTAAAATCTTCTTGCGAAAGTTGAAAGGCTCCTGTAGAATATATATTTTTCATCATCAAGTCCCAAACAGGATCGGAAACATTGGTAATATTACTTTTTAGCATTTTTAATACCAATGCCTGCGGATTTACCTGTGTCACCACACCATTGTTTTCTTCAAATTCTGTGGCGTTTACCCCATCATTGGCAAATTCCCCCACTTGATAAACCTGTCCTTGGTAGGTATACTGAAAAGCCACTGCCAGCACCTCGTCGTTGCTAAGCCGCTGGTTTAATGAAATATACCCCAATTGTGTGTCCAGTTGGTATTCCCTGCCCGATTCCAGTTTTCTGGCATTCTCAAGTATGGAGTAATCAAACCCCTGACTAGGGTTGTACCCGGGAACGTTAAATCCCTGCTGCACCGTTGCAATATCCCTTATTGATTGCGTCAATGCAGAACCGGCTCCACCAATGTTAAAAGGGTCGTATGCATTGGCACCGTTACGGGGCAAGTTGTTTACGGTACCAAAAAATCCTGGAGGGGCATTTTGATTAATTCTTGTGTTTTCTGGGGTTGGCTCGCCCAAATCCTGCAAAGCAACCACATTCCTTACATTATCGGTGCGTTGCGCCCTATTGGTGACCCATACTTCTATTCGGGTTATTTGTACTTGGCTACGGATAAACGGATAACTTTCAAGTGCCTGATCGTATTGGTCCCTAAAAAATTGAGACAAAAAGAAGTGCCTGTCCTCGTCGTAATCAAGTGCCAGTATTTCAAATTCGTTTACTGTTCCGTCTCCTTGTGCGGTTACGCTCCTGCTTTGCGATCGCTGCTCTGAAAAGACACCTGTAACGGTTGTCTTTCCAAATTTTAATTCGGTTTTCACCCCAAATAAACTTTGAGCCCCATTGATTAGCGTACTGTTTAATGGCATGCTAACGTTACCTACTTCAATTTTTTGGATAATGTCGTCTTCATTAGGAGTATATTCCAGTTTTATCAGGTTTTGAAAATCGAAAGTGGCTTCGGTATCGTAATTGGCATTAATGGAAAGCCGAGTACCCACTTTACCCAATAAGCTCAAGCTTATCCTTTGGTCAAAATCAAAAGAGATGTTGCTTCGGTTTCTGGGGGATAATGCAGGGTTGTCATTTTTTTGAAACCGCACTCCCAAATCCATCGCCACCGAACCTTGAGGGATGACCTCAATAGTGTTCCCGCCAAAAATACTTTCGAAGAAATTTGAATTTACATAAAAACTGGGGAGCAAATTTTTTTGCGCCTCCTCTGTACCTTCTTTCCCGGAAACTGCATCTATTTTTTCTTTGAAATAATCTTTCATTTGCTCTTTTAGAACAAGTTTCTCATATTCTTCCGGGGTTAAAATTACTGGGTACGAAATATCGTAATCGCCAATGGTTTCTGTAAAAATATATTTATCGGTTACCGGATCGTAGGTATATTTTGAGGAAATACTTTCCGGGTCTTGAAGCTTTATTTTCCCTAGGGCAACACCAGTTTGAGTAGAATCTTGCTGTCGCTCTGATTCTTCTTGAGAAAAAGCGGTTATGCTAATAAGCAAGCTACATAAAAGTAAAATAGCCTTAAGCCTCTTGTTCATTAATTTAGGACATGTAGTAGTTTTCAAGCCAATTACAAATTTTTAAGGGCATTCTTTATTATATCTTCAACACTTAGGTTAGGGTCGGTTTTTACAATTTTATCCACCACCTTTTCGGCTTGTTTTCTGGAAAAACCTAAAACCTCTAATGCTGATAACGCTTCACCTTTATAAGTATTGTTAACAGATGTTAAAATTTCATCAATATTATATATTTTAACGATTTTATCCTTCAAGTCGATTATAACTCTTTGTGCTGTTTTTGCCCCGATTCCTTTTATGGATTGAATCGTAGCTACATCATTAGAGGCTATGGCGTCCCTTACCTGAAGTGGCTCCAAAGAACTCAACATTGTTCTGGCAGTGCTTGCCCCGATACCGGAAACAGAGATTAATAATCTAAAAATTTCTCGCTCTCCCTTATCAAAAAAACCAAATAACGTATGAGAATCTTCTCTAATAAGAAGGTGTGTATACAGTTTAATATTCTCATCAGAAATTATTTTAGAATAGGTATACAATGAGATATGTACCTCATAACCAACACCATTGCACTCGACAACCACATCTGTCGGGTTTTTCTCAATAAGCCTTCCGCTAATTTGTGTAATCATTCTTAATAAAACGTTAATGCTTCAAATGTAATAAATTTATTTACACTTGAAGCATTAATCAACCATCTTATATAGAAAAAAAATTACTAAATTGCTTTTTGTTTTTTTTCTTTCTCTTGGGCATCTACCACTGCCACCGCAGCCATGTTTACAATTTCTTCTACTCCTGCCCCTAATTGTAGAATATGGACAGGTTTTTTCATTCCCAATAGAATAGGGCCAATAGAATCGGCCTGATTAAGCTCCTTCATTAGTTTATAGGTGATGTTGGCCGAATCTAGATTTGGGAAAATAAGTGTGTTTACCTTCTTTCCTGCCAATTTTGAAAAAGGAAACTTACTTTGAAGCATTTCTTTGTTCAGTGCAAAATCCGATTGCAGTTCCCCATCCACAATAATATCGGGATAATGACGGTGCAGATATGCTACGGCATCTCCTACCTTAGTAGCCTTTTCGTCTTTTGAAGATCCAAAATTTGCGTATGAAAGCATTGCAATAACTGGCTCGATACCAAACATTTTTGCAGCAGTAGCAGTCATCTGCGCAATTTTGGCAAGTTCTTTGGCCGTTGGGTCTATATTAATGGACGTATCAGACAAAAACATGGGGCCGCGTTCGGTTATCATGAGGTTCATGGCCGCTACTTTTGTTACACCACTTGCCTTACCTATAAGTTCCAACATAGGCCTAACTACAGTTGGGTAAGCCCTTGAATATCCCGAAATCAGGCAATCTGCATCGCCTTCGTTAACCATCATGGCCGCAAAATAGTTGCGTTCCCTCATTTTTTTCTGGGCATCATATAATGTTACACCATGCCGTTTTCTGGCTTGCCAGTATTTTTCGGCGTATTGATTTTTCCTCTCATTGCAATCGTCATTTTTGGTATCAATAATGGTAACATCGGCTTCAAAATCGATTTCGTTCATCAACTCGATTATGGTTTCCCTATGGCCTAAAAGTATGGGCTCTGCAATGCCTTCTTCCAGAACTATTTGAGCCGCCTTGAGGATGTCTAAATGGTCTGCCTCTGCAAATACCACTTTTTTAGGGTTGGTTTTTGCCCTGCTGTGCAGTAATCGTACTAACTTGTTATCGTTTCCTAAACGTTGCAATAGCTCTTCTTCATATTTCCCCCAATCTTCAATGGGTGCTTTTGCCACGCCACTTTCTATGGCTGCTTTTGCTACTGCAGGGGGTACGGCCGCAATTAATCTAGGGTCGAAGGGTTTTGGTATAATATATTCCCTTCCAAAATTTAATTTGGTTTCGCCATAAGCAATGTTCACTTGTTCGGGAACGGCTTCTTTGGCCAATTCTGCCAAGGCTTTTACAGCGGCCATTTTCATGGCTTCGTTTATTTTTGTGGCGCGCACATCCAGAGCGCCCCTAAAAATAAACGGAAAACCTAGTACGTTGTTTACCTGGTTGGGATGATCGGACCTTCCCGTGGCCATAATAATGTCCTTGCGGGTTTTCATGGCCAGCTCGTAATCTATTTCCGGATCTGGATTTGCCATTGCAAAAACTATTGGGTTTTTGGTCATGGATTCGAGCATTTTTGGCGATACAATATTTGCTATTGACAAGCCAATGAACACATCGGCATTTTTCATGGCTTCTTCCAGTGTATCTATTTTCCTATCGGAAGCAAATTCCAATTTCTCTTTTGAAAGATTTTCGCGGTCCTTGCGGATTACACCTTTACTGTCGAGCATTACAATATTTTCGGCTTTTGCACCAAATGCTTTATATAAACGTGTACATGAAACTGCCGCGGCACCGGCACCACTGATAACAATTTTTACTTTTTCAATTTTCTTTTTGGTCAGTTCCAATGCATTTAAAAGGGCCGCCGCAGAAATGATAGCGGTTCCGTGCTGATCGTCGTGCATTACCGGAATGTCCAGTTCTTCTTTCAACCTGCGCTCAATTTCAAAAGCTTCCGGAGCTTTAATATCTTCTAAGTTAATCCCTCCAAAAGTTGGAGCTATGGTTTTTACCGTTTCAATAAATTTATCTACGTCTTTGGTATCGAGTTCAATATCTATTCCATCGATATCGGCAAAAATCTTAAACAACAGACCCTTTCCTTCCATTACTGGCTTGGAGGCTTCTGGACCTATATCGCCAAGCCCTAAAACAGCTGTTCCATTGGTAATTACCGCCACCAAGTTACCCTTCGTGGTGTATTTATATGCATTATCTGTATCTTTTGCTATTTCCAGGCAAGGTTCTGCTACACCGGGCGAATATGCCAATGCCAAATCGCGTTGAGTGGAATAGCGTTTGGTTGGAACAATCTTTATTTTTCCAGGCTGCGGTTTTGCATGATATACTAAGGCTTCCCTTCTTCGGCTTTCCTTACTCATATTTCTGTTTTTTCTATTGGAACTTTCAAACATTCATATATAAAATTAGGTCTCAAAAAATCATTCAATGAAACTTTACAAATAAACTACAAAGGTATAAGAATCTTGCTCTAATAGGATATCTCTAAAGTGAAATGTTTTTTGTTTTTTTATATGGCATGGAGCCCGGCGCAAACAATTGAAACATATTTACATTTAACTTATTAAAAACGGTTAAAAGTTTTAGTTTGAATTTAGCGGCTTACCGGCTTTCAAGAACTCAAGATTTCGCTTTAAGCCAGAAAATTTAGTGCGCTTGACTGCCGATTTTTTAAAAATTCCGCTAAAAACTTCTTGTGTAATTTCTTCCCAGTCCTTTTTGGTCATGGAAAGCAACTCGGGATGTGGTTTAAAAAGCGGTTCGTTATGCGGTTTGGAAAATCGGTTCCATGGGCATACGTCTTGGCAAACATCGCAACCAAACATCCAATTATCGAGCTTTCCGGAGAACTCATTTGGTATTTGATCTTTTAGTTCAATGGTAAAATACGAAATGCACTTACTGCCGTCTACCACATAGGGTTCTGTAATTGCTTCGGTGGGGCAGGCGTCAATACATGCGGTGCAGCTCCCGCAATGATCGGTTACGGGCATGTCGTACTCCAATTCTATATCAACAATCAACTCGGCAATAAAGAAAAAAGAGCCTACTTGTTTGGATAGCAAATTACTGTTTTTTCCAATCCATCCCAGACCACTTTTGGCAGCCCAGGCCTTATCGAGTACCGGTGCCGAATCTACAAAAGCCCTTCCTCCAACTTCGCCTATTTCTTCTTGCATAAATTGTAGCAGCTGCTTCAACTTGTCTTTAATTACAAAATGATAATCGGTTCCGTAGGCGTATTTTGAAATTTTAGGGGCATTGGGGTCTTTTTGTGTTTCTGCCGGGAAATAATTCAGCAATAATGAAATAACCGATTTTGAACCTTCAACCAGTTTTCTCGGGTCCAATCTTTTGTCAAAATGGTTTTCCATATAATGCATTTCCCCGTGCATGTTATTGTGCAGCCATTTTTCAAGTCTCGGTGCTTCTTCTCCCAGAAAATCGGCTTTAGAGATTCCACATGACAAAAAACCGAGGCGTTTGGCTTCGGCCTTGATAAGTTGTGTGTATGTTTCTTTTCCTGCCATTAAAACAAACCTCCTTGAACCCCACCTTTGTTTCTTCCCAAATGTTTATAAGCCAGTTCGGTTACTTCCCTGCCTCGCGGGGTCCGCATAATAAAACCTTGCTGAATCAAAAAGGGCTCGTATACTTCTTCTATGGTTTCTGCACTTTCCGACACCGCTGTTGCCAACGTGGTAATCCCCACAGGGCCACCCTTAAATTTATCGATAATGGTCGTGAGAATTTTATTGTCCATTTCATCCAAACCAAAAGCATCTACATTTAGCGCCTTCAACCCAAATCGGGATATTTCCATATCGATGTTTCCATTTCCCTTAATCTGCGCAAAATCACGGATCCTGCGCAATAGCGCATTGGCAATACGCGGTGTACCACGGCTACGACCGGCAATTTCAATAGCGGCTTCCATAGAAATGGGGACCTTTAAAATTTGCGCGCTCCGCTGAACAATATCCGCTAACAGTTCGGTTGTATAATATTGCAAACGGCTACTAATGCCAAACCGTGCCCGCATAGGGGCTGTTAACAAGCCTGAACGCGTGGTGGCCCCAATTAATGTAAACGGATTAAGGTTAATCTGTACGGTTCGTGCATTGGGGCCACTCTCAATCATGATATCTATTTTATAATCTTCCATGGCCGAATACAAATACTCTTCTACAATGGGGCTCAATCTATGAATTTCATCAATAAAAAGTACGTCGCGTTCTTCTAAATTGGTAAGCAGCCCCGCCAAGTCGCCCGGTTTGTCCAGTACCGGGCCAGAGGTTACTTTTATACCAACACCCAATTCGTTGGCCAGGATATGCGCCAAAGTGGTCTTTCCCAGGCCCGGCGGACCGTGAAACAAGGTATGGTCTAGGGCCTCCGACCTTAAATTGGCCGCTTGGACAAATACAATTAAGTTTTCCAGCACCTGCTCCTGGCCCGCAAAATCGTTAAAGCTTAAAGGCCTCAACGCTTTTTCGATATCTACTTCTTCTGGTGAGAAATGCTCGCCTGTTGGGTCTAAATATTCATTCATAGATTACAAAGATAAAATAAAAGCAACTATCAACGACGAATGCTCCTGCAAGTTATAAATTGGTTAAAATCCATCCTTTCTCTTTTAAAATTTGTAATTTGTTTCTCCTAAAAATGGCATTAAATCCTTCATTAAATGAAAACTACAGAATACACTACAAACGTTTTAAAGTACATCCCTTTTTTATATGTTATTTGGTCAGACGACCTTGTTTCTCCTTCCGAAGTATCCATTTTTAAAAAAGGGCTGGACAAAGATACACTATCGCAAGACGAAAAACGTTCGCTGACAAGCTGGATCGATGCCAATAACCCATCGGATGAAATTATGGTAACTTGGAAGAAAATGATAGATGAAGCCGAAGTAAAACTTGTGGAAAGCGATCCATACCCGCTTACCTATTTTAGCATGCGGATGGCTTCAAACAGCCAAAGCGTTAAAAATGTAGACGAAAGCCTGAAGTTTATTGAAATTAATTTGGGGATCCAGCCAAACCATTACCACCATTTATTCAACGTAAAGATAGAGGCCGTAAGTTCGTCTTCTTTTTATTCAGCTAAAGAAATCGACTCTTTTTTCAAAGGGACTTATGCCAAAGAAGTAGACCGGTTTAGAAAAAAAATAAGCAGCGACACTTTTCATTGGGATATTATAAGGGACAAAGACATTTTTAGGGCCAAGGTGCTCGCACAGGTCGAAAACTTGGCAAAAGAAGGATATGGTGCCATGGCCTATGATCCAGAATATGGCGGGATTGGCAACATGCCGGCCTATGCCAGTGTTTTTGAAAATTTAATGTATGTTGACGGGAGCCTTACCATAAAGTTTGGCGTACAATTTGGGCTCTTTGGCGGAAGCATATATAACCTCGGAACAAAAAAGCATCATGACAGCTATTTAACAGAAGCCGGAAATGCTACGCTTTTGGGTTGTTTCGCCATGACCGAGACTCGTCATGGCTCGAATGTACGCGGAGTAAAAACCACCGCAACTTATGTTAAGGAAACCGACAGTATTGTAATAGACACCCCCGGAAAAGACGATAATAAAGAATATATTGGCAATGCACTCCACGCTACCATGGCAACCGTTTTTGCACAACTTATTGTAGATGGTACCAATCATGGCGTACATGCTATTTTAGTTCCGGTCCGGGATAAAAAAGGAGCCTTAATGCCGGGAGTACGTATTGAAGACAATGGGTATAAACTTGGCTTGAATGGCGTTGACAATGGGAAAATATGGTTTAGCAACGTTGCCGTGCCAAGGGAAAATTTATTGAACAAGTTTGGAGACATTAATGAAAATGGCGTATACACTTCTCCTATTGAAAATCCCAACAAACGCTTTTTTACCATGCTCGGCACTTTGGTAGGCGGAAGAATCTGTGTAGCCAAGGGCGCCCTGAGCGGCGCTAAAAAAGCATTGGCCATTGCCGTTAAATATGCATTGAGAAGAAGGCAATTTAACAGCAGCGAAAAGCTTCAGGAAGATTTAATCATGGATTACCCAACGCATCAGCTAAGGCTTATTAAACCAATTGCAAAAACATATGTATACCATTTTGCCTTGGCCAAACTGATAGAAGATTATTCTGTATCAAATGAAAACGAACGAAGGGAAATAGAGACCCAGGCCGCAGCACTTAAGGCCGGGATAACATGGTTTTCCAATCAAACCATTCAGGAATGCAGGGAAGCTTGTGGCGGAAAAGGATATTTGCTTGAAAACAAAATCGCCAACATAAAAGGCGATGTCGATATTTTTACCACTTTTGAAGGAGACAACACTGTACTGATACAATTGGCGGCCAAGGGGCTTTTAACCGATTTTAAGACCGAATTTAACAGTGACAGTTTCATGGATGTTTTAAAATATGTTGGAGCGCAATTATCCGATCGATTGACTACCTTCAACCCCATATTTACTAATAAAACTGACAAAGAGCATCTGTTCGACCCCGAATTTCATAAAGAGGCATTGGAATACAGAAGGCGGAGACTCACTTTTTCTGCGGCTTCCAGAATACAGAAATACATTAAAAAGGGCATGCCGTCTTATCAGGCTTTCCTAAAAGTACAAACGCATCTGGTTGCACTTGGAGGTGCTTATGCAGAAGAATTGTGTTATTTAGGGTTCAACAATTTTGCCGATACGATAGAAGATGAAAAAAACCGATTTTTGTTCAATAAAATCGGGGCCCTGTTTGCTTTAAGCGAGATTCAAGAAAACGCAAGTTGGTATTTGGAACGGGGGTACATAAGCGGCAATAAGTCCAAAGCCATAAGAAAACGTGTGGAACGCCTATGCACGGAATTAAGGCCCCATGTAAACACGTTGGTAGATGGCTATGGAATTCCGGAGCACTGTATTGACACACCCATTACAGAATAAAAAAAGAGAGGTAACATTACTTTTACCTCTCTTTAAAATTATATGGTATGAATATTTATTCTTCTGATGAAGCAAGCATAGCATCGCTATAATCGCAAGCTATCTTTTCTTTTAAGTAAGCAACCGCTTCATCTCTTGGCATTGTTGGGTCTATTTGTACTTTTTCTCCGTTAGGAAGGTTTACCACATAGAAACCATCTTTAAAAGAAGCCAGTTCGATAACCTCGCCGTTTGGCTTAATTGCACTCCACGATTTTTGGTCCGGCTTGTATACCAAGTCTACTTTCTCCCCTTTTCTAGGACCTGCTATAATGGCTATTTGCATTCTGTTTTTAGTTGCCGTCATTTTATAAGTGTTTCCATCTTTTTCGACAACCTGGGTCTCTTTTTCACCTTCTTTCATTGCAATTGGGTTGGAGCCCGTCCAAAACTCAATGACGTTGAAAATGATTAAATCTCCCAACATGAATATTTCATAAACCGGTACGATCCACAATGCCCAAAAAACAAGGTTGTTCACAAACTTGTTTCCCGAAATCCCCTGATTCCAGTCTTTTAAACCATTAAAAGCACTAAAAGAACCTAAACAGCTTGAGCATAGTATGGACATAGCTAATGCCCCTGAAATGACAACTTTTTTCATGATATAAATATTTGATTAATTAGTATGCCTAAGATATTAATTAAATTACAAAAAACCCTGTTTTTTTATAGTAATTTACCTATATCAAAGAAGAAAAAGTTCTTTTCAGTATTCATAGCTACAAATAATCCATTTCTAAAAACGCTATTTAATGGTTCTGTAACCACCTCGCAGCCATCGGTTTCTTTTGTAGTTAAATTCAATTCCTTTACAAACTCCAAAGTGCTTTTATTAAATATATTGAAAGAATTTTTTTGCTGATTGGAAACTATAATATAATCGGTGCTATGTACGTTATTTGCTACAGCAATACCTTCAATATCATCAACAAAAAACTCCCCGCCAAAACAAGCCAGTTCTTTATTTCCCTTGGATGGGTCTGCATAATACTTTCTAATACATTTTCCTTCGTCCGAATAATATACTATTCCTTCCTCATCGTCCACAGCAATAGCCTCGATTTCTTTTTTCCCGCTAAAAGCTCCAAATTCCCTTACCAGTTTGGTTTTTACACCTGTACTGTCCGCCAATAACTCATATTGATACAGATACCCGTCCAACGGCCCGGATTTTCTTCCAACAATGGCATACATTTTCCCTTCTGGGGAATGGTACAAGCTAATCCCCATGGGTAAATTTTGATCTTGTGCGGTTGCATCTTCAAAAACAGGGAAGCCACCATTGTCCAATGGTTTCATGTCCGGAACCGAAAACAGGCGTATTTGTTGCTTTTCCCTTTCGGTAAAAGCCAAAATATCTGTTGTTACCGAGTCGTTAAGCTTAAAACCGTAGCGTATGTCCACATTGTTTGGACGTTTAAGGTCCCGTATTGTTTTGTTTTCAATAATTTTTCCCTCCAGGTCGAAAGCATAAATAGCTCCATCGGTATCTTTGTCGGTTCCAAAGACAATGCTTTTTGAAGGATCCTTTTTATTTACCCAGATTGTCGGATCATCGGTATCGTGTTTTACCTTTTCGGTAATTACATCGGGGGTTATAATAGGCAGGTCGTTCTTTTTGCATCCTATTGCTGCTCCTAAAATAATATATAGGTAAAGTAGTTTTTTCATTCTGAATTATTTTTTTTTATGGAAAGAAGCAATTCCATTTTGGTGGAATTAAAATCTTTTGGAATTGCTCCTTCAATTTATATTTTATGATTTACTTTTTAAAAAGATCGTACTTCAAACCAAAAGTCAAGCGCTTTTCATAATATTCCATTTGCATGGTCCTGTTTTTTTCTCCTTGATAATAACGCAACGGTTGATTGGTAATGTTGTTAAGGTCGGCAAAAACCCTCAAATTGTTTGTAATTGCATAACTGATATTAAAATCCAGAAAAAATTGCTCGTCGTAATAACGGTCTTCAAAAGCATTTCCGCCAATTTCGTCAATATAAGCATCAGAATAATTTGCAGATAAACGGATACTGAATTTTTTGTCGTTGTACCCAATCGAGCCATTAAATATATTGGGCGCTGTATTGGGCAAGTCTAAATCGTCCCGCTCGTCTCCGTCTTCGTTTTTTATCCCCTTGGCATCCGATTTTAAATACGTATAATTTAGGTAAACATTAAAGTTTCTGGCAAATCCGGGAAGAAAATCCAATTGACGTTGAAAAGAAAACTCCGCTCCAAATACCGAGGCGTTATCTCCGTTTTGCGGCTGGTAAACTTCGTATCCATTGGTAGCGTCGCCATACGTATCGTCTGGCGCATTGAATACAGATGTATAAACAAATTTCTCGATATCTTTATAAAAAAGCCCTCCTGAAATAATCCCGACCGATTTAAAATAGTGCTCTGCCATTATATCGAAATTCATCGAGGTCGTGGGGTCCAAGTTGGCATTCCCCAAATAAATCTCCTCATCTTCGGTAACCACGTCTATATAGGGAACAAGATCTACATAATTGGGCCTTGCCAAAGTATTTGTCCATGCCAGGCGCAACAGCGTTTGGTCCGAAAAATTATATTTAAAATGCAGGCCGGGCAATACATTGGTATAAGAGCTTTCTTTGGTTATCTCACCAATAAGGTCTTCTTCGTCTATAATACTGTTTCCAGTAGCCGTAATTTGCGTATTCTCGACACGCACACCCGCAAGCACGCTTAACTTATCGGTAATGTTTTGTGTAGTCATGACATAACCTGCATAAACATCTTCATCTACATTAAAATTGGCCCTTAAAAATTCATCGGGCACAGATTCCTGCTCGAATTGATTTTGATCTTCTAAATCTAGACTCCCCAAAAATTCAGGAGTTACATAATACCCTGCCTGATACTGACTTCCAGCCAGATAATTTAGATCTGTATAATCTTTGGTCTGTACCAAGTCCATGGTATCGAATTGAGAGGATAAAGGAGTATATTCAAAAAAGTTATTGTCGCGGTTTTTTGTTTTCAACCGGGTACGGGCACCAAACTTGAGCAGTCCATTATCGTTAAAAAAATTTAATGGCAACTCGAAATTTAAAAAAGCATTTACATCTTCTTCTTCTGTATATTGATTTTCTTCGGTAAGCTCGTCAAACTCGTAATTATTCAAGTCGTTGTCATTTATATTTTGAGGGGTGAATAACGGTTTTTTCGTATCGAGGTTTCTATTGATGCCAAAATCGGTTGCATACGTTATGTACCTTTCATGCTCACGATCTTCGGAAGCCTTGGCGTAAGAAGCCATCCAGTCGAATTTCAAGCTTCCGAATAAATGATCCCCGCCAATGCTATAATTTTGCATACGCTGATCTTCCAAACGGGCATTATCGTTCCTTCCGCCGGAAATACCTCCTTTGGTTTCGCGCTTGGCTTCAACTGGAAAACTAATCAAGTTATTATTTGCATCAATGGTAAAATCTCCTGCCACAATATCTTCACCATCTAAAATTTCATTGCTGTATGCCAACCTGTTTTCGCGGTCGTCTCTCCAGTTGTACATGGTTTTTAAGTATATGCTGTTATCTGCATCCAATTTATAATCAAAATTGGCAGAAAAACTCCTACGGATACGCTGCACCAGATATGTCCGCATTTCATAAACACTATTGTATGGGTTTACTTCCATTTCTTCTATAATATCTTCCCCTTCGCTATCTTGGTTTCCGGTATTGTATTCAAATTCATTGCTCCATTCTGCCTCCACATCGTCCGAACCAAAATCGTTATCGTTTACAGAGGCAGACAACATCCAGCCAAATTTACCGTCGTTGGTCCTGTCGCCAACCAAAAAAGATCCTGTCCAGATACGTTTATTGTTGATAAAATTAATTCCCGATCCGGCAGTTGCCGAAACCCTAAAGCCTTGAGGAGCCGTTCTTGTTACCAAATTTATCGATCCACCAAGTGCATCCCCGTCCATATCGGGCGTAACGGCCTTGCTTACTTCAATGCTCTGGATCATATCTGAAGGGATTAAGTCCATTTGCACGTTCCTGTTATCGCCTTCGGCCGACGGGATGCGGCTTCCGTTTAAGGTAACCGAATTTAACTGTGGCGATAACCCCCTAACTATAATATTGCGGGCCTCCCCCTGATCTACCTGCATCGTAATCCCTGGAATGCGCTTTACGGCATCTCCAATATTGGCATCGGGAAATTTACCTATTTGGTCGGTAGATATAACATTTGTAATATTTGTATTGTTTTTTTGAGTGTTCAATGCCCGTGCCTGCCCACTCAATGTATATGCCGAAACTTCTACGCTTTCCAGTTCCAAGCTCTTTAAAGCAAGCGTTATTGAAATTGAAGTTGTTTTGCCAGCTTGTACGGTCAGGGTTTGTTTAGTATCGGCAAAACCAAGGTACTTAATCAATAATTCGTGGGTTCCTTCCGGAATTGACAAAAAGGTGAATTTTCCATCAATACCCGACACCACACCTTCGTCCAAATCTTCTAACAAAACCGTGGCCCCGGGTACATAAATACCGTTTTCATCGGCAATTGTTCCTTGTATTTGCCCATTTTGGGCAGTGGCCATGTTTGTAAAAAAGGCAACAAATAGTATTGCCAATATGAGTTTAGTTGCGTTCATAAAATTAGGTTTGTTGTTTTTAACAAAGCTATATTTTACGGTACTTAAGCGTATAAAATTGATGAGAACAAAATGTAATGAAACCGCGTATGACAATGCTATGGAAAGGCAACATTTATACTTAATTAACATTGAGTTAATAATGGGTTTAAGAAACATAGGGTTGGTTTATAGCTGCTGTAAAAACCTTGTTAATTTGTCCCCTTGGTTAATGGATAGTTTTTTTCTAAGGCGGTATCTGGCCACTCGTATACTATCTGGTGTTACCCGTAATATTGAAGCAATCTCTTTTGACGAAAGCCCAAGCCGTAAAAGCATGCACAGCCGTAGTTCGGTTATGGATAGCTCTTCTTCGGTACGGTACCTTAGGTTTTTAAAGAAACTAGGATGTATCTGCTCAAAATAATCCATAAACTGGTTCCATTCCTGTTTTTCTGAAAGATCTTCGTTTATAACCAATACAATTTCGTTTAGTTTAGCATCAACATCTATTTTCTTCCTTCCTTTTATATTGGTAAGCGTATGTGCCACTTGCGATAATGTCCTATTTTTCTGCGCAAGATTAAGGCTATATTTGGACAATGAAGATGTTTTTAATTCTATTTCCCGCTGCAAGTTTTCCTCTATAAGCTTCTTTTTTTCCAAATTAGCCTCCAAGGCCTGTTGTTTGTACTTTTCTATGTTCAGCTCGTGCTGTTTACGCTTTTTTAAATACACATACACACCAAATATTAATCCCAG
Organism: Galbibacter sp. PAP.153; assembly: GCF_037029175.1. Taxonomy (NCBI): domain Bacteria; kingdom Pseudomonadati; phylum Bacteroidota; class Flavobacteriia; order Flavobacteriales; family Flavobacteriaceae; genus Galbibacter; species Galbibacter sp. PAP.153. Next base: position 27,308 of record NZ_JAZEUN010000009.1, on the reverse strand, counting down.
CAAAGCAACGATAAAAATTAGCATTAACCGTTCCTGAGCCTTGTTTACCTCGTTTTCCTTTGTCAATAAATCTATTTTGGCCTCTTTGCTATTGGCATCGTACAAAGCCTGAAGCGCGTTTATTTGTTGTACGTTCTGCAAGCGTATAATAGTTTCGTTAATAGAATCTGAAATACCCAAGTTTATATATGCCTGTTCAAAATCGTTGAGCAGCCCATAGGTTTTGGACAGGTCTTTATAAGCACTCTCCAGTTGATGGTAATTATGGCTTTTTTCCGCTAGGTTTTTTGCCTTTAGGGTATACATTAATGCCTCTTTGTAATTTTCTTTTTTTCTATTGACATCACCCATGTTGTTAATGATGTTTAGCTTCCGGTCAAATTGGCCATCTTGCCGCTCCATATAATCCAATGCTCTTTTAAAATACTGATAGGCCACCTCATACTGTTCTTTATCCTCATAAATACTCCCAATGTTTTCATTCACCAATGCAAGCCCTAAACTATCTTCTATCTGTTCAAACAATTCCAAACTTGTTTTTTGATATTTAAGTGCATCTTTGTAATTGGACAGTTTTTCAAAACAACTTCCCACGTAACCATTTGCCATCGCCCTTCCTTTTATATACTCAATGGTTTTGGAAAGTTGCAGTGCCTTTAAAAACTGTTTGCTGGCCGTTTGGTAATGCTTTACTGAGAAATGGATTTTTCCCATTTGAAGGTATAAATCAACCAAGGCAGTATCTTTAATGTATGGCTTATATTTTTCGGCTTGTTGATAATTGGCCAAGGCTTCGTTGATCGCGCCTGTTTTTTTATAAAAATGGGCAAATTGTAAATAGGAGTTGGCAATTAAGCTGTCATTCTCGCTTGCCCTGGTAGATTCCAATGCATGTTTTAATTCAAGATATCTCGAATTCACTTGCTTGGAAAGCAAGGAATCGGTTGTTAAATACTGGGCGTTCAAAAGTGTGGTGGGAAAAAATAAAATAAAAAATAAGGCCTTTTTTATATAGTTGATGTTTTTCATGCAGCGTACTTTTGTAAAATTCTACAAAGTACACGCCCAAAAAGACCAAAAGATTACCACAGCGTTAAGAAAAAGTTGTTAAATAATGAACACAAAAAAGCCCTTCCTCGGTCGAGGAAGGGCTTTAAAATATTTTAAAAGAAAAACTGTACGATTTTAAGCTTCAAAAGGCTCTATGGATACGTACGATTTATTATTTCTTTTCTTTTCAAACTTAACAACACCGTCTATCTTGGCATGTAATGTATGGTCTTTCCCCATATATACATTTTCTCCAGGATTATGCGCGGTACCTCTTTGTCTTACGATGATATTTCCGGCAATAGCGGCTTGACCACCAAATATCTTAACACCTAAGCGTTTCGATTCTGATTCTCTACCGTTCTTGGAACTACCAACACCTTTTTTGTGTGCCATGGCTTATATCTTTTGAAAATTAATAATTCTGTTTATTTGTTTTTAAGCAATTCTTTTGCCTGCTTAACCCACTCTTCTGACTCAATTTTTTCACGGGTAATCCCGTCAATAGCAGAAAGTTCATCGCGGTCTGCGGCTTTTAGCTTGCTTATTTGCGTCCACGTATAAACGCCTACTTCGTTCAATTTCTTTTCGTAAGCTGGCCCAATACCATTAATTTGCTTAAGGTCGTCTGCATCGGCTTTAGTTGCAGTACCTATGCTGTGAAGAAGTTTATCAACATTGATCTCTATGTGAGCGTCTTCTGCACGGTGCTCGGCACGTGTAACCAAATTCTCACTTACTTCTGCTTCCTTTTTAGCTTTTGGCGCAGCTTTTTTGGCCGGCTTGGCTTCTTCTTTTTTAGCTGTGGCTTTTGGCTCAGCTTTCTTAGCAGTAGCTTTTGGTTCGGCTTTTTTCTTAGGAGCGGCTTTTTTAGTAGCTCCAGATGCCACAATGCTTTCAATAATGATTTCTGTTAAAGATTGTCTGTGCCCGTTTTTCTTACGGTAACCTTTACGTCTTTTCTTTTTGAAAACAATTACTTTATCACCTTTTAGGTGCTTAACGACTTTTGCTTCAACAGAAGCTCCGTCTATAGCCGGGGCGCCAATAGTAACCGTACCTTCGTCATCAAGTAAAAGTACGTTGTCAAACGATACTTTATCTCCTTCTTCTGAAGCTAAACGATGTACAAACACTTTTTGGTCTTTCGCAACTTTAAACTGCTGCCCTGCTATCTCTACGATTGCGTACATAGCGTAATAATTAATAAATTTAACTAATATAAACTTGGCCTAATTAAATTAAGCGGGTGCAAATATACTGCTAAATCATTAAAGAACAAATGTTTTTATGCCTTTTGAATAGTTTTTTTTGTGTTCCAGCTCGGTTTAAATTTTTGCATAAATGCCAAAGTAAGTACTACGGTCGATGCAAAACCCTCGATCAACAATATAAATATTAATATTCCGGGCCCTTGATTGTAGTCTTTTATCCAGCTGTCCATAATGGTTCCCGGAAAGTTGGGGTCTATATGATACATGTAAATTGCCATGAAAAATGTAAAGACAAGCGTTGCCAGAAAACCCGCCATAATACCCGTTTTAAACCCCTTGTAATAATCAAAGGTATCGCCTTCCAAGATTCTCCTTAAGCGTATTACCGCATATATTCCATAAGCAACAATGGCGCCGTTAAACAAACGTAACCATATGTATTGATGCCAGCCTATTAGTTTCAAAATTAAAAAATAGGCAATTAGGCCAACAGCTATAAAAAGTCCGTATCTTAAATATAATTTATCAGGTTTCATGAGCTATGTATTTGGAATTAACGATATTAAGTTACGAAAAAATATATTTCGCTGCGTTAAAGTTGTTCTAATTTTAAAAACCAACGCACTCATTCCATCAAAATACAAGCACCGTATTTCTCTTAAAATTTAACCCTGTTATTTCTTCTTTCTGTTTCTATTTACAATATAAACGCCCAAAAGGATAATTCCCGAAGCCAGCAAATGTATTACGGTAAACTTCTCTCCATCCAAAACACCCCAGAAAATCCCGACAACGGGAATTAAATAGGTAACCGAAGTAGAAAAAACTGCGTTCGAGATTTGTATCAATTTATTAAAAAGAATTTTGGCCAGCCCGGTGCCAAAAACTGCCAACACGGCAATGTATCCCAAAGAGGTTTGAAATTCTTTGTTTTCGTATGTACTTTCATTAAATACACCTGAAAAACTCAACACCAGAATTGCCGGGGCCACCATAACGGCAAAGTTGCCAACGGCAATAGCCATGGGGGATACCTCCTGTAGTTTAGACTTAACAATATTGGCATTAATTGCATAGCAAATGGCAGCAACGACCACCAGGAGCGCAAAAAAGTAATTTTGGTCCGGATTTACATTTGCCCCTTGAAAAATTAAAACCACGGCACCCAATAAGCCTATTATAACGCCTATAACCTGATTTTTGCTAAAGTTTACCTTAAACACTGCAAAACCAATAAAAATGGTAAAAAGCGGCACCAAAGAATTGAGTATGGAGGCAATGCTGCTATCAATCTCCGTTTCGGCAAAAGAAAATAAAAAAACAGGCACAAAAGTACCGCACAAAGCCGATACCGCCACCCATTTCCATTCTTGCCTTTTTATTTTTAAAACCGATCTAAACCCAATGAGGAACAAGAACACGGTAGAAAAAATTATCCTGACAGAGCCAAGCTGTATGGGCGTTAACCCAACCAAGCCTTTTTTTATCAAAATATACGAACTCCCCCAAATTAGCGATAAAACAATAAGGTAAATCCATTTTTTTTGGTCGTTCATCATAAAAATTGATATTTAAGCTGCAAAATTGTGCTTTTTAAGTCAAAAACTCCTTCCTTTTTATATATTTTTGCAATCGGTTTATAACAAATATCGATAAGGCTTGTTTAAAATCTATCCCATATTATTTACCTTTTTATACATGCTTGCCATGGTCAAACCGGTATTGCCAGTTTTCGACTATGTAATAAACCAAGACTACATTGCAGAATACTTGTGTATCAATAAGGACAAACCCGAAATGCATTGCAACGGGAAATGTTACCTTATGCAAATGCTGGAAGAACAAAATAACAGCAAGAAACAAAACCTCCCTCCAATCGATTTAAGGGAATATCCCATCGGTTTTGTAAATTTTTTATCAATAAAAAAAATAAACGAGCCGGCTTCACCCAAGGCCGACCATTCTTTTTACAACAATCTGTACAATTTTCAACCAAATTACCAGTTGTTCCATCCTCCCATATTTTCTTGATAACATATACCAATACGTTATGTGCTAAAAGTTTTTGGCACCGGGCTTTCCGCTATATTTTTTTTAAAATTGTCATCCTGAGCATGTCGAAGGACAATTTTAAAAAAAGGATGCCGCTGCAATCCCTAACGCGGGAAAAGGCAACACCCATCAAAAACCATTTTAGCCATATAAAATCGAGGGTTCAATAAAGCCATCGAAGCATTTATTTAGCATCAAGAAAATAATTATAAACACATGAAACTACATATCCTTGCCATTTTATGTATGGCAACCACAATAATTCAAGCACAAGAAGAAACCGGTTTATGGACTTCCGGCAGGCCCGACGGCCATGCGCCAATCTCCGTTATGGGCGACCATACCCACAGCAAAGGCGATTGGATGTTTTCCTATCGCTATATGCACATGAACATGAAAGACCTCCACCAAGGCAGTAGCGAAGCATCCATGCAAGATGCCCTTTCCCAATATATGGTAACGCCCAAAAACATGCCCATGAACATGCACATGCTGGGCATTATGTATGCGCCAAGCGATAAAATAACACTCATGGCCATGGCCAATTACCAATCGCAAGAAATGGAACTTCAAAACAGGATGGGCAACGAGTTTAACACAGCATCTTCTGGTTTTGGCGATTTAAAAATTTCGGCATTGTACACTTTTTTTAATAAAAACAGACAAAAGCTACATGCTCAAGTAGGTTTTTCGTTTCCAACGGGAAGCATCAACCAAGAAGATGTTACCCCCATGTCGGCACCAAACAAAACAATACTCCCTTATCCCATGCAAATAGGTAGCGGGACCTTCGATGCCAATCTGGGGCTTACCTATTTAAAAGAATGGGATAAACTATCGTTTGGCTCTCAACTTATGGGAATTTTCCGAACAGGGGAAAACAGCAACGATTACCGTTTAGGAAACGTATATAGCATTAACAACTGGATGGCGGTTCCCGTAAACAGTTGGCTAAGCTTCTCCGGAAGGGTAAAATGGGCCGCTGTTGAAAAAATTCACGGTACCAATCCAGACCTCAACCCCATGATGGTGGTCACCGCAGACACCGCCAACAGTGGCAAAACATATGCCGAAGCCGGGTTGGGCTTTAACCTTTACGCATTTAAAGGAAGCTTGAAAGATGTACGTTTTGGATTTGAAGCCGCTTTGCCCATTTACCAGAACATGAACGGCATTCAACTTAAAAACCAGCAAACCTTAACATTCGGACTCCAATATTCTTTATAAGACAAGAAAACAAACAATGAAACATATAATTATAACAGCCTTTCTTTTTTGGGCAGGCTACTCGCTTAATGCCCAAACTGAATATAAAGGACAAGTAACCGACTCGCAACAGAATCCTTTGGTGGGAGTAACAATTTTATCGGCAACAAATGCAAGCAAAGGCGTTTCGACCGATGCCTCCGGAAATTTTAGCATCTCATTACAAAACCCGGAAGTTATTTTGCGGTACATAGGCTTTATCGAAAAAAAGATACGCCTTGAACCACGTTTTAATGTACTAACGCTTGATGAAAACACCGAAAACCTTTCCGAAATTATAATCTCGGCAAGCAGGGAAGAACAAAAACGCTCTGAAGTCCCTGGTGCCATCTCGGTAATAAGCGCCAAAAACATTGAACAAATCAAGCCTTTTGGCATCGAACAGTTGGTAAACCAAGCCCCGGGGGTATACATGTCGACCTCCAAAGCGTCGAGCAATGAGCAGCACATGATGGCGGTACGGTCCCCTATCTCTACAAAATCGTTGTTTTTGTATCTGGAAGACGGGTTGCCCATCCGGCCAACGGCCGTATTTAACCACAATGCCCTCTTGGAAATGAACGATGTTACTTTTGGAAGGGTTGAAGTACTAAAAGGCCCTGCTTCTAGTATTTACGGGAGCGAAGCCATTGGCGGCAGTTTTAATTTTATTACCAAAAACCCCACCCAAGAACTTCACGGGAGTCTCGGTTTTCAAGCGAATGATCTGGGGCTTACCAAGTACGATTTTGAAGCTTCAGATTACACCAACAACAAATTTGGCTTTTATCTGGGCTCCCAATATGTGCAACGCAACAATGGTCCTATTCAGCATAGCGATTATGAAAAATTTGCCGTTACCTTTAAAACTGTTTATCATGTTAATCCTTCAATTACATGGACGCAAGTTTTTGATATGATTGATTACAGGTCTGATATGACCGGGGCACTCTCCGAAGAAGATTATAAGGGCGGGAATTACGAAAGCGACCAAACCTTTACCGAGCGTGTAGCAAAAGCCTTTAGGTATAGGACCACGGTTGATAAAATATGGAACCCCAACAACAAAACGTCTTTTAATTTTGTTTTCAGAAATAATGAGATGGACCAGATTCCGTCGTACCGAATTCGTCAGTTTCGGGAAAACGGGCAGCTTACCGGTTATGGGTCTGGTGAAAGTAACACCAATAAATTTAACAGTTTTGTAGGCCTGCTTCAGCATAAAACTTCTTTTAACTTTTTAAATTCATCGCTTATTGCAGGGGCATCGGTGGATTTTTCACCACAAACCTACAACGCGAAAACCATTGATGTTTATGTAGATCCCCGTACGGGAATAAATACAGGATATCGATTAAACAACGGAGATTACATATTAAATTATGATGCAGACATTTTAAATACGGCCGGATACCTTCAATATGAAATAACTCCTTTTGAAAACTTTAAAATTACGGCCGCGCTCCGTTACGACCATTTTGAATATCATTACAACAACCTACTGGATGGAAAAGCAGGCCCGAAAGATTCTAATAACCAATACGAAAACTGGGCGCCAAAAATAGGCTTTAACTACAATCTTAGCAATAGGTCGGGATTGTATGTAAACTATTCAAACGGATTTACGCCGCCCGAAACCTCTACCCTATACAGAAATAGTTATGTAGGTATAAACGGCGATGTTTTCAATCTCAAACCCAGCGATTACAACAATTATGAAGCCGGGGGTTATTTTGTTTCTGAAAAATGGAAACTCGATGCCGCCCTATACATTCTGGATGGAAAAAACACCTTGGTAACATTGAGAAACGACACTGATGAATATTACAATGCCAACGCCGGGAAAACAAGGTCTTATGGAATAGAGTATGGAGTTACATTTAAACCCATTCCAGAATTGAGCATTGCCTATAATGGTAGCTATGCCAAACACCGATATGTTACTTTTTATGAAGGAGGCATAGATTATTCTGGCACCGATCAAGACGTTGCGCCTAATTTACTCGGGAACGCTCAGGTAAATTACCACCCAACTTTTATAGACAACTTTAATTTTGGGGTGGAATACGAAATGGTGGGAAAATACAATACCAGCTTTGAAGGACAAATAGATAATGGCGACGGAACATTCTCTACGGCTACTTACGGAGGTCATAATGTTTTCAATTTAAGAGCAAGTTACAGATTAAGACAATTTGAAGTTTGGGTTCAGGCGCTTAATATTTTTGACACCTTATATGCTACAAGGGTTTCATATAATATATACACAAAAGAAAACAATTACTCCATAGGAAACCCAAGAGCGTTCCATGCAGGCATCCGATTTAATTTCTAAACAATGAAAAAAAATAAAAACCTAAACAAATGGCTATGGAAATGGCATTTTATTGCCGGGTTACTATCGTTGCCTTTTATACTTATTTTATCCATAACCGGGGTCATATACTTGTTTAAGGCCCAATACGAAGCACCCATCTACAAGCCCATAAAAGAAGTTGTGGCAAAAGGCGCTCCTATTACCTACCAACAACAATGGGAAATTGCCAAAGCAAATGTGGTAAAAAAGCCCAATTCCATGATTGTCCCTTCAAAGGCAAACCGGGCTACCGAGTTTGTGTCGGGCATGTTTGGCGGTGCTACCAGCTTGTTTGTAAATCCGTACAAAGGAGAGGTTTCGGGGCAAATCCTTCCTCAGCGGTCGTTTATGTTCAAGGTCAGAAAACTGCACGGCGAACTGTTAATGGGTAAATACGGCACCAAAATAGTAGAGCTTGTTGCCTGTTGGATGGTAGTACTTATTATTACGGGACTGTACGTTTGGTGGCCCGAAAAAAAATGGAGCCTAAAAGGATATTTTATACCCAGGACAAAAATGGGCAAACGTACTTTTTTTAGAGACACACATGCCATTACCGGATTTTGGCTATCGGCTTTGTTCCTTTTAATCCTAGCCGGAGGATTACCATGGACGGATGTTTTTGGAGCTAGTTTTAAATGGGTGCAAAAAATCACCAACACAGGTTATCCGGCCACATGGAACCAATTCAATATAGAAGAAAACCCTTCTAATACAAAAATGGTTTCTTTAGACCATATTGTCCAATCGGCAAAATTGTTAAACCTTCCAGGGGAAATTACTATTGAATTTCCCAAAGGAAAAAATGGAGTGTTTAGTGTTTCCAATACCAATTATTCAGATTTAAATCAACAAAAAAAATATCACTTCAATCCCTATACCGGCAAACAAGTTATAAAACACGACTGGGAAGATGTTGGTATTTTAATGCGGTCACGTATGTGGGTAATGGCTTTTCATCAAGGGCAGTTTGGCAAATGGAATTTCCTCATTATGGTTTTTGCTGGGAGCATGTTATTCTTAATGAGCTTATCGGCCATTGTTTCTTATATATCGAGAAAGCGCAAAGGCAATTGGGGCACCCCAAAAGTCTCCATTTCGTATAAAACGGGAAAAGGCATCGTTTTAATTATATGCATTTTGGGTATAATCTTGCCCTTGTTTGGCATCAGTGTTATATTAATCTGTATTTTTGAGTTTCTTCGGAAGAAGAAAATAAAACTCATTTAAATTTAAGTTATAATGAAAAATTTAATTCTCATACTAACTATTGTTTTTTTATCGGCAACTGCGTGTAAGCAAACGCCCAAAAAAGACCAAGGCCCAACGCAAATGGAAAAGGTCATGGCCGTGCACGACAGCTTAATGCCCAAGATGAATACATTAACCAAACTTGTGGCCGAACTGAATGAAAAGGCAGACACTACAGAAACAGGGATGAAATATGAAGCCGCAAAAAAGGACCTACAAGCAGCGCATAAGTCTATGATGGACTGGATGCAGGATTTTGGCACAAAATTCGACCATGAAGAAATTTTAAAAGGAAAAGAGCTCACCCCGGAGAAAAAAGAATTGCTAAATGAAGAAGAAAAAGAAGTAGAGGCCTTAAAAAAGCAGATCGACACAAGCATAGAAAATGCCGAAGTACTTTTAGGTAAAAATTAAAAAATACCAAGATGGTGTTTTCAATAAAGAGAACACCATCTTTTGTCATCACTTTTTATATTTACTCCAAAAGACGTATGTACTTCTTGTACTTTTATGTGCAGTAGTAATTTTTATTCTTTTATAGGTAAAATCTTTATTTCCACCGAATGGTCTCCATGATCTTCCTTATGTCTTCTTCTAAGTATTTGGCAGCGGGAAGTACAGAGTCGTAATTGGGCTTAACATTAAAATATAATGAACCCGTTAAAAAATGAGAAGTGCTGTCGGTTACATAAAACTGCGAAGCAGATGCGGCGTTCCCAGCCACCAAATAAAACATTCCGTATACTTTATTGTCTGTATTTACAAAGGGCTGTTCTTGAATATTATCGGCTTTTGCAACGTGCTCGTATGTTAATTTTTGGGCATCCCTTAATAATTTATCGAGATTGTTGTTAATTGGTTTATAGGTAATAAAAATGCGGGCATTCATCTGGGAATAATCCAGGTTCATGGAGCAATCAGGCTTTATGGAAGCTTCTGCGGCATTGTTTTTATAAAAAACATACGGGCATTGGGTAGACAAGGCAGTGTATTCCGGGGACTTATATTCCAGTCGCAAAAGTCCTTTTGGCTTTGGAACGGGGTCATTTCCGCAGGAAAAAAATAAAAAAACGCTTATAAATGCAAGGACTATTCTGCTCAATTAACTGTAACTTTAATTTGTTTGATACGTTTTTTGTCTAACGCTTCTACTACAAACGTAACATTATTAAAAGTTATTTTCTCGCCTTTTTTTGGAAAACTTCCGGCTATCTCCAAAACAAAGCCTGCAATGGTTTCGGATTCTCCTTTATTTTCTTCAAAAGGCATCTCGTCTTCCAGTTCTATAACCCGGTAAAAATCCTTAAGTGCTGTTTTTCCTTCAAACACAAAGTTGTTGCTGTCCAGTTTTGAATATACCAAGTCTTCATCATCAAATTCATCGCTTATATCGCCAACAATTTCTTCAATTATATCTTCAAGGGTAACCAATCCGGATGTTCCGCCATATTCGTCTACTACAATGGCCAAATGGTTTTTTTTCTCCTGAAATTCTTTTAAGAGATCGTCCAGCTTTTTATTCTCCGGAACAAAATACGGGTCCCTTTTTAAGGTGGGCCAATCAAAATTTTTCCTGTCCAGGTAGGGCAATAAGTCTTTTACATATAATACGCCCGTTACATTGTCCATATTTTCTTTAAAGACCGGGATTCTGGAATATCCGTTCTTAACAATTTCGCTCACCACTTCCTGAAACTTCATTTCTTCGTTCAGGGCAAAAACATCAATACGGGGCTGCATTACCTGCCGTGTATCGGTATTTCCAAAAGAAACAATTCCTTGTAATATCTTTTGTTCCTCAACGGTCGTATCTTCTTCCGAGGTAAGCTCCAAAGCATGCGATAACTGGTCTACGGATATATTACTTCGCTGTTTTCCCAGCCTTTCCTGTAAGAATAAGGTTGTGGAACGCATTGGCATGCTTAGTGGATAAAATACCGTATCCAGGACATTTAAGGGATATGCCATAAAATGTGCAAATTTCATCCTGTTCCTGCTTGCATATATTTTTGGAAGTATTTCTCCAAAAAGTAAAATTAAAAAAGTTACCACAACTACTTCAAGGATAAACCTGATCGGGATAATTCCTAAAACATAACCATCTATGGAGCCAAAGAAAAAATTTCCGAGCGAAGTAAAAAGCAGTACAATGGCAATGTTTATAAAATTATTGGCTACCAATATGGTTGCCAATAATTTTTTAGGACGGTCCAGCAATTTTACAATAATGCTCCCTATGGATGTGCGCGATTCGTTTATTTCGTTGACATCTGTTTGCGAAAGTGAGAAAAAAGCCACCTCTGCCCCCGAAATAAGTGCAGAACATACTAACAATGTAAATAAAACTATCAATTTAATAATTGAAGCTGTATCTATAAATAATAAGATTAAAATAAAACTCGAGGGCTCCGGGTCCAAAGTATGGTATTTTAGTTAAACTTGGTTAAAATGGTAAATCGTCGTCCTCATCTTCGTAAGAAGCGGGCGATTGCTGTTGTTGCGATTGAGGGGAAGATTGCTGGTTGCTCACAGGTCCTTGGTTTTGGCCCGAAGACGGTTGCGACGTGCCTCCTTGGGAGTCTGCCTTATTGGTTAAAAACGTAAAGTCGGTTACCTGTACCTCGGTGGTATAGCGCATGTTCCCGTCATCGCCCTGCCATTGCCGTGTTTTTAAACGTCCTTCCACATATACCTTATCTCCTTTGCTCAAATATTTTTCGCAAACTTCGGCCGCTTTGTTCCTTACAACTATATTGTGCCATTCGGTATTGGTAACACGTTCTCCCGTTTGTCTGTTTGTATACGATTCATTGGTAGCCAGCGGAAAACGCCCAATGCAGTTACCCCCTTCAAAATAATTCATCTTCACATCGTCTCCAAGGTGACCTATTAGCATTACTTTATTTAACGTTCCACTCATTTATCAATTTTTTATCTGTTCTATTTTATTTTCAGCACTTTTAAGGTTGTGGTTTTATTTTAAACCTTGCCAACCGTTCAACGCAATTATAAATGTATTAAAAATAACTAAATCTAAAAACCAAAATCTTCAACAAAATTGGCAATCAATACAGGCACGGGATAATCTTTAACTTTTTCTATTACAGTACCCGATTTTAATTTGCCGTGCAAAGTTACAATCCAAAATCGAGTATATATATGCTGATGCGATAATTTATGAACTTTGAGCTCCTCGTTGAACAGCCGTATGTTATAAGCATTTCCATGTATCAGTTTTAAAAAGGTATCATGCCCGGCTATATGTTCTATTTCTACTTCTTTTGAAGTTTCTATTAAAGGGAATTCATACAGGTTTTGCCAGATGTCTTTGTTTTTTCTTTGCTGAAGGATTGTTTTTTCATTATCTGTAATAATCAAATAATTGAAATATCTTTTTTTAACTTTTGTCTTTTTCAGTTTTACGGGCAATTCCCCCATTTTTCCTTCGGCAAAAGCCACGCAACTATTTTGAAGGTTACAAAGCTTACAGTTTGGCGACTGCGGTTTGCATTGGCGGGCGCCAAACTCCATAATTGCCTGGTTATAGTCGCCGGGTTGATCTTTTAATATAAGTTCTTTGGCCAGTGCCTTGAAATATTTTATCCCTTCGGTAGAATTTATGGGAATAGCTATGCCAAAATACCGGGCCAAAACCCTGTAAACATTTCCGTCTACAACGGGCGTGGGTCTGTTAAAGCATATGGAAGCAATGGCACTAGCCGTATAATCGCCAACGCCTTTTAGTTTTTTTAGCGCATCATAACCATTAGGGAAAGTTCCCTTAAAATTATGCGCAATTTCTTTGGCGGTCGTGTGTAGATTTCGAGCACGGGAATAATAGCCCAGCCCCTGCCATAATTTTAACACTTCTTCTTCTTGGGCTTTGGCCAGGTCGAAAACCGTTGGGTATGCGGCTGTAAATTTCTGGTAATATGGCAGTCCCTGCTCTACCCGGGTTTGCTGTAACATAATCTCGGACAACCAAATACGGTACGGATCCTTGGTTTTTCTCCAGGGCAAATCCCTTTTATTTTCTTTGTACCAATGCACGATGACCCCTTGAAAATCCATATGTTTTCCCGTTAAATTCAAAAATAATAGCTTTATTTGGTTAAATTTTAATTATTTACACTTTATTTATTGGGTAAATAATTTATATATTTGCATCCCCTAAATTTATAACACTGTAAACAAATATATAAAAATGACTAAAGCAGACATTGTAGCCAAGATTTCAGAGAAACTTGGCATGGAAAAAGGAGATGTTCAGGCAACTGTAGAATCCTTTATGGAAGAGGTGAAAAACTCATTGGAAAGCGGTGATAATGTTTATCTAAGAGGTTTTGGTAGCTTCATTATTAAAACCAGAGCAGAAAAAACGGGAAGGAACATTTCTAAAAACACAACCATTAAAATTCCTGCTCACAATATCCCAGCTTTTAAGCCCGCAAAAGTATTTGTAGAGGGTGTTAAGACAAGCGTAGAAGTAAAATAAATTATTAATATAAAAACATTACAGTCGATGCCAAGTGGTAAAAAAAGAAAAAGACATAAGGTAGCTACGCACAAGCGTAAGAAGAGAAGAAGAGCTAACCGTCACAAGAAAAAGTAGTTAGATTAACTACTTTTTCTTTTTAAAGTATTGTATACTTTACATACAGAACGTTCATTGAAAAAGAAATTTTGTTGTAGCTTAAGGCTATAACAGGAATTTCGTTGGGTTTATTCAAAAAAACCTGTAATAAAAATTTATTTCGCCTTAACCGGCGGGACAAATTTATTGTTTAATCCATCAGTCCCGTTACGCTTAACTTTAGGCGCGGTACAGATAAAAAATTCATTCAGAGTGAATAAAGAATTAATTGTAAGATCTGGTTCCTCTGACGTTGATTTTGCCATATTAAAGGATGGAAAACTTATTGAATTACACAAGGAAGAAGAGAGCAGCAACTTTTCGGTTGGTGACATCATGCTTGCCAAGGTGAGGAAGCCGGTAACAGGCCTAAACGCCGCATTTGTAAATGTCGGGTATGAAAAAGATGCATTTTTGCATTACCATGACCTAGGGCCGCAACTCAGTTCTTTGTTAAAATTCATTAAACGTGTAAGCACAGGTAAATTAAAAGATTTTTCTTTAAAAGACTTCCCATTTGAAAAAGACATAGATAAGAATGGTACCATTAATAACGTATTAAAGGCCAATCAATCTATTCTAGTACAAATTGTAAAAGAACCAATTTCAACCAAAGGGCCAAGAATAAGCTCCGAGCTTTCCATAGCCGGGCGTTATTTGGTCTTGGTTCCTTTTTCTGACCGCGTTTCAGTTTCACAAAAAATAGAAAGCAAAGAAGAAAAGGACCGTTTAAAGCGGTTGGTACAAAGCATCCGCCCAAAAGGATATGGTGTAATTGTACGTACAGTGGCAGAAGGCAAAAAAGTCGCCGAACTAGACAAAGATTTAAACAACCTGTTAAAAAAATGGACAGGTTTGTGCAAAAAAATTTACAAAGCGAACTATCCTTCAAAAGTCCTCAGTGAAATGAACCGTGCGGCATCTATTTTAAGAGATGTTTTCAACGATGATTTTACCGGGATTTATGTAGATGATGAAACGCTTTATTATCAGATTAAAGATTACTTGCATGAAATTGCACCAGAGAAAGAATCTATTGTAAAATTGTATGAGTCTAATATTCCTATTTTTGAAAAATATGGAATTGAAAGGCAAATCAAAACTTCTTTTGGACGAACCGTTTCCTCCAGCAAAGGGGCCTATTTGGTTATAGAACATACCGAAGCTTTACACGTTATCGATGTAAACAGCGGTAACCGTTCCAACAAAGCCAAGTCTCAAGAAGACACAGCCTTAGAGGTTAACCTGATTGCCGCTAGTGAAGTAGCCCGGCAATTAAGGCTAAGAGATATGGGAGGGATCATTGTTATAGATTTTATCGATATGTCCAATGCAGACAACCGAAGAAAACTATACGAACATTTAAGAGAAGAAATGCGTGACGATCGAGCCAAACATAAAATCCTACCTCCAAGCAAGTTTGGCCTCATACAAATTACAAGGCAACGCGTAAGACCGGAAGTAAACATTAAAACCCGTGAGGTAGACCCTAACGGAAACGGTGGCGAAATAGAAGCCCCCATAGTTTTGATAAATAAGATTACAACCGAGCTCGAACGCATTATTCAAAGCAAGAGCAGTAAAAATGGAATTGTATTAAATACACACCCGTTTATTGCAGCATATTTAACAAAAGGATTTCCATCCGTTCGTTCTAAATGGTTTTTAGAACACAAAAAATGGGTCAAGATTTTACCAAGAGATGCTTACACATATTTAGAGTACCGTTTTAAAGATAAAGACGGAAAAATCTTAAAATAAATTATTAAAAAACCACGCCATCCCGATGACCATTGGGAAGCGTGGTTTTTTTGTTTTAACTCCAAACATCCCTAATAAATCTTAAAAAATTTCCATGCATAATACCTTCAATATCTTTTTCTGAATAGCCCCTATTGTATAGCATTTGGGGGATTTTTTGCAAATCGGCTATGGTATCTATATCGTGTGGTGTCTGCTCCTTGCCGAAACCGCCATCCAAATCGGAACCAATCCCTACATGGTTGGTATTTCCTGCCAATTGGCATATATGGTCTATATTGTCAATAATCTGCCGCAAACATGCATCGGCACTTTGTGGTGTCGTTTTGCCACGAACCCAATTAGGCACCATCATCCAGGTATCCATAACAACCCCTATAACTGCTTTTCTGTTTATGAGTTCTTTTAATTGCTCGTTGTTAAATTGCCTGTTATGGTTTACCAATTCCCTGCAATTGTTGTGGCTTGCCCAAACCGCACCGTTAAAAACATCCATTGCTTCCCAAAAACTTTGATCGCATAAATGCGTAGCATCCAGAATAATGTTCAGTTTTTCCATTTCTCTTAACAAAGCTTTTCCTTTTTCTCCAATACCCCCTATAGAATCAGTGCCAAAAGCATACGTCCCCGGTCCATAATGCGCTGGACCCACTGCGCGCAAGCCATATTCATAAGCTTTATGAAGATGATTGAGCGTAACAATTGAATCGGCGCCTTCTAAACTTAAAATAAAACCTATCGCTTTTTTACGGTTATCATCATTAGAACTCCAATATTTAAGATGATTTTCTAGTTCGTTTGAGTTGGAAATTTGCCGCATTTCCCCCTGTCTCATCATTTCTTGATACCATGCCAATTGTGCCTGCGTATGTGCCCAAGCTTGTTCGGGCGAATTCCATCCCGGCAACGGATTATCCTTTTTTACATAGCGGGCAATTTGCGTTGCAACACAAAGTCCTATATTTCCTTTTCGCATGGCATCTAAAGAAACTGTATTTTGTGAACGGCCGGGCAGATCGGTCATGCCTTTTTCAAATTCACGGATTTCGTCTACCGTCCAACGGAGATCCCGGTTCCAATCAATTGCATTCATGGAAAGATCCAAATGCGCATCGAGTATAAACATGTTTTATTCTTTTAAATGTTGGATTTTATATTTTAAGCGAGAGCATTATTATCTGGATACCTGCCATAATAATTTCGAATTATAATGATGTCAGGCTGGGCTTGTCGAAGCCAATTCCAATAACTCTTCGACAAGCTCAGGGTAACAGCTTTCGTCTTTACAAATTTTTACACCGAAATTACTTGGTCTCTCGCAACCACTTTCCACTCATTTACCACGTTTCCTTTTTCAACCACCTGTAAATATTGATATTTGGCTACCGTTGGGCAAATATGTTTGGGAATTGCATACAAAAGGTCGCCTATTTTATAATTTTCAGGATGGTTGGTATTGAAAACGAAATGTTCCTCACTTTGACTTAGCTGTTCCAAATCGGGTGCATTTAATAATTCTACGCGTGAAAAAGGCATTTCGGAGGCCAAGGATTTATGCCCCAGATCGGAGGTTACTATTCCTTTTGATGGCTTGCTGATAATGCGTGTGATCAAAACTGCGGCGGGCAACATTTTCATCTCCGGAAATAAATTGCCATAACCGGCATCCCAAAGCAATACAGTTCCCGGGCTTAAATCTACATCATTGCGCATGGCATGAACAGGAAACGATGGCGAACCTCCGGCTATAATTTCTTTAGCCTCAACTCCCATTTTCTTTAAACTTTCTTTTAAAGCAACCACTTTTTCAAAGGCCGTATTGCAATCCTTCTTCCGTTGATCGTAATTAGAGTCTCTTAAATGCCCATCGTAGACATGAAAGCCCTTAGCCTCCACATTTTCATTAACATCAAGGAATTGAAATAATTTTCGAGCTTCTTCACCCGGCTCAATCCCGGTCCGGTTCATCCCAACATTGATATCCATCCAGAGTGAAACCTTCATTTGTTTTTTAATTGCAGCTTCGGTTATATTTTTTGCATTTTCCATATCATCCAACAAAGTTGAAAATTGTGTTTCTGGATATGTACGCATCAACTTAAAAAAGCGTTGTATATGAATTCCTACGGGCTGCATGGCCAATAAAACGTCTTTCGCCTTGCATTGCGCCAAAAGCTCGGCCTCGGCAATGGTAGCACATTTAAATTTTTGAATCCCATATGCCTGTTGCATTTGTATAATTTCGGCAGTTTTGTGGGTTTTTATATGTGGCCGTAACCGGGAAACATCGCCTGCTATTTCGATCATCCGTTTTATGTTGTGTTGAATCCTATCGGGATACACCAAAAGCGCCGGTGTTGCTATTTCATCAGCATTTTCTATCTCAAACCAATTTTTTTCCTTCATTGCTTCAGTCTTTAACTCTTCACTATACAAATGTAATAAGTAAGATTTCCCTTCTCGCGGAAGTGATTATTTTAAATTATCAATTATTCTTTGTGTAGTTCAAACATTGCTTCTATTTCTGCCGGAATATTATCGGGGAGCATCATTCCTACGGCACTTCTAACGCCTATTCCATGCGTTTCTCCAAAAATTTCGGCCATAAGTTCACTAAAACCATTAATTACCAAAGGATGCTTTTTAAAATCGGGGGTGCAATTTACCATTCCCAAGACTTTAACCACCCTTTTAACGCGGTCTATATCGCCAAAGTGAGTTTGAATGGTCGAAAGCATGGTCAATGCTACTTGCCGCGCACCTTTGTACCCTACTTCCAAATCGATATCATCTCCAACACGTCCACTCATTAAACTTCCATCGGGCAAAACCGGCCCCTGGCCAGATATGTATAAAAAGTTATCGACCACTAAAACCGGGCGGTAAACGCCTGCCGGTTTTGGAGCTGGTGGTAAAATCAATCCTAATTCTTTTATTTTTTCTGAAGGTTTTATCATGTTCCTATTTTTAAATTTTATTCTAATTACTTTCAATAACAGTCCCGTCTTCCCTGTATAAATTTACTTCGCCATCGAGCAATAACGCTAAAACAGTCATATTTTTGTCTAAAACATGTTCGGGAAGTTGAATGTATTTTATACCCGGATACGCACTCCAATAAACCTTACCAACCACTTTATGTGATAGTTTTGTGCCTTCTCCAACCACCCAAATGCGATTGATATTATTCTTTAAGCCTCTTACCACTACTTCTCCTTCGGGGTTTCCTTTCACAAATAGATATAGTATTTTCTTATCTTTTGATAAAGTTGACGTTCCATAAAAATGTTCTTTAGGGATTCCCGCAACCGTTTCATAAATAGCCTCTTTATGTTTGCTTGTCCATCTTCCCAAACCTTTTAAAATTTCAATTTGTTCAATCGGAATGCTTCCATCGGCTTTGGGCCCTATATCCAATAACAGATTTCCACCATTACCAATAACATCAGTAAAAATGCCAATAATTTGGTCTAAACTTTTGTAATCGTTGTCATTTTTTTGATAACCCCACGAGTTATTCATGGTCATACACAATTCCCAATAATCGTCTGTTGGTTTCACAATGGGCATTCCTTGTTCGGGTGTGGCATAATCACCATAACCTTTCAATCTGGAATTTATAATTGTATTAGGGTTTCTGTCCAATAGCATTTGTCTGACTTTCGGTGCTTCCCATTCTTCTGAGCTATGTTCCCAATCACCATCAAACCAATATAAATCAGGATTATAGGCATCTGATAATTCTTTTAATTGTCCTTCGTAATATTGTAAAAATTGTTGCCAACGTCTTGGTTCGTCAGCTATATTGTACCGAATACTATCGCGAGTAAAGTTCGTGTAATCGAGATACGACCAATCGGGTAACGAATAATAGATCCCTACTTTTAATCCATCATCTCGAATTGCACCTACAAAAGGTGTTAAAACATCTTTTCTTGCCGCTGAATTTTTAACAGCATTCAAATTTCCATATTTACTGTTCCAAAGTGCAAATCCATCATGATGCTTAGAAGTTATTACTGCGTATTTTGCTCCCGACTCTTTAATTAAGTCTGCCCAAGCTTTTGGATCATAATTTTTTGCCGTAAAACCTTTTGTTTGCTTCATATAATCTTCATGCGAAATATACCCGTTGTAAAACGACCACGATTCGTCAATTCCATTCACTGCATACAAACCCCAATGAATAAATATCCCTAGCTTGGCATCGCCAAACCACTCCATTTTATCAGTTCCAGACACTGAATTTGTAGTTTGAGAAAAAACTATTATTCCCTGAAACAAACAGCAAATAAGTATGATTTTTTTAACTAATGATATTACCATCAACTTTATATTTTTCACTTAAACAAAAAGGTTCATCACCAAAACTCCGATAAGTCCCATTACACCAACTGTGGTTTCCATGACTGTCCACGTAGAAAGCGTTTCTTTAACCGATAAGTTGAAATATTCCTTAAACAACCAAAAGCCACTGTCGTTGACATGCGAAAGCATTAAACTTCCCGAGCCTATTGCCAGCACCATTAATTCGGTGTTTACACCTTGGCTTTGTGCCAAAGAAGATACAATTCCGGCTGTTGTTAGCCCAGCAACTGTTGCCGAACCCACACAAACCCGGATTACCGTTGCAATAAGCCATGCCAATAATAGTGGCGACAAACTGGAGCCTTTTATCAAATCGGCTATATAATCGCTTACACCGCTATCAACCAAAATTTGTTTCAGCGCACCAGCTCCTGCTATTATTAACAAAACCATGGTAATACTCGAAATAGAAGTTGATAAAGAATCCATTACTTCGGGCATTTTCTTTCCCCGGGAAAGTCCAAGTGTATAAATTGCCACCAAAACAGCTATTAACATAGCAATTACAGGGTTCCCGATAAAATTAACAATGGTAACCGCAACCGATTCTTTTGGTAAAAAATGACTCCCAAGTGTTGCAATTCCTATAAGAATAACCGGCAACAAAGCTGTAAAAATACTTATTCCCATTCCGGGCATTTGATCTTCTTCCAATTCTTGAGCGTTGTAAAATTCCTTTAAAGGTGTTGCATTAACCCGTTGCATCCATTTTGTTCTGGACAACAAAGGCCCGGCTATTACAATTGCAGGGACAGCGATAACAATTCCATATAATAATGTTTTGCCAATATCGGCATTAAATTGGTCGGCAATAGCGGTTGGTGCCGGATGTGGAGGTAAATATCCATGCGTAACAGACAACGATGCAATCATTGGTAAGCCTACATAAAGTAATGGCATCCTAGTGGAAATGGCAACTGTAAAAACCAGGGGAATCAAAATAACAAATCCAACCGAGTAAAACATAGGAATCCCCACAATAAACCCGGTAAGTACTACCGCCCATTGAATGTTTTTCCTCCCAAATTTTTCAACCAGTTTTCCTGTTATCTGTTGTGCGGCTCCACTGTCGGCCACCAATTTACCCAGCATGGCGCCCAAACCTAAAATCAGCACGAGAAAGCCCAAGGTATTTCCAATTCCCTTTTGAATGGAATCAATAACGGTAAGTAATTCCATTCCGCCCGTGATCCCAACAAACAGGGAAACTATAATAAAAGAAATAAAGGCATTGAGTTTAAATTTGGCAATAAGTATAAAAAGTAAAAGAATTCCAAGAAGTACAATTAATAATGGCATGGATTGGCGGTAGTTTAAATTGATTAATAATTCTTAATAAAAATAGAACAATTCTTATAAAGAAGCTAAAAAAGAGTAATCAACATAAATTTTTCGTTTTGATATTAGAATTTTTTTATTTTACTTTGCTTTTCAAAGTACTTTAAAAATGAGCAAAAAAGATTATCTTAAAGACATTAATCATATTAAAGATATGATGGACCGTTCTTCCCGTTTTATCTCATTAAGCGGTATCTCTGGGATTTTTGCCGGCTGCTATGCCATTGTTGGTGCCTTATTTGCATACTTTTACCTTTTTCCAAAGACCGGGGAACAACTATACATACATAGTTGGAATTTTAGCTGGCTCATTATCGTTGCTGTTGCCGTAATGTTGCTAAGCATTGTTACCGCCATTTGGCTCACTTCCAGAAAAGCTAAAAAACATAATGCCAAAATATGGGACATTACCACTTACAGGCTTGTTATTAATTTTCTTATCCCCCTCGTTACCGGTGGCATTTACATTTTAATAAAACTCAATAGCCAACATTATGGCCTAACGGCTTCTCTTATGCTTATTTTTTATGGACTGGCTTTGGTAAATGCTTCAAAATATACTGTGGGCAACATTAAATATTTAGGATATGTCGAAATTATAACCGGACTCATATGCGCCATGTTCCCCGGTTATGGTTTTTGGTTTTGGTTAATAGGTTTTGGCCTTTTTCATATTATTTACGGAAGCATTATGTTTGCTGAGGAAAAAAAAGGGTAATATTGGGAATTATAGACAACATAAATAAACTTTTTGACCATCGGGTACGGTTGGGGATCATGTCGGTGTTGGCCGTAAACGACGATGCCGACTTTAACCGCCTAAAAGAACTCTTGGGAGTTACCGACGGCAATTTGGCTAGCCACTTAAAAGCACTCGAAAAAGCAAGATACATATCGGTAAACAAAACATTTGTAAACCGAAAGCCAAATACCAGCTACAATGCAACTCAACTAGGAAAAGCTGAGTTTAAAAAGCACATTGAAGCACTGGAAAAATTAATCAATTAATATTTTTTTAATCAATTACTTTGAAAAACAAAGTACTTTAATATACATAAGAATGGAACAGACAAGAAGTAAACTATCAACATGGATCCGCGAATCCATTACAGCAAGAATGCTCATTGTAGGGTTTTTATTGCTCGTTTTATTAATCCCCCTGGCTTTTGTAAAAGAGCTCATCAAGGAACGAAAACACAGACAGGAAGACGTGGTGAACGAAATTAACGACAAATGGGGAGACGAAGTAGTCCTTTCGGGGCCCATTCTCAAAGTCCCTTATAAGGAAATAAAAGAAGTGAAGTCTTTTAACAGCGAAACAAATTCTTATGAAATAAAAAATGAAGAACATATAGATTACGCATATTTCTTTCCGATGGATTTAAACATCAATGCACAAGTTGATACAAAACCGCTCAACCGAAGCATCTACAAATCGGTTGTATATACTTCTGATGTAGATGTGAAAGGGGTTTTTCCTAAAATCGAGTTTGAAAAGGATCGTATTTTGCCCGAAAACATACTTTGGAACAAAGCCACCATACTTATACAAACGTCTAACTTAAAAGGAATACGGAACACCGTAAAAACAACCCTTAACAACCAAACACTTTCCATGGCTCCCGTATACAATAATGCCGTTTTAAATACCATTGAAAGCGTTCCCATAACAAATTTTGCAACTATGCATGCCCAAGAAACATCTTTCCGGTTTAATTTAAAGGTAAACGGAAGCAAAACCATGAAGTTTGTACCCATAGGCAAAACTACCCAAGCCTCTATGGCCTCCAACTGGGCTTCGCCCAGCTTCGACGGGATGTTCCTGCCCGAAGACGGCTCTAGGGAAATCTCCAGCGACGGTTTTAAGGCTTCTTGGAAAATTTTACAGATAAACAGGCAGTTCGAACAATCCTTTTACGATAAAATACCCGACCTCACACCGTTTGCCTTTGGCGCCAAGCTCATCGTTCCGGTAAACGAGTATGCCAAAAGCGAACGCGCCTCAAAATATGGCATCTTGGTCATTGCTTTAACCTTATTGGTGTTTTTATTGATCCAACTGGTTAGCAAAATCTATATCCATCCGTTTCAATATGTCATGATAGGCCTTGCATTGGTAATGTTTTATACCTTATTAATCTCCATCTCCGAGCACAGCTCGTTTTTAAAGGCATACTTGTTGGCATCGGCAGCTGTGTTGGGGCTCGTTACCCTTTACTCCAGGACAATCCTTAAAAATTTTAAGTTTGCCATACTGGTCGGGGCTTCATTGATGTGTTTATACGGGTTTATCTATGTTATTATCCAACTGGAGGATTATGCACTGTTGGTGGGTAGCATTGGCCTGTTTATCATCCTGGCCACTATTATGTTCTTCTCCAAAAAAATAGATTGGGAAAACAAATAGCACTAAAACAGCAGGCAAAAAACAGTTTACCATTGACAAAAAACTGCTTACCATAAACAATATATGCCTGCACATATATTTTTAAAGCACCCGTGCAAAGAAATGCCTCAAATATATTGGCTTATTCTTTGCACGGGGTGCTTTTCTTTTCTAACTATACCTTTATATATATCTTCTTTTTATCCATAAAGTACGCTATGCCCCATAAAACCATTGCAAACACGAGGGCAAACATAAGCGAGCCAAAGTAATCGCCCATCCACGACATAAAAACATGGTGTGCTATCCATCCGTAGGCCGATGTATCTCCCATTGGGACACTGAACAAAATAGTAGCGAATATCCCAGAGAGTATATAGATAAACAACGGGTTTTTACCCAAAACCTCGAAGAAATATGTCCAGCTTTTCTTGTTTAACAGCTCGATAACATATACCAAAACGGCTATAACCATTAAATCTATGCCCACGGTCAAGAGCACATACGAGCTTGTCCATATTTTTTTGTTGATGGGGAACAACAAATCCCACCCAAGGGCAGCAAAGGTCAATACGGCGCCAGCCATCATCAGCTTGGCGATAGTTTCGTAGTTCTTCCCGTTTTTTTGAAGGAACGCCCCCGCAAAATAGCCAACAATTACATTAACAATAGATGGCAGGGTGCTTAAAAGGCCTTCGGGATCAAAAGGAAAGCCTTCTCCCTTATACATATGGTCGGCACCGATAAGCCATAGATCTGTTTTAATGGCGGCATTGCCTTCCATGGTATAATCGCCAAAGGCATACATCAATATATGGTAGCCCACCAGGGCAACAATACTAAATATAAGTGCGCCCTTGGCCTTCCAGTAATAAATTATAAGCGATGCAAAACAATAACACAGCGCAATACGCTGCAATACACCAAATATACGGGTTTCGGCCAGTGGTTTTAAATGCCCGTCCTTGACAAACGGAAACCAGTACAGCAAAAAGCCTATTAAAAAGATGAGGAACGTTCTTTTAAAGACTTTCTTTAAAAAAGCCGCACTGCCTAGCGCCTCAAACTTGCGCATGCTAAAGCTCATGGCGTTACCAACCACAAAAAGGAAGGTAGGAAATACCAAATCTGTAAGCGTAAAGCCATGCCAGTGCGCATGGTGCAGGGGTTTGTAAATAGTGGCCCAAGAACCGGGCGTATTAACGATAATCATTAAAAAAAGGGTAAGGCCCCTTAGTACATCGAGGGATAAATAGCGTTCTTTAAGTGCTTTCAAAATAGGTTGGGTTTTTAAATAGCCTTAAATATAATTAATTTGTTAAAACTATATATACCCAAAACAAGTCAACGTTATACTTTTTAGCGTCTATTCTAGTAGGGCATCGCATATATGCATTTATCTGCTCATCGTTTGCCATGCTCCCTCCCATAGTTGTACCTATATATTTTATAAGTTCTGCTATCCCTATGCTAGGGCATCACCCGAAAAGATTAAAACCGGTCTACTTACAAGTAGCATACACTAGGTGCTGTACAAAGTCTCCCCTCGTATACCATCTTTTCGAAGCGAATTACCCCTTTGAGAAGGATAGGTTTCTGTCTCCTTTTATGCCATAGGAATTGTAACATTGCACAAAAACAATAGGCAGGCAAACAACTGTCCAATTATAAAAAGCAGTTATTTTTGTATAAACATATAATACTACTCTAATTTAAGAATTATTTTTCTACATATTCAGGTGATGCAAAACAAAAAAACATATACGGTTGAAGAAGCCAAACGAAGACTGGAAGCTTATTGCGCCTACCAAGAACGTTGCCATGACGATGTGGTAAAAAAACTGCGGTCCATGCACATGATACCCGTTGCCGTAGACACCGTTGTAGCACACCTTATCGAGCATGGGTTCCTGAACGAAGAACGCTTTGCACGCAGCTATGCCAGAGGGAAATTCAACATAAAAAAATGGGGGAAAATCCGTATTGTACGCGAACTTAAGCATAGAAATATCTCCCGATTTAACATACAGCTTGCCTTAAAGGAAATACCCGACACCGATTACCATAAAACCTTTAACGAGCTTGCCGAAAAGAAGGCCGGGCAACTTACCGGGACAAATCTGTTTAAAAAAAAGCAGCAACTGGCAAATTACCTGCTATACCGTGGATGGGAAAGCGATCTTGTCTACGAAAAAATAAACGATCTCTTGGGCTAAAGCCCGTCCCATAGAGCACCCTAATGAAACAACTTTTTGTAAAATAGGGAAAAAGAATTTATTTGTTGCCTACCACCACGTTCCACCGCCGTACCTGCCACGATTTTATAAGTCCGTTTACAACATAAGGATCTTCTTGGGCAAAAGCCTTGGCCATGTCATCTGTTTCTCCAACAAATAACAGCAGGGCACCACCGGCAGGGTTCTCAAGGGCGCCCCCAAGGAGTAAATGTCCGTTCCCTACATATTTTTGTGCAAGCCTTAAATGTTCGTTGCGGTACTGGGCACGTTCTTCTAGGTAATTGGGAACCGTTTGGTAAAATAGTGCGTAATAATTCATGCCAAAAAGATATTCAAGCAGTGTTCATGCCCAAGATACTAAAAACATGGGGCATAAAGTACCGTATCATAAGTAAAAAACTGGTATGTACTATGTTTTTATCCCGAGCTCTTGGTGCGTTTTGGCTATGGCGCGCTCGTTTTTATGGTCTATCCATGCCTGCCCCTTCCATTTGCGCATTAAATTGTCGTAACTGCGCATTACAACAAGATTATAGGCAGCCTTGATAAAATGAGCGGGCTTTTTGGGCAGCGATCGCAGGCTCATGGAAAACCCGGGGGTAACATATTTCATATAGTGCCAATAACCCTCTGGCATATACAGCATTTGGCCGTGCTCCAGGTTGGCAATATAGCCCTGTGCCTGTTTCAATGCCGGCCATTTGTGGTAGTCGGGGTTATCAAAGTCTATATCTTCGCGCGATATCAACGAATGTGGCACCTTGTACATGTATTTGGACTGGTCTGGCGGAAAAATAATGCACTGCTTCTTTCCGTGGAAGTGAAAATGGAGGATATTGGAGTAATCTATGTCAAAATGCATGAATACCTTACTGTTCTCTCCACCAAAAAACAGCATGGGTAACTGCTTTACAAGCTTTATGCCAAGATCGGGCCAATTAAAGTCCTTTTGCAAAGAAGGCACTTCCTTCATTAAATTATAGAGAAAGATCCTATAGCTGGTAGGCTTGGATTCCAATAGTTTTATGTACTCGCCCATCTTCATTTTGGCATGCGGCTCGTTAAAACCGTCTTCGTGCGTAACCGGCCTGTCGTCGTAAAGCGGTACTGTTTTGTCTCCCGCCACTTGGTTTATATAACTTAAATGCCATTTCTTGTATGCCGGCCAATCTTCTGTCAACCTTTCAATTACAACAGGTTTTTGGGGCTTTACATAATTGGCAACAAAGTCCTCTTTACTAATTGTTTGTAGGCGAGGTATTTCCTTTAAGTTCATAAAAAATAACTTGAAATAAACTTTATAAAAGTACAAATTGTTTGCAATTATAGCGTATAGAATAGCTTTAATTACAAACAATTGGCATTATGCGGAGTTAAAAAATGCATGTACAGCAGCTATAAAACCCGCTATATGGCC
>NZ_JAZEUN010000081.1:0-230 GCF_037029175.1 Galbibacter sp. PAP.153 | reverse complement strand
CCTTGAGGGCCTTGCTCACCTTGGACCCCTTGGTCTCCTTTATCACCTTTTTCTCCTTGTGGACCTTGTTCACCTTGGTCGCCTTTATCTCCCTTTTCTCCTTGAAGGCCTTGGATTCCTTGGTCTCCTTGTTCACCCTTTTCTCCTTGTGGACCTTGCTCACCTTGAGGGCCTTGGATTCCCTGTTCGCCTTGGTCTCCTTGTTCACCTTTTTCTCCTTGTGGACCTTG
>NZ_JAZEUN010000080.1:0-250 GCF_037029175.1 Galbibacter sp. PAP.153 | reverse complement strand
GAAAAACGGTCAGTTGAAACCCGCCTACAACGCACAGATCAGTACTGAAAAACAGTTTATCGCTCACTTTTCTATCCACCAAAATCCAGGGGGTACCACCACGCTCAAACCCCACTTAACAGGTTTTGAGCAGCACTACAACAAACAGAGCAAGGAAGTAGTGGCCGATGCAGGTTACGGTAGTGAAGAAAACTATGAACTCATGCAAGACAAGGGAATTACTGCCTATGTAAAATACAATTACTTCCAT
>NZ_JAZEUN010000008.1:0-168802 GCF_037029175.1 Galbibacter sp. PAP.153 | reverse complement strand
TATTATTAACTCGTTGAACATGGCTAGTCTTTTTGCGTGTCCTGTTTCGTAAGTGGTACTCATTTTTTTATCTGTTTTAATATTTATAGACTGGCAATATACTTATTTTCTATTAATATGGTGTATATTATATAAAATAAATTCATATAAAACAGTAAAATACTTTGTATTTGTTATATATAAAAGGGTTTAGGTTTTAAAAATAAATGAAAATACACTATAAAATATTGTATGAGCTATTCTTTTTTATAGGTTTATAAGTTATTCCATATAGCAATTAATTGTTGTATAACGAATATTTTTACATTAAAAACCCTATTTTTATACCCAACCTAAAAATCTATTATTATGAAACTTATTGTAAGATGCCCACTGTGCAAAAATGAAATGAATGCTCCTAACCATAGTGATAACCGAATTGATTATGCCAAACAGTTTGGCGATACGTTTACCTTAACATGCAGTGCTTGCCATAAGGATACCGAATATCATGTAGATAAGATAAGGGCTGTTGATTATTCTTTTGCAGAAATTATTATTAACCGTATGGTTATTTTTGCCGTTCTTTTTATTGTAAGTGCCATTTTTGGTTATTATTTATCTGGTTTTGCTGGTGCTGTTGGGTTGTCTATATTGTCTACCGGTATTTATCTATGGTTTGCAAAAAGAAACAATTCTGGCAAAAACCTTGATTTTAACAGGCATAAACTAAAGGGAAGGGTTGCAGAGACTTCATTAAAAAGATAAAGGGATTTCCTTTCTATTATTATAATAACCGAAATTCCTGCAAGGCCTTTTTTTGACCTTGTAGGTGTGGTTTCTTCTATTACATAATACCTATAAGGTTTTGGAAATTTTATAGGAATAGATAATACTGAATTTGTATTTGCTTATTGAGGTTTTCCTCTTATTTAAAAATACCTACAAGGTTTTGGAAACCTTGCAGGATTGTATAACGCTGATATAATAGATGCTTATAGGATTTTCCTTTTTATTATTATAATAACCGAAACTCCTGCAAGATCTTTTTTTGACCTTGTAGGTGTGGTTTCTTCTGCTACTTGATACCTACAAGGTTTTGGAAATTTTATAGGAATATCGAACGCTGAATTTGTATTGATTTATTTGTGTTTTATTTTGATTTAAAAATACCTACAAGGTTTTGGAAACCTTGCAGGAGTGTGGAACGCTGTTATTGTGAATGCCTCTGGGTTTGTGCATTTTGTTGTTTTGGGTAATGGTAATAAGGGAGGTGACTTTAAAAATGGTAACCTTAATTGTTTTTATAGGTTTGCCTATGGTTATATTACCTGTTTTTCCAGTGCTAAAAAGTGTGTTACTTTATGGGCATGCAATGGGAATATATGCAATTGGCATTTATAGGTTGTTTTGTCTTTTTTATAGTTTGTTATAACGGCCTTAAAGGGTTTTTGTTCTTGAAGCTTTTTATGTATCCTGTTTTTTGTTGTTGTTAGCGTTTTTGGTCCTTGTAAAAAAGCGGGGGTTTTATTTATGGCTTCTTTTTGGCTATAGCCAGTCATGGAAAAAAAACCTTTGTTAAGCCATATTATTTCCTTTTGGAGCGTAGTTACTACCAAAGCTTCATATATGTTGTTTTGCAGGATTGCTTCGAGATTGTTTTTCCAGTTAAATTTTTTTGCCAGTTGCCGTAATTGCTTTATATCTTCTTCTTGCTGGATTATGGACGCTTCATTGTTATTGTATTCATTTTGAAGGTCCCAGCTTACCAATGGTAGTTTTGATGTGTTGCTTGTTTGCCTTAGTGATGGATGTATTTTTTTGTATTCTTCTTCATTTAAAGATGATACATAAAAATCCAGGCTCATCATCTTGTTTAGATTATGTTTCATCTGTTTAAGGTTTTTAATTTTTTGAAAATGAAGATACCAAGGTTTTCTTCAACTTAAATAATTTCCACAAGCTTTTTTTAACCCTATTGCTTGAAATGGCTATTGGGAGCTGTGTTTAAAAAATGTTTGTACCTATTTTATAATTATATATATAGATGGCCTTGTATTAAAGAACATTTGCCATTTTTTATGGCTTTTTAAACTTTTTAACTCCTGCCCTTACGGCATAGTTTAAGGTGTTTTCTTTGGGCACGATTGGGCATGAATACTTTTTATTGTAGGCACAATAGGGGTTGTATGCTTTGTTAAAGTCTAATACAATGGTATTGCCCTCGGGAATGCGAAGGTCCATGTACCTACCGCCGCCATAGGTTTCTTCTCCATTGGTTTTGTCTGAAAACGGCAAGAAAAGATAGTCTTTATATTCCTGGGTCTCTCTTAACTGGGTACTTTGGTAAACGTTTAGCTTAAATTCTTTTTGGTGAAGCGTGAAATGCACGATACCGTACAATACCTCTTCTGAGGTTCTGCTGGTGGTGGTGGGCATTAAAAAGGGTTCTTGGTCGGGGGTGCGCTCGAACCGTGCCACTACGTGGTATGTGGTATCTATTGGGAAAAAATCGAGTCCGTTGAAGGATTCCCGGTCTTCTTGCGTAAGTGGGGACTCTTCGGGGTTGGCATATTCTTCATTTAATTCTTTTTGAAATTTTTTTATTCCGCTTACCGTATTTTCTGTTTTTTTATCGGCAAGGGCTTTTTTATCTGTATTGTTATCGTGATAGCGTTTATCGCTTTTGCAAGCACTGAACAAGATAATGAAGATTAATAAAGTTTTATAGATGTTTTGCATATACCAATGTTTTACGGCCGTTTTCTTTTTGCACAAATAAAAATGCCAGAATTTTATTGATTCAAAAATACAACTTATAGATTTTTTATTTAGCTTTGTTGGTATAAATCAAAGAAAAAATGATGGAACGTATTATTTCATGTAACAAAACCAATATGGTGAAGCAACTGTATAGCTGTTGGTGCTTTTATATGACGTAGTATGTTACATACATAAACATATATAAAAGCCCGACGCCAAAAACGTCGGGCTTTTTTATTTAATTATTCATCAATCAAAAAACAATTCAGTAATGAGAAAATTATACTTAGGGTATATTTCGTCTTTTCAAGGGCTTTCCAGAGAAGTTTGGTGGCTCTCTTTAATAACATTGATAAACCGGGCGGGCACGATGGTGATTCCCTTTTTGTCTTTGTACTTGACCCAAAAGCTTCACTTTACGTTGAGCGACGTGGGTTGGATAATGTCTTCGTTCGGGCTGGGGTCTGTTGTGGGTTCTTGGCTGGGCGGAAAGTTTACGGATAAGATAGGGTATTACAGGGTTATGGCGCTAAGCCTTGTCCTCTCGGCCTTTTGTTTTATTGGCCTACAGTTTTTGCAGTCTTTTTGGGGCATTTGCTTTGGTATTTTTTTGGTTATGCTTGCGGCCGATATGTTTAGGCCGGCCGTATTTGTTGCTTTGAGTGCTTACAGCAAGCCACAGAACAAAACACGGTCTGTTACGCTTATACGTTTGGCCATTAACCTTGGTTTTTCGGCAGGCCCGGCCATAGGTGGGCTTATAATTACAAAGCTTGGCTATAATGGTTTGTTTTGGGTAGATGGCATTACCTGCCTTTTGGCCGGTGTGTTGTTGCTAAATGTTTTAAACCCCAAGAAAGCACGGGTTTTGGACGCGGCAAAGAACGATTCGCCAGAATCTGTTTACAGCGATATTCCTTATTGGGTGTTTTTTGTTGCAATGGTATTGTTTGGGTTTATATTTTTACAATACTTTTCTACGATCCCGATTTTTTATAAGGAGCTATTTAGGTTGACCGAAAGTGAAATTGGTATTTTGCTCGGGCTTAATGGTCTTTTGATCTTTGTTTTTGAAATGCCGTTGGTCAAGTATTTTGAAGAAAAGTTTTTAACGCCCCTTTCGAGCGTGTTGATAGGCTTTTTGCTTACCATAATAAGCTTTGTGGTTTTAAACATGACTTCTTGGATAGGTATTTTAATTATAGGGATGGCTTTAATGAGCTTTGGCGAAATGCTGGTATTCCCGTTTTCTAATGCCTTTGCGCTAAATAGGGCCAAGAGGGGCAACCAAGGGGAATATCTGGCCTTGTATAGTATTGCCTTTTCTGTTTCGCATATTTTTGGGCACAACTCGGGACTGCAATTAATAGATGCGCTGGGATTTGAGTTTACATGGTATGTTATGATTTTTCTTGGTGTACTTGGATCTTTGTTGGTTGTGTACCTTAGAAAGACCGTTACCAGGTCTGTTGAAGAAAAAAATGCCATTGTTGGCCAATAGCTTGTATGCCAACCCGTGCCTATTGTTGGCCAATACGGGCTATTCTATAAAAAACCGGGAATTTTAAAGTAAGCTTTTCGGTAGGTGCAGTTGTTATCTCTTTGATAAAGGCATCTACCGGATTGTCTTTCTTTATTTTCTTGATTGCCGACCAGCTATTTAAATATCCTTTTAATTGAGCGGCCGTCCAGTTTACTTCTATATAATATGGTTTTGAAAGTGCTATATCTGTAAACGGGAAATCTATATTTTTATAATGGTCATCGATATAGGTACGCTCGGGATCCCAATAGGGTTCTGTTTTTTGGTAGAACGCTTTTATTTTTTGATTGAAAAACGGGGTACCCTCTATTAAACCATAGCCAAATATTGCCAATATGCCACCTGGTTTTATAATACGTGCCGCTTCTTTATAAAAGGCATTAAAATCGAACCAATGAAAGGCCTGCCCCACTGTAATTATATTAAACTGATGGCTTGAAAAAGGTGTTTGTTCTGCCCGTGAGACACGGTAATGGATGTTGCTTTTTTTAACGGCATTGTTTAATTGTTCTTTACTGATGTCTATGGCTTCTACATTTTTAAAGAATGTGCTTAAAACCATGGCCACTTGACCGTTCCCGGCACCTACATCCAGTGCATTGCCATACCCGTTTGCAAGGTTACAGATTTCTGTAAGGAATTTTTTGGGAAAGACCGGGCGGTATTTAAGATATAAATTGGCAGCTGTAGAAAAACGGTCGATTTTCTTTTTCATGGCTTTGGTTTGGCTGTTTAACTATTTAATTATAAAACAATTAGTACATGGTTTTGAGCCCATAAGAATCCAAGAGCTCGTTGTACTCGGGCTGGATGCGCAAAAGGGCTATGCCATCTTCGTTGTTAAGCCTTTCGGTATCTTTAAAGCCATTGTCCAGCATTTTTTCCAGGTAATAAAGTGCCATGCCATACTCCCCTTTTGTTACCGTATAACGCATTACGGTTATGTAAGCGCTATAATCTTTTGGGTTGGCCAGTGTTTTAAAAATATTGATGTACAATAGGTTGTCCAGGCCATCGTTTTCGTTGTATTTTTCTTCAAGTTCGGTAGGGAGAACGTTTAAAAAGCTTAGTACCCTTTTGCCCATTTTTTGTTTTTGCAGGTTGGCCGAATTGACATACTCTTTATTGAGTGTGTTAATTTCGTCTTCCCAATAGGCCAGGGATTCGAGCTCGCCCGAATTGATATCGCTGGGCAGGTAGGTCATATAATCCATGTAAAAAGCAGACTCGACATCGTTTATGTAATACTGATCGTTTCTTTGGGACCTAAAAAGCTTGCTTCTTTTTATTTCCTTCTGCCTGTCTTTCATAGTATCTTTTTCTACATAAAACCTGTAGTTTTTCATGATATCCTGTATATCGTTGTATGCTACCAACATGGCACCTTTGTTTATTAATTCTTTGTTGAACTGCATATCTTCTGAAAAGTACTTGGAAATTGCGCTTTCGTCTTTAGGGATAATATTGCGGGTCATGGACTTTAACGACATGACACGGACGGCTTTGGTAATGTAGTTTTCTGGAGGCCAAACATGACCGCCGGAAAATACTAGCAGGTCTGCATCGAACTTTAATTTGTCGAGGTAACCTTTAGAGTTGGTCATTTCCCGATAATTAAAATCTTCGTCGCCCACAATGCCCACAAACAAAAAACTGTTCTTTTTAGGTATGTAGGCATCGTTATTGGCAAATGCCGCACCACAGGTAATAACGCCCTTTACGTGCTTGGATATAACGGCTATGGTTGTTGCCAAACGCGCGCCGCCGGAAAACCCGGCAAGGTAAATGGCATCTTGGTCCACACTGTAATTGTTTAAAACTTGGCTGTAAAAAGAACGGGCAATGTTTAGGTTTTCTTGATAGGTGCCGTTTTTTATTCCGTTTGAACCTGCAATTATATAACCGTACTTATTGGCGGCTTCCCGGAAACGGGAAACGGCCAGTTTGCCCCTGCCGGAAGCATCGAAAACCATTATTACCGGCCATTGCTTTTCTGGGGTATAATTAACGGGAAGGTAAACAGCATAGGTGTCTAACGAAGCAGTAATGGGAACAAAATCTATAAGCTCGCCCGCCTTGGGCTCTCTTGTTTGTGAAAATGCTATGGTGCTTATAAAAAGGAGTAAAAGTGTTTTTTTCATAACTGTATTGCCATCAATAATCTAGCCAAAATATGTCCCTAAATTTATTGATAAAAAAGGTTATTTAACAACGAACCTATCTAAACTTTTTGTCAAAGCCTAAAAAATAAGGCATCAACTGTATATGTACGTGCCTTTAATTCTTTTATTAGTTTAAAAATACAATATCTTTGAAGCCTTAAACAAACGTATATGGATAGACCTACATATAAATTGTACATGATCATGCTTGGCTGTAAGCCCGAGGGAAGGTTTACCGAGCAACATGATATTTTTTTTGGCATTGGCACTTCTTTAAAAGAGCTGGTGCCGCACATGAACGCTTTTTGGCCAGAGGCAAAAGGGCATATGCATATTGATGCCTGGAGGGAAGTAAATCTTGTTGACAATTACCTGATCGAGATTGAAAAAAGAGAAGAAAAGGCAACCGCAGAAGAACAGTTGTTTTTTATTAACCTTGGCGGATATAAGGAAAACGAATTTGAAGAATACCATTATAAAACCCTAGCGGTAACCCCCACAAAGGCAGCAGCTATTAAACAGGCCAAAAACACTACTTTTTATAAGCATTGTGGTTTTGAAGGGGCCGTTTCTCATGTTGACGATAAATATGGCGTTGATATTGACGATATTTATAATATCGAGGACATGCTACCGGAGGCTTTTAAAAAGAATTTTAGCCTAAAATACACCAAAACAGACCATGCCAAGGAAGATGTTTTGCATATTGGGTATTTAAAAATAAGCAAGCTGTAGCTTTTAGGGAAATTTAAATGGAGATGGTATTGTTTGACCTAACGGTTTTTTCCTATGGGGTTGTTTTCTATTACGTTGGACAAAACAATGGACGTGCGGACTTCTCCATAGGTTATGAGCCTATCTATAAACTCCTCTAAATGAAATTGATCGTACAGTACAACTTCCATTACGAGGTTTTCGTTTCCGGTAATGCGGTAACAGTTAAGTACCTCTTTGTATTCTTTAACCTTATCGAGAAAGGGCTTTAATTTGCCCATAAAGGCCTTTAAGGTTACAAATGCCTTTAACTGATAACCGGTTTGTATGTGGTTTACCTCTGCCTTATAACCACTGATAACGCCTACGTCTTCCAACTTTTTTATACGCTCTGCAACCGCAGGGGACGAGAGGCCTATTTTCCTACCGATTTCGGCATTGGTGAAGCGTGCATTTTGCTGTAAAAGCCTTAAAATCGCCCAGTTAAGCTCGTCTATTTTCATTTTAAATAAATTAACTATTAATACTTTAATTTATAATGCAAAATACAATTTATACTTTAAAACCGAAATTAATGTTTTTGTTTTCCGTAGTAAATTTGAACAAAAGAAGCTATGATGAAAAAACATTACCAACGCTACCATTACAGGAGGCGCAATGTAACCAAATTACCGGTGTACAAAAAAGCGCTTTATATTTTTAAGCTCAGCAGGCAGATTGTTGAATACCTGAGAGGCGACAAATCGGTACTGGATTTGCACCGTTCTAAATATATTGCCGATCAGTTTTCGGACAAACTGGTAATGGCCTCGCTTGGCCTGGCCCCAAAAATTGCAATGGCAGAAGCCACACCAGACCCCAATGTAAAGCTAGAATCCCTATCTTCCATAAAGAGAACAACCAATGCTTTATTGCATTATTGTGAAAAATTGGAAGCTAATCATGCCCATGGTAAAGAATTTTTGTCTACATTGCGCAAAGAAGTTACCAAATTTGGACATTTACAAAATAAATGGGCATTAAGTATTAGTAATAAGAATTAAGGTTCCCCTATTCCTAGACTTCACGCTTTTTGCCCATTACTACTTAAAAATAAACGCTTCTCCCTGTTTTATTTTAAATTACCCGCCCCTTGCTTAACGTTAATACCTTCGTAACACAATTGGGTATTTCTTCTTTTTTGTGCGAAACGTATACCAAAGTAATGTGCTTTGAAGTGCATATGTGGTCCAGCAACTGTTTAAAATATAAAATTTGACTGGCATCCATTCCCTGGCAGGGTTCGTCCAGAATTAACAGAGCCGGGCTTTTAATTAATGCCCTTAACAACAACAGTACCCTTTGCTCTCCTAATGAAGCATGGATAAACAAAACCTCTTTTAAATGTAACAGGCCTACCAATGTAAGCCATTGCAGGGCAAGCTCCTTTTGGTGCCCGGTTGGAACGGAAACCGTGCCGACCTCATCGTTGAACCCGGATATAATGGCATCCATACAGGTAAGCGTACTGTATGTTTCGGCCTGTGTTGAGATTCCGGGGACGCTGTTTAATACGCCTTTGCCCCGCATGAAATACAGGTGCAGTTCTGGAGAGAGAAAACCTATGCTCTTTTTAATGTCCCAAATACTTTCCCCGCTGCCCCGTTGCTTGTCAAACAATACCAGATCGTTATTGTACCCCTGTGGGTTATCGGCCGTTACCAAACTTAGCAATGTGGATTTCCCAGCACCATTATGCCCCAATAAAGCCCAGCAATCGCCCGGTTTGACTTCCCAGTTGATGTTTTCCAAGATGCCTTTTCCTTTCATGCTTACGCAAACATCTTTCATTTTAATAATGGTCTGGTATGTTTCGGCATGTGTTTTTAGCAAATTGTCTACCTCTATCGTGCTATTTATTTTTTTTGAAGGAAGTTTTATTTTTTTTATTTCTGAAGGGATCCCGGTCTTTATTGCCTTACCGTTTTCAAGGACCAGAACCTGTGTAAAAAAGTCGGGAACCTCTTGAACCCCACAAATAATTATGATGCTTATACCGCTTTTGGAAATGGTCTCTAAGTATGCCGATAAATGTGTTCTTGAGGCTACGTCCAAACCCGTAAAGGGCTGATCCATTAACAATACTTCCGGACGTTGAAAAAATGCCGATACCAATTGAAGCCTTTTACGTTCGCCATTGCTTAACTGCATGAGGTTCCTGTCCAGCAAATGGGCAACATTAAATGTTTTAAGCAACGGGATATCTTCTATAGGGGCACTGGTATAGTTAAATGTTTTGTTTAGCTGCTCTAAATAGGCCTTGACGCCCAATTGTTTTTCGTATTCATGAAACTCGTACCTTTTACTGTAATAGGTACTGGCCATACCCGAAAGTTGGCTAAACTGATCTTGCTGGGTAACAAATACCGTTTTATTGGTATTTTCCAAAACACCTTTTGAGGGTTTTATCTTTCCCGATATTAGTTTTGCCAGCGAGGTTTTTCCACTCCCCGATCCTCCGGTAATGGCCAAGGCCCCACCCGCATTTATTTTAAGGTTTATGTATTCCAGAAGGATGTGCCCTTTTACCGAAAGGCACATATTGTGCACGGTTATTGGTTTTGCAACTGCCGATTTTATCATTGCTACTATTTTTCCCTACAAATTTCGAGCTTTGAAGAAGAAACAGCCAACTTTTTGGTTAAAATTTTATAATTGAAAAGCATTCCATATATTTTGGCAAGCCTACGCTATACGGTTACATATTTCTCCGGTACTGTCCGCCAACTTCAAACAAGGCCTGGGTAATCTGCCCTAATGAACAAACCTTGGTGGCATTCATTAATGCTTCGAATATGTTTTTATTATGGATTGCAGCTTCTTTTACCTTTCCGATAGCTTCATTTGCTTCAGTTTTGTATGTTTTGTGCAATTTTTCCAGCGTGCCTATTTGTAGTTGTTTTTCTGTTTCGGTAGCGCGGATTACTTCCGAAGGAATAATTGTGGGAGAGCCTTTACTACTTAAAAAGGTATTTACCCCAATTATTGGATACTCGCCTGTATGTTTTAAGGTTTCGTAATACAGGCTTTCTTCTTGAATTTTGGAGCGTTGGTACATGGTTTCCATAGCGCCCAGGACCCCGCCACGTTCTGTTATCCTGTCGAATTCTGCCAATACGGCCTCCTCGACCAAATCGGTTAATTCTTCAATAATAAAACTTCCTTGAATGGGGTTTTCGTTCTTTGCCAACCCCAGTTCTTTGTTAATGATAAGCTGAATTGCCATGGCACGGCGCACGGAATCTTCTGTGGGGGTTGTAATGGCCTCGTCGTAAGCATTGGTATGCAACGAGTTACAATTATCGTAAATGGCATACAATGCCTGTAATGTTGTACGGATATCGTTAAAATCTATTTCCTGTGCATGCAGGGAACGGCCCGAGGTTTGAATATGGTACTTTAACATTTGCGAACGGGCATTGGCACCGTACTTTTCTTTAAGTGCCTTGGCCCATATTTTTCTTGCCACACGACCAATAACGGCATATTCGGGATCGACACCATTGGAGAAAAAGAAAGAAAGGTTTGGACCGAATTTATTAATATCCATCCCCCTGCTTAAATAATACTCCACATACGTAAAGCCGTTTGCCAGGGTAAATGCCAATTGTGTAATGGGGTTTGCGCCGGCTTCTGCAATATGATAGCCGGATATGGAAACCGAATAAAAATTACGAACGTTCTCTTTGATAAAATATTCCTGAACATCGCCCATGAGCCTCAAGGCAAATTCGGTTGAAAAAATACAGGTGTTTTGCGCCTGGTCTTCTTTTAAAATATCTGCTTGTACGGTTCCGCGTACTTGTGCGATTGTTTTTTGTTTAATTTCTTTATAGGTCTCTTTTGGCAGGACCATATCTCCGGTTACGCCCAAAAGCATAAGTCCGAGGCCATTGTTCCCTTCCGGAAGTCCTTCTTCCTTGGCACCTTCGGCACGTGAAAAGCTATGATATTTAGGCCGTTCGGTTCCCTTTTCTTTATAAATAGACTCAATTTTTGCTTCTACTTCTTTTTCCAGCCCCTTTTCCTTGATATAGATTTCGCATTGCTGATCGATTGCGGCATTCATAAAAAAACCAAGGAGCATTGGTGCGGGGCCATTAATGGTCATACTCACCGAGGTCATCGGGTCGGCTAAATTAAAACCGGAATACAATTTTTTGGCATCATCCAAACAGCAGATAGAAACCCCTGCATTACCTATTTTCCCGTAAATATCGGGGCGGTGACCAGGATCGTTACCGTAAAGGGTAACCGAATCAAAGGCTGTTGATAAACGTTTGGCCGGCATGCCCAAACTTACATAATGAAAACGTCTGTTGGTACGCTCCGGGCCGCCTTCTCCCGCAAACATCCGGGTTGGGTCTTCGCCGGTTCTCTTAAACGGATACAGCCCCGAAGCGTAAGGAAATGCCCCGGGAACGTTTTCCTGCAACACCCAACGTAAAATATCGCCCCAAGCCTTGTATTTAGGCAATGCCACTTTTGGGATTTGTGTGTGCGAAAGGGACTCGGTATGGGTTTCAATCTTAATTTCTTTATCGCGTACCTTAAAACTATAAATAGGCTCTTTATATTTAGATACCATTTCGTTCCAATTCGTGATGGTCTCCCAATGGTGCGGATCCAAATTTAATTTAACACGGTCGAACTCGGCCAGTAACAGTTTTAGGAAATCTTTGTTTTTTGCTGAAGTTAAACTTATATCGTCTACATCAAGCCCATATTTTGATAGTTTAATTTCTGCATCGGCAACACTGCAAATAGTTTGATAAACCCCATACAGTTTTTGGGCAACCCCGGCCTGTTCTTCTGCTTTTTTATCATAGGCACGATTGTTCTCTGCAATTTCAGATAAGTACCGTGTTCTATTTGGTGGGATTACAAATACCTTCTCGCTCATTTCAGAAGAAATTTCGAAACTAGAAGCAAGGTTGGCAGCCGTTTTTTGGGCAATTGTGTCCATTATGCTCCTGTATAGCGTATTCATTCCCGGATCGTTAAACTGTGCGGCAATGGTACCAAACACGGGAAGATTATCTGGTTTGGCGTCCCACATACCGTGATTGCGCTGGTATTGTTTTTTTACATCCCGCAATGCATCCAGGGCTCCACGTTTATCAAATTTATTTATGGCAACCAAGTCGGCAAAATCGAGCATATCGATTTTTTCCAGTTGGGTTGCGGCACCAAATTCGGGCGTCATTACATACAAGGAAACATCTGAGTGGTCCAAAATCTCTGTATCGCTTTGCCCAATCCCCGAAGTTTCCAGGATAATCAAGTCGTATTTGGCGGCCTTTAGTACCTCTACGGCCTCTGCCACGTGTTTGGACAAGGCCAAATTGGATTGCCTTGTGGCCAGACTGCGCATATACACCCGCGAATTATTGATAGCATTCATCCTAATACGGTCTCCCAACAATGCACCGCCGGTTTTTCGTTTGGAAGGGTCTACGGAAATAATGCCAATGGTTTTATCTTCAAAATCGTTTAAAAAACGACGTACCACTTCATCGACCAAACTACTTTTTCCAGATCCACCGGTTCCTGTAATTCCCAAGACCGGGATGTTGCTGTTTTCTGAATTTACTTCAGCAAAAAGTTTTAAAAATTCGTCATGGTTATTTTCAGCCAAAGAAATCAAACGGGCAATGGTATTGCTATTTTTTTCTGAAAGATCCCGCTGTATGTTTTTTTGCTTTTTTAAAGTGGTAATAGGAAAATCGGCACTTTCAACCAAATCATTAATCATTCCCTGCAAGCCCATTTCACGGCCATCGTCTGGTGAATAAATTCGGGAAATTCCATAATCCATCAACTCTTTTATTTCCTGCGGAAGAATAACGCCGCCGCCACCACCGAAAATTTTAATATGAGAAGCACCCCGTTCTTCAAGTAAATCGTGCATGTATTTAAAATACTCGTTATGTCCCCCTTGGTACGAAGTAAGCGCAATGGCATTTACATCTTCCTGAATGGCTGTGTTTACCACTTCTTCAACGCTCCTGTCGTGCCCTAAATGAATAACCTCTACCCCTGTGGACTGGATAATGCGCCTCATTACATTGATGGCCGCATCATGTCCATCGAAAAGGGAAGCGGCGGTTACTATTCTTACTTTATTCTTAGGTTTATACTGATTTACTTGCTTCATCATTAATGAGGTGTGTTATTTACGCCTGCAATTTACAGAATTTGCAAAAAAATGAAGCTTTTTTTTATAATTAGTTAAGACGGAAATACAATACTACATTGAAGATTTTTTAGGTTATTGAAGTAATACCGTCTTCAAAAGAAAAGAAAACAAGGATAATGTAGGAAGTTTAAACTTACTGCTCTTTATCAAACATAATTGATATTCAACTTAAAAAAAGAAGTATGCCGCTTTTAATGTTGGAAGGCCATTTGCCTTTTTGCCTGTTTTTGTTTTTTAAACATGTAAATAGCAATAGCCAATGCCACACCGCTACATGCCATTGCGGCCCCAACAACGCTTGCCGAAGTGAACCCAAAACCATATG
Source organism: Galbibacter sp. PAP.153 (assembly GCF_037029175.1). Lineage (NCBI taxonomy): Bacteria > Pseudomonadati > Bacteroidota > Flavobacteriia > Flavobacteriales > Flavobacteriaceae > Galbibacter > Galbibacter sp. PAP.153. The sequence goes on along the minus strand of NZ_JAZEUN010000008.1, from coordinate 155,078 downwards.
CAATTGGCAGCCCTGCCAAATAGGCCCCGGATGCATTTCCCATATTGAACGCACTTTGGTTGGCCGAAGACCCCAACATTTCGGAACCCTTGGCACTATTGATAACTGCCATTTGGATAGGCGTAGACACAGTAAAGGCAATCATCCCGATAATAAAGGTCATAACCAAAACCACATATCCGCTTGAAGCAACAAAGCTATTGATAAGCAATACCGTGACCATTACTGCCAAGCTTATAATTACCGCTTTGAGCGGCGAATAGATTTCGGCCAACTTTGCTCCCAGAAAATTCCCCACAACCATGCCCAAACCAGCAATAATCATGGCATAACTAACAATGTTATCGCTTAATCCAGCAACATCGGTGATAAGGGGAGCAATGTAACTGTACCATGCAAAAAAGCCTCCGGTCCCGATGGTAGTAAGCAATATGAGCCCTAAAAAATCTATTCTTTTAAATAGTTTAAATTCGTTTTTCATTCCCTTATTGGGAGTTTTTTCAATTTCTGGCATCCAAAAATAGATGCTGAGCATGGTCAATATCCCTATTACACCCACGATCATAAAAGAAATACTCCAGTGAAAGTGATGCCCAACATATGTCCCCAGCGGAACACCAATTACATTGGCTACCGTTAACCCGGAAAACATGGTAGCAATGGCTTTTGCCGATTTTCCTTCCTGAGCCAATTTTCCAGCCACCACAGCGCCAATACCAAAGAAAGCACCGTGCGGCAAACCTGACAGAAACCGGGAAACCAACAGCAGGTAATAACTATCTGCAAACGCAGATAATGTGTTAAATACCGTAAACCACACCATGAGGTACAATAACATTTTATGAGGAGCCCATTTATTGCCGATACTTGTTAATAGGGGTGCCCCAACCACAACGCCAAGTGCATATGCCGATATAAAATGGCCCGCTTGTGGAATGGAAATGTTCAATGCGGTAGCCACATCGGGTAATATCCCCATGATAACAAACTCGGTCATTCCAATACCAAATCCACCGATTGCAAGCGCCAATAATGCCTTTTTGTTTGTTATTTCTTTCATTTTCTGGTCTTTATTATATCTTACTAAGAAATTGCCCTAAGTTTATATTACAAAAGTACTATAGTTATCAATCTATATACTGTGCTACATTATCAAGTTTATGTAAATAAATAGCATTTTAACGTCCATACCAAATGGCACAGACAACTTAGTACGATAAAAACCCATAAAATTACATTATTTTTTTTCGGGAACAATCTTTACGATACCGCTTCCCTCTATGCCCAAATACAAATAACCATCCGGACCTTGTTTTACATTACGCATACGGCCTTCTCCTTCAACCAGTTTTTCGCGTTTTGTAACGGCATTCCCTTCTATGACCATGCGTTCTAAATAGCCAAATTTAAGAGAGCCGACCATTAAACTGCCCTTCCAGCCCGGGTAGACATCAGAAGTAACAAAAGCCATCCCGCTTGGTGCTATGGAAGGCACCCAGTAATAGAGTGGCTGTTCCATGCCTTCTTTTTCGGTAATATCGGTAAAAGAAGTGCCATTGTAATTCTCTCCATAGCTAATTACTGGCCAGCCATAATTGGCACCTTTTTTAATTACATTGATTTCATCGCCACCCTGCGGACCGTGTTCATGCACCCAAATATCTCCTGTTTGGCAGTGTTTAAGCATTCCTTGTGGATTACGGTGCCCATAACTATAAATTGCTTTTTTGGCATTTGTGGAATCCATAAACGGATTATCTTCAGGTATTCTTCCATCATCGTACAAGCGGTAAATTTTTCCTCCATCACGGGTAATGTCCTGCGGGTTCATGTCTCGTTCGCCACGCTCTCCAATGGAAAAATAAAGGTAGCCATTATCATCAAATTCCATTCTCGAACCAAAATGCTGTCCCTTGGTGGTATTTGGTTCTGCCTTGTAAAGCATTTCTGTGCCAGTTAAAGCATTTCCATTTAATTTAGCACGTGCAATGGCGGTATTGCCTCCACTGCCATCGCCTTCATCGCTTGCATAAGAAAAATAAATCCAGCCGTTGTTTTTGTAGTCGGGATGCAACTTCACGTCCATAAGTCCGCCCTGTCCCCTATCGTAAACAGTAAGATTATGAGAAATTTCAGTTTTATTGCCGTTTTCTACTAAATATAGTTTTCCTGATTTTTCGGTAACAAGTAATTTCCCGTCTGGCAGAAAGGCCATGCCCCATGGTATGTTTATATCGCTTACAACAGTTTCAAGGGTATAAGTGATTTCTTCGGGAACTGTAATAGTTTTATCGTCCTGAGCACAGGAAAACTGAATTATAACTATCAGGATTAAAAGAATTTTATGTTTCATAGCAATCTTCTTTTGGTTGTGTAACAGTTACACAAAAAAGCATAATTAACTGAATTTCAATCATAAATAATCGTTAAAAAACATTTTTTTGAAAAAAAATTAAATTTACATGTTAATTTGAAAAAAGAATAATACTTTTGTGCCCGCTTTGTAGGCATCAGAAATATAATTTCTACAAAGTATTTTTTTGAACTTTACTCACGGGGTGTAGCGTAGCCCGGTTATCGCGCCGCGTTTGGGACGCGGAGGTCGCAGGTTCGAATCCTGCCACCCCGACCAATTATAGTATCAATCTATACCAAAAACCTGTTAATCGTATGATTTACAGGTTTTTCGGTTTTTAAGAATATCATAAGAATTGATATGTTTTGATTAAAAACGTCAACAAATCGGATAACAAATTAAAAAATCAAAAAGTGTTGACCAGATTTATAGCCAACGGTTTATGAATCAATAAATAAATGTATCTTTATAAGTGATTTGACTTTCGTCTGATAACAACGAATTATTGTTAATTAAAAGACGAAATAATGAAAACATCTTCCACCTTCAGTATTTTGTTCTGGGCTGACTTCTCCAGGGCAAAAAATGACCAAGCATCAATTTACGCAAGAATTACGGTAAATGGCAAACGAGCAACTATCAGTTTAAAACGAAAAGTTTTAGTTTCTGATTGGGATGTCCATAAAAACAGGGCTCGTGGAACTAACCAAAAATCAAGGATTCTTAACAATTATTTGGATGAAACTTATAATCATCTTTTTAAATGTTATCGGGATTTAATGGCCGAACATAAGTTGATTACTTCACAATCCATCAAAGCAAGATATTTTGGTCAAGACGAAAATAATCATTCCATTATGGATATTGTCAATTACCATAATGAGGATATGGTAAACAAATTAAAATGGGGAACACAGAAGAATTATTTTACTACACAAAAGTATGTTTCCAAATTTTTGCTAAAGTCCTATAAGACCTCTGACCTCTATTTACGGGAACTTGATTATCACTTTATCATAAAATTTGAGAAATATCTTAGAGGTTATGTACCCGAAGACCATCAAAAACCAATGGGCAATAATACCGTAATGAAGCACATTGAACGGTTTAGGAAGCTGATAAATCTATCACATAAGTTGGGCTGGATAGAACGAGATCCCTTTATCAATTTTAAAGCTAAATTCATTAAAAATGAAAGAGGCTTTTTAAGCCTCGAAGAGCTTCAAGAGATAGAAAATAAACAATTTAGCATTCATAGATTGGAATTGGTTAAGGATTTGTTTGTTTTTAGTTGCTATACAAGTTTAAGTTATATCGATGTCATTCATTTAACTGCGGATAATATATGTATAGGAATCGATGGCGAACTTTGGATTTATTACAAACGTGAAAAAACAACAAAACCCATCCGAATACCCTTGTTGCCAAAAGCATTACAAATTATTGAAAAATATAAGAGCAACCGTAAATCCATTTCCCAAGGAAGTATATTTCCTAAAATATCAAATCAAAAACTGAACTCTTATCTAAAGGAAATTGCCGATGTCTGCGGTATTAAAAAGAACCTTACATTCCATATCGCAAGACATACCTTTGCTACTACTGTTACATTAAGTAATGGAATGCCTATCGAGACGGTTTCAAAATTATTGGGCCATTCCCGAATATCTACTACCCAAATTTATGCAAAGGTTATTGAACGTAAAGTGAGTGATGATATGCAAAAATTAAGGGCCCAATTCAACGAGATAGAAAACGAACCTATCTCAAAATTAGCATCACAAAATTCATAATATCCTAAATAAAAAGACAATGGAACTATCGATAATAAAAAATAAAATCCACAATATTCAAGGCAATAAAGTAATCCTTGATTTTGACCTCGCCGAACTATATGAAGTAGAAACCAGAGTTCTGAAACAAGCTGTTAGACGTAACCTTAAACGTTTTCCGGATGATTTTATGTTTCAGCTTTCTAAGGACGAATGGAAAGAGGTTATCACAAATTGTGATAACCTTCCAGAGAACATCAAATTTAGTCCCGCCACTCCTTTTGCCTTTACCGAGCAGGGCGTTGCAATGCTTTCTAGCGTATTAAACAGCGACAAAGCTATTGATGTAAATATATCCATTATGCGTGCTTTTGTAGCTTTAAGACAGCATCTTACAGATTATAGCAACCTTAAAGAACATATTGCCCAACTCGAAAAAGAAATGAACGTAAAGTTTAATGATATTCATCAGGCAATGAATTATTTGCTACAAAAGGATAAAGTGCAGATTGAACAGCTGAACAGGGAACGGATTGGTTTTAAAACAGGCAGAAAAGATTATTAAAGATAAGTTCATCAAAGTGTCAAACTCATTGTGATATTTTTAGTTCAGTTCTGGGTACATTAGGGATTTTAAAATTCTGCTTGGTTTCCGATGTTTGTTATTTAGTTCGGAAGTGAGCGTTGGCATTTCTTTATGGTCTGGTTATTCCACTAATAAAAGTTTCTACAAAACCTATTATTTTTTCCGTTACTCGTTCCGCAATTGTTTTCCGTTCCTTTAAGCTTGGTTTTTCATTCAACATTCCGATAATTTCGTCTCGCAACGGTGCTTTTTCGGTAAACAAATAATTTCCGATAACTTCTTGCAGCTTTTCGGAATTCAAGTTTTCTTCTATACTTAAATTTTCAATCGCTGCCATTCTTTCTATACTCCAATAGTTGGCAAACTCGTCTGGCACATTGTCCGAATCTTCTATATTTGGTAAGTTTTCTTGAATAAATCGCTCAATTAATTCACGCTTACTACGCATTTGTGCATCTCCTGCCAATAATTCCAAAATCGCTTTTTTCTGTTTGTCTTGTTCTTCTACATCTGCATCTTTCAGTTTTGCTAACAACTTTAAAATGTAGGTTACATTAATTTCGTCTCTATGTATTAATTCCAATTCAAAGTCCACATCTTGCAGAATAGACACTTTCTCTTTCAAGTGTGCCGATTTTGCCTTGTCATAAAGGTCAAGATATTTGGACTTGTAATCTTCAAAGTTTTGCTCGTCCATTGACAGGTCAACAAAATCAAATTCGGTAAAGGTTGCCAATACATTTTTTAAACGCATTAACTCTCTAAAAGCTTTTATGAATTCTAATTCTTCTTCTTCGCTTGGCAGGTCGTTTACGCTGTTTACTGTTGGTGCAATTTGCAATAATGCTATAAATGCCTGATTAAATTTTGCAACGTATTCTTCATAAGGTTGCATTATTATTTCATCTTTCGCATTGATGTTTGAAAAAAGTGAAATGGCTTCGTCTGTTGCACCCTTTAAGTTTCTAAAACAAACAATATTTCCTTGTGATTTTAATTCGTTCAGAATTCTATTTGTTCGAGAATATGCTTGAATTAATCCGTGATATTTAAGGTTTTTGTCAACATAAAGCGTGTTCAATGATTTACTGTCAAATCCTGTTAGAAACATATTAACGACTAACAAAACGTCAATTTGTTTGTGCTTAACTCGCTTTGCTACATCATTGTAATAGTTGTAAAAACTCTTGCTGTCTTTTGTCGTAAAATTTGTGCTAAACTGTTTGTTGTAATGACCAATAAAGTCTTCGAGATAATCTCTTGAATGTTGGTTGCCATATTCTGTTTGCGGTTCGGCAGCTATTAAAAATTCATCATCAATAAAATTGCCAACTGCGTCTTTATCGTCTTCGTTTGCTTGATATGAAAATATGGTTGCTAAACGTAAATTATGGTTTCCATCTTCCTTTTTCTGATGAAATAATTTGTAGTATTCGATTAATGTGTCAATACTGGAAACAGCAAAAATGCTTGTAAATTCTCTACTATGCGTTTTACGATTATGATTGGTAATAATGTAGTCGGTAATGTTGTTTAAACGCTCTGGTGCGTTCATTACTTCTGCTTCATCAATAGCCTCTACGTCAATATCTAAAATATGGTCTTTCTTCTTAAAAGTGCTTATATATTCGATTGAGAATTTTAAAACATTTTCATCTCTTATCGCATCTGTAATTACATATTTATGAAGAATTTTATCGAAAAGCATTGAAGTTGTTCGCTTTCCAAATTCATTAGTTCCCGCATTTTTTTCAAAAATTGGTGTTCCCGTAAAACCGAACATTTGGCAATTAGTAAAGAAGTTTTTGATGACTTCGTGTGTTTTGCCGAATTGAGAACGGTGGCATTCATCAAAAATAAATACAATGCGTTTGTCATTGAGCGTTTCCATTCTGCTCAAATATCTTTTTTTGCTAATTGCGGTATTTAATTTTTGTATGGTTGTAACAATCAGTTTATTGTCTCCAACCATTTGTTTTACAAGTGTATTGGTGTTATTTGTTCCGTCAATACTACCTTTGCTAAAACTATTAAATTCTTTGGTGGTTTGGTAATCTAAATCCCGTCGGTCAACTACAAAAACAACTTTATGGACATTTGGTAAATTGGTTAAAATTTGAGCTGTTTTAAAGGAAGTTAATGTTTTTCCTGAACCTGTGGTATGCCAAATGTAACCGTATTTTGTTGTGCTTTTTACTCGCTCAATAATTGCTTCTACAGCATAAAATTGGTAAGGACGAAGCACCATCAATATTTTTTGTGATTCGTTAAGCACCACATATTTGCAAATCATTTTTGAAATGTGGCAAGGCTCTAAAAAAATATCGGTAAAAGTGGCGAGTTGTGTATTCAGTTTATTTTCTACATCACTCCAATAAAATGTTTGTTTAAAAGAACGTGCTTTTATTGGACTGTTAGCGTAATATTTTGAGTTAACACCATTGCTGATTACAAAAATTTGAATAAACTGAAATAAGCCGTGTCCTGCCCAATATGAATGACGTTCATATCTGTTGGTTTGGTTAAATGCTTCTTTTAATTCTAAACCTCTTCTTTTCAGTTCAATTTGAACCAAAGGCAAGCCGTTTATTAAAATGGTAACATCATAACGGTTTTTGTATTTTCCTTCCATAGTTACCTGTTGGGTAACTTGAAATTCGTTTTGACACCAATGAATTTGATTGATTAGTTCAACCGTTTTATGTTCGCCTTTATCATTTGTATATGGAACACGGTCTCGCAAAATCTTTGCACGTTCAAATACATTGCCCTTATTTATGAAATTTAGAATTTGTTTAAAATCACTATCGGAAAGGGTAGTTTTATTATGAATCTCTAATTGGCTTTTAAGGTTAGCCAATAAGTCTTTTTCTTCTTTTATAACCACCTTTTTATAACCCAATTTTTCTAATTGGGCAACCAAGTTGTTTTCTAATATTTGTTCTGGTTGTGTGGTCATTCTTCTTTCTCTGTTGTATTTTTTAATTGGTCAGCAAAAGCGGTAATTTTATCAGTCAATGGAACAATTATCTTTGCTTTATCCTTTAATGCTGGTTTTTCATTCATTGCCCTTGAAACAGCATCTCTCAAAGGTTTTTTGTCGCTAAACAAATAATCGGTTATCAGCTTTCTTAGTTCTTCCGTTATCAGATTTTCAGTTGCTGCAAAAGTTGCGACTTTTTCTGTGGTTGGTTCAATCCAAAAAGAAGCTTCATCAAAAGTATTTACTAATTTTTTTATTTCATCTTTTGGCTTTTCGACTTCAACTACTACTTTTTCAGGTATTTCAGTTTCTATTGGTTCTTCTTCAACTTCTCCTTCTGTTTCATCTGTTTTCAAAAACTCGTCTGAATATCTACTTTCATATTCGTCATAATCATTTTCGTAAAGAAGCTGGCTATATTTTGCTTTCTTAATTGGAAATTCCGTACTGTCATCAAGCCAAATGTTGTATTCTTCCATTTTTTTGTCATCATAAGCGATTCTTCCTGTTTTTGGAATGTCGATTTGAAAGAGAATTTTGAGCATAAAGGAAACTATGCTATCCGTTAAATTGATGACGAACAAGGCAAATTCAGAAGTACTAATTATTTCATTTGGCTTTGGAATGAATTTACCGTGTGATATTTCGCCTCTATCATTCCTTATATTAATGATGGTGTCCACCAATTCTCTTGATTTAGATAGAAATTCGGTTTCCTTGCCAATCAATGATTGGTCATATTTTGAAATTAGCTTTATAGCTTTGTCAAACAGTTTTAATGCCTTTACGCCATCAACCAACTTGTTGTTTTTGTTATAGTTACTATCAAGCGTAATCAATATTGTTTTAGAAATCCCTTCAATTAATGATTTACAGCAATCTATCGTAACATCAGGCTTTTTATTTACCGATTCTTCAGCTATTTCAATTATAGAAAAATAGTATTCAAATTCTTTAAAAGAACTACTGTTTGCTATTATGACTGCTCTCGTTTTTTCCATAACTACACAAACATTTTTTGCAAAAGTCCTTTCTTAAATACATTTGAATCATCAATTTGAGTACCGACCTTTTCTATAGATTTGTCAACTGAAATTATAAAGTTGGCGATTTTTCCTTGTTCTATTGGGCAAGGCATAAAAACCTTTTCTTTAGAATAATCACGGAAATAAATATGAGGTATAGTACTACCTGTTATATATTTTACAAAATGTATGCGATTTAGAATTGTAAATATGAAATAGAGATGATTTTCTGCTTTTGGTCTGATGATGTCTAAAGTTCCTAAAACCGATGTTTTTTCCTCACAAAGTAAAGTTCTTCCAACACCTGCTCCATCTTTTACGATTGAGATATATGGTTCTTTTTCGTTATAAAAATCTACATTTTGTAAATATCCTGTTGCTCCATAAACCTTATATTCGCCAATACTATCGCCTAAAGTGTTTGCAGAAAGATTTGAAGATTCTTTTTTGCAAACTTCTCCTAATTTCTTTTCTGTCCAATCAGGAAAATTACTGCCATCATCTTTTTTAAAGCGAACAGTACGATTGAACAACTTTTGTATTACACCCTTTTTGTACTGTTCTAATTCAGTTTTCTTTTTTTCTAAGATTTGAATGCGTTTGTCAATAGCGATTAAAAATGCGGCAATTTTTGTTTGTTCGTCCGGACTTGGAATATTGACATTTAAAGATGATAATTGACTTGAATACAAATGCACTACAGAAATGCCTTGTGCAAGTCTTGCTATTTTATTTTTTTTAGCATTATTTAGGTAATACGATAAAAACACACCATCTGTTTCAGATTTAATAATGTTTAAATCGCCACTCAAAGCAACGCCGGCTTTTAAAACACACGAAGCGGTTGCTATATCAATTTTAGTTTCGCCTGATGCTGGTATAATAACATCATTTGCATCACTCAAAACAAGCTTCTCAATATCAAGGTTGGTTTTAGAAACTATTTCTGAAATTACTTCTGAGTAAACAGTATATAATTCGCCATATCTGATACATTCCGTTGCACCATCTACTTCAATGTCTGCCTTTGAAATACCTTTACCTTTGCTAAAAGTTGCAATTGAGCCAAGTTTGTCAGAGTTCCATTGGTCTGTGAACTCGGGAAATCGTAATACTGGTATGGTATTATTCGCCATCTTCTTCTACTTTAAATGGTGGTAAAATGCCTAAATCATTGCAAAAACTAATAATTTCACTATTGACTTCTTCAAGGTCGCCATCATATTTAATTAAGCGTTCGGTTACCTCGTTTAAAACAATATCTGCTTCTTCCTCAAAAGTATCTACATAACGAGGTATGTTCAGGTTATAATCATTTTCTGCTATTTCTGTTAAGTTTGCTACATAAGAGTACTTTTCTTTAGTTTCCCTTGTACGATACGTATTTATAATTTCTTCTACGTCTTCATCACGTAGTTCATTTTGGTTTCCGTTTTTAAAATAGTGGTCTTCTCCGCTGGCATCAATAAAGACAATATTATCATCCACTTCTCTACATTTTTTAAACACTAAAATACAGGTAGGAATAGATGTCCCGTAGAATATGTTTGCTGGCAAACCAATAACAGCATCTAAATAATTGAGTTCTTTTATTAAATATTTTCGAATTACACCTTCGGCAGCACCTCTAAAAAGAACTCCGTGCGGCACAACAGTTGCCATAATTCCGTTGTCTGCCAATTGATGTATCATATGCGTGATAAAGGCATAATCTGCTTTGGTTTTTGGTGCTAATCGTCCATATTGGCTAAAACGTTCATCCGTGCTGTTTAAAGGATTTTTATCGCTTTTCCAATGTGCCGAAAATGGCGGATTTGCAACTACCGCTTCAAAACGCTTTTCTAGATGTTGCGGATTTTCCAACGTATCTTCTTGCTCAATACTGAATTCACGAAAATGTATGTCGTGCAATATCATATTCATTCGAGCCAAGTTGTATGTAGTACGGTTTAGTTCTTGACCATAAAATTCGCCTACATCTTCAACCTCTCGTGCAACACGAAGCAATAATGAACCCGAACCGCAGGTTGGGTCATATACTGACTTTAATTTTGTTTTTCCTGTGGTTACAATTTTTGCTAATATTTTGGAAACTTGCTGTGGCGTATAAAATTCGCCTGCGGATTTTCCTGCTCCTGCTGCAAATTTTGCAATTAGATATTCGTAGGCATCTCCCAAAACGTCCGCATCAATATCTTCCAATTTGAAGTCGATTTTGTCGAGATGATTTAAGATTTTTACGATTACTTCGTTTCTCGCACCAACTGTTCTACCAATTTTTGTAGAAGTCAAATCCAAGTCCTCAAACAGAGCGTTAAAATCTTCTTCAGATTCCGTACCCATTGTGCTTTGCTCAATGTGGTTCATAACCGCTTGCAAGTCCTCGATAATGTAATTGCTTTCACTTTCTGTATCTGCATTTCCTTTTTTAGCCAATTCAGAAAACAATTCCTTTGGTTGTAAAAAGTAACCTAGCGTTAAAAGCGATTCTTCTTTTATGGCTTCAAGCGTTTCGGTATCGGTAACTTTTTTATAATCCGTTACATCTTCTCCATCAAGTAATTTATTGGCATACAGATATTGTTTCTCACTCAGATACTTATAAAAGATAAAACCGAGAATGTAGTCTCGGTAGTCGTCTGCACTTATCTTTCCTCTTAGTAGGTTGGCTATTCCCCAAAGTTGTGTTTCTAGTTTCCTTTTTTGGTCTTCTGACATATTATATTTTGTTCCTTTTTTTCATTTGTATGTGTGCGTTGGCTAAAATAGCTCTTTTGGTTTCTTTTATAACTGGCTTTTTAGAGTTGGTTTGGCAGATACTCGCTATATTTTGATTTCAAATAATCCAAATTTTGCTTGTTATCCATTAAATTTAGGTTCAGCTTATCTTTTATAAATTCATACCTAGTTCGAGCTTCATTAAGAATATGACCCCAAGTTAAAACGTAAACATCATAAAAATCTGTAGCTACTACGTGTCCATATTTTCTATCAGTTTGTTCTAATTCTGGTTCAATGTCTGGCTTAACATCTTTAGTTATTAAAAGGAATTTCCATTTAGTTTTTTCTTTAGGAAATCTTTTGTCATTACATATTCTAGATGCATAAAGTTTTATTTGCATAAGCTCTTCAACTCCAGCATCAACTTTAGGTTTTTTTAATTCAATTATCAAATTGGTTTTGTGTCCTGGAAGTCCTTGCGGGAATTGTCTCCAAAGGCAAACATCTGGAATAATTTTTAATTCAGTATTGGGTTCGCTCGTTACAATTTCTTCGAAATCTGTTCTCCCTAAATGTTTCAAGTATTCTTTTAAAACATTTTTGAGTGTAATATCATCTACTCCATAAGTATATTCGTCTCCGAATAACCAAGTTTCGTTAACTAAAATTTTATGCAAATGTTTTCTTTCTAAAACATTTTTGTTTAATTCTTTATTATAAATCAATTCTTCCAAACCATTAATAAAGCGTAACCTGTTCTTAATCTCTGTCATAGTATCTATAATACTTGACAATGAGGTTTCTTCTAAAATCTCAACAAGTTCTTCCCTTTTTTCATCCGGTAATTCAATTACCTCTGTTAAAATTCTTTGAAGAGAAGAAGAATCTTTCTCTAATGCTTCTTTAATTAGTGAAAGAGTGAACTTTTTACTTTTATCATCTTGATTTTCAAAGTCTGGTAAGTACTCGTTGACTTGAAGAGCTACTATATCAAATACTTGTCGTTTGCTTTCCTCTACAAGTGAATCGGCATTGTCTTTGTATGGATAAAGACCTTTTGATTTTAATTCATTAATAAATTCTCCTGAATATAAATGAAGTCGTTTTCTAACATATTCACGAGCGAATTTTTTAGCTTCTCCATATGCACCTTGTAGAATATCATCAAAATTATCTAAATCAATTAGATTTTCTCTATGTAGCTTTTCCACATAAAGTGATTGTATAAAAATTGAAATAGGAATTGTTGACCGAATACCAAGGTTTAATTCTTTGAATGGCACACCTTTGGTGTTACATAAATAGGTTTTCTTTTTTATATCAAAACTCCATTCTATTACTTTAATTACAAAACGGTATGATAATTCTCCATCCTCTACGAGAAAATCTGTTTCATCCGTATTTTTTATTAAAGACTCAAATTCTAGTTTATTACCATTGAAATATATATTGAAATCTGAATAGTTTATCCAGTATGAAGCAAATTTTTGTTCTATCTCCTTTCTGAATTTTACATCTAGAGCTTGATTTACATTTTCTTGGTTTATATTTTGAATTTCAACTGTAAAACCTGTTGCTGTATTGCCTTTTGGAATTGTTTTTAAATCGCTAAAGTTTGAATGAGATAAATTATTGCGGTCAAACGTTACGGTAAATTCTTTTAATGATTCTCCATTTTTATATACACTCGTGAATTTTACCAAGTCTCCTAACGCAAGAGATTTGTATCTTCCTTTTCCTTCTTTTCCGTGATAGTGTCTTCCGCCAGGACTTGTATTTGTATTTTTTTTTTCAGAGCCACCCAATCTTCCGAAAACGTCTTGGGCTTTTGTGTAGTCAATGCCAAGTCCGTTATCAATTACTCTTAAATTTTCAAATCCACCAAGTTTATTTTTAATGTATTCGATTTTAATCTCCGTTGAGTCAGCATCAAGTGAATTCCATATAAGCTCCGAAATAGCAGTTATACCATTCGCTCTGGTTAAAGATTCGATATGGTCTTGTTCAACTCCAACATCAATTATTTTTGGCATATTTTATTTTTTTCTACTTACATACAATTTGTTATATCTGTAACAAAGATACTTTTTTAAAAACAAAAAAAGAGGTGAAAAACACCTCTTAAATTTTAGTTTCTAAAACTACCTTTCGACTCCCTTTCAGTTCCTTCAATTCCAGCATCAGTTTTTCGTTACTGCCTAAAACAAATTTTGGAATCACATAAACAAAGCATTGGCTTTTCCCATCAATAATGGAATATGGCATTTTGTGTTTGTAAATCACTTTTTGATGCAATCTTTGATAGGAAGCTTTCCTTTTCTTGTTTCCATTGGTTCTATAAACATTAAGGTAGTCGATTTCAAAATTAATTCCGGACTTGTTCTTTACCTCTATAACCAAATACACTTCGGAAGCATCGTATGCCATTTTTTGCAATTGTACTTTGATGCCTTTTTTGCGTTTGGTTTCAAGACGTTCAAAGTTAGATTTTAATAAGTATTCGCTGAATTTTTGAAAATGTGTTATTCTGTTGGCATAATCATTTAACGGTGCATTTGTGGGCTTTTGTTTTATTTTTTCAGGTAACTCTTTGCCAATACTTTCATTTTTATTGATAAAATAATTCAGTTTTGGAAGTTTTTCAGAATACTTCAAAATATAAGAATAAACGCTACCATCACTTGTAACGGTCAATAGGTTGCTTTCCATTCCAGGCTTTGCTTGTAACAAACCGAAATACTGCTCTTTCTCACGATTATACGTAAATACAAAATGGGAAGCACCGGTAATGCCCTGTCGTATTGGGTTGGGAAAAAACAAGGCAACGTTCTTCTGATCGTTGGCGTAAATGGTGTCAAGGTGTTGCTGTGCTGAAATTGATATTGAAAAAATCAACGATAAAGATGTGATTAAAATTTTCATAAGAGTACGTTTTAATTAATTGCCCTTTAAGGGCTTTTCATAATAATATTAAGTTTAGTAGTTGAGCATTAAAGGCTTTCCTTGGTATTTGGTTTTAGGAAGTCTTAAAATGAGTTTGTAATTATCGGTTATCGTAACCTTTACATTTTTATGGTTACGTTGGAATATTTTCTTGAAACCGCTTACCTGCGGCACACCAGTAATATTAATGTCGTCCACCATATCGCCAACAATTTCGTTGGTAACTTCTGCTCTAAAACTGTTTTCAACATAAATACCCTCACTACCATCCTGAAAGTCATAAGCCTTTAGCTTTACCGGCTGATGATTGATGTTCTCGATGTCAATGATTGTACGATTGGGTTTAAAATCGACAAATCCATAAATGGGGGTATTCTTGGAATAGCGTTGCCCATAAATAGTAGCATCTTTTATCAACCGCATTTGCAAACGATAATTGGTTTTGACGGTCTGTGTGCCATCTACCCGCACATATATAAACTCATCAGTATTTTTTGAATTCAAATCATCATTTTTAATGGGATGGGAAGCAAAAAAGAGTTGATGCTCCAAAACACGTTCTTTGGCTTCGACATTCTTTTCTTGTTCTTCAATAGCATCCGTTGTGTCTTTTTCCTTCTCAACAGCTGGTTTCGGTGGATGGTATCTGGGATTGATATTTTCAAAAGTTCTTTCCGAGTATCTAATCTGCCCTTGTTGGTAAATACTATCTACCATCTGCATTTTTTTCTTGTCCAATAAATCGGGGTCATATACGCCTGTGGAATCCAACAGCCGTTCATCATAAATACTTGGTGCGTTGGTTTCCCTAACTTCCTTTAAGTCGTTTAGGGCATCCAATTTGGAATCGTATTCCTTTTGGTCGTCTTCCAGTTCCGGTACAGGAATCTGGTTGTTCTCAATGGTCGGTTCTTCGTCCTCGCCCAATACAAGCATTGCATAGCCACCTATAAAAAGCAGGATGCATACCAACACGATGGCAAAGACTATTTTATTTTTTTCTACTTTCATAATTTTCTAATTTTCGTAATGTGCTTTCAAAAAAGTTGGTAATTAGCAGTCCGTGGGTATTGTTTGGAAAGTTTCTATCTACGTGAATCAAATTTCCAGTAGTGGTCAACTCATAAGTATCTGTGATAGTACCTCTATTGATTTCAAAAATGGTTTTCGTTTCAAACTTGTAGGGTTCGTTTTGAATATCAACTTTGGATTCGATATTCAATACTTTTTGAACCAACGAGTATTGCAACAAACGGTTATAAACTCCATCGGCTTTTTTCTGTCGATACAGAGCATCTACAGAACTATTACCCAACCACAAGGCTTTCTCCAAGTTCTTTTCGTAATTGCTGGCATCAATGTTATAGAAATAAGTGTGAAACAACTCCAATTGTGCCAAGACTTCTACTTTTAAATTTTCTTGTTGAGATACCAGTTTCAAGGGAATAACACTTCCGTCCGAATTGACTACAAAAGCATTATTAACCGTTTCTTTATGCAGCTTTATGACCATCAATACAGAAATAATGCACGTTAGTACAGCTCCAATAACTACTGTTAATACTATAAAGCGATTGAGCTTTAAGATGTTGTAAATATTTTTATATGGTGTTTTCATTTTTTCTATGATTGATAATTGGCAAATGTGCTTTAAGCACTTATCAGCCTGTAAAGAGTTTAAAAGTGAACGAGGTCGCTCGTTTATATAATTTGAATTTCAGCAATACAATAAATCCGATAGACCCTAACTGTAAAAGCGGTGCGAAAAAATTGCTTCCCCAATCTGTTCCAAATAAGTCGCTCCAGAAATTGGTGTTGATTTCGGTATAAAGATTATTCACGAAAACATTGACCAGAAAGAAGGCTGGCACTAACATATAAACACCTGCATACAACTTGAAAAAATTGTAGGCCAATGACCTGAACTTTTCAAAAACCGCCAAGCTGATGACCAATGGAAAAAAAGCTTGCATTATGCCCAACAAAAAGAATCGCTCTGCAAGGAACAAGGGGTAGATGAACAAATCCAATAGCCAGAGAAATATTCCGGCAATAAAGGATAGTATTTTTAAGCCGTATAAAGGTGTAACCAAAGCTTCATAAAGCATTGCCATTGCTTTTTTGGCGGCATCCCAAGCACTTACATCCTGTTCGATGTCAATATCTTGCATCTGTAAAGGAAGAAGTGCGGGTGCCGTGTCCCGATATTGGTTTTCAATGGCCACCAAAATGGTATCGAAAACACTTAATACCTGTGTGGAAAAAATGACCAAAATCACTATTGCAAAGTTTTTGGCCAGTTCCGCAGGGGTCAGTCCCCACGTATAGCCCTCATTATTGGCTACACCTTCATTGTACTTTTTTAGGATGTTGATGAGAAAAAATAATAGGGCGAGTGTCTTCATTCCCACAATAGTGTATTGTGAGAACTCACTATTTTTTATCGTTTGAAAAATAGTGTCCACAAACTCTAACCCTATGCCTAAAAAAATACCTGACATTAGTAATCGGTTTCTCGGTTATTGATTTTATGTTGCATTTCTCGGAATTGAATAATCTCTCGATAACGTCTGGTTTTTGCTTCAATTTCCGCTACCATTTCCTTGGATTCAAGTTCCTTTTCTTTTAGAACTTCGGCACGTTCAGCATCGGTCATTTTCAAGTTGTCGCTGGACAGTATTTGGTCGATATATTCCATACCTGCCATAGAGTTTTGAAGAATGGCATCAAAGGAATCTGAAATGCGGGTAACTTCGCCAGGTTTAATAAAAGGTGAATTGAGGATTTCTCTCAAATCATCTTGTACAACATCATACAATCGTTGGTTGTTTCTTGCCAGTTCCCTGACTGCTTGAAGTTGTTTAATCACATCGTTTACTTTATCGATATTCTCTTTTTGGGTTTTAAGAAATTTTACCGTCTTCATTAAATTGGCGGTCTGTTTACCAGATTCCAATAATGATTTTACAAAAGAGATAAAGTTTGTGTTGTCATAAACTGGCATCCCCTGGGCCGAAGCGTTACTTCCAATTAGCACTACAAATAGTGCGGATAAAATTAATTTTCTGATAGTGTGTTTCATAATTTTTGTTTTTAAGAATTAATAAATATTTTAATGGCTTTCTCCATATTGTTATGTTTTTCATAGAGCTTCATTATTTCTTCACTCTCTCGTCCGTCAGTTAGGTAAGCAGAAAAGACTTCTGGTGGCACTTCCAATCGGAAAATGTTGCTTTCCTTTCCGATTTTGATGAACATTTCGGTATATTTTCGTGCTCCTGTAAGATTGTTACGAATGGATTTTAATTGGTTCAAATCGTGACTGGAAAGGTTGAGCCTGTTTTTTAATTCGGCATAGCCCTTTTCATTACGAAGGCTGTAAATGACTTGTGTGTTTTCCAGAATGCTTGCCGATGTGGAATTATTGGGCAATTGGTTAATGGATTGCAGGATAATCCCAATTGCCCCATTTTGTTTTCTAATGGCTTGATAATAGAATTCCACACTTTCGAGTACATTTCCAAATTTGAGCTGTTTGGCAAACTCGTCGAATAGGATGATTCCCCTTTCGGCCTTGTTCCGCCAAATCGTTCTTTGTATGGCGGACTTTATCAATTTCAACATTACTGATAGGATTTCCTTATTGTCCTTGACTTCATCCAGCTCAAAAACGATTAACCTTTTATCTTCAATTTTATAGGTCTGGTCTTCACTCACGTTGAACAAAAAGCTATACAAACCATCATCTACATATTCAGAGAGAATGTGCAGAAAATCGTAGATGTTGATATGTTGCTCTTGAATATGTAGTTCTTCTAAAAGGGTGTCTTTTTTTGTATCAACGAACTGGTATAAATTTTCCAAAGAATATGTACCACCCACATTTTGTAGATAGTAGTACCGAAGTACTTTTTTGACCGCCACTTCTTCAGCTTTAGTCGTTGCTTTGCCCGAAGCCAAGAGCTCTAAAAGGAAGATTGCCAAATCTTCCAATCGCTCTGGTGTCAAATCATTGACATCAGAAATATAGAATGGATTGATACCCAAATTTTTTCCCTGTTCATAGCGAAGGATGATATGGTCGTCTGGATAGAGCTTAGCAAATTTTGAATATGAACCACCTAAATCAATAATTACCAATCGAACATTTTGTTCAAAATATTGGCGTAGAATATTGTTTGCCAAAAAAGATTTTCCCTCTCCAGTAGGTGCGAAAATGGCAAAGTTCCTTGCCTTGATGCGTTTCTTCTTTTCATCCCAAACATCTTTCAGTACAGGTATGTTATGTTGTCTGTCATTAAATATGACACCTGTGGCATCTGACTGATAATTGGTATTATTGATATACAGGCAAAGAGCGTGTTTTAAATCGGTTACGTATAAATCCTCATTTGAAAAGTTGGAAGTAAAACAGCAATACGAGTTTAAGAAATATTGTTTACGTTCTTCGCCTTTAGGGTAATAAGGCACTATGTCCAATTCTTTGAACTCGGTTTTTATTTTTGAAGCAATTCTTTCTAATTGTGCTTCATCTTTATCCCAGAATACAATGTTTAAATGTCCCCTGACAATTCTTGAACTATCATCTTCATTGATTTTGGCAACAATGTCTTCAATCTTCTTTAAGATGACTTTGTTCTGTGTTCCAAAATTGGAACTCTTTTTAAGTTCCTCAATTTTCTTATCCAACAGCTTTCGCCATTTGTGCTTATCATCCAAATAAATGATTTGGTTGACGATATGATTTTCATTGAGATTCAGTCCCAATCCGTCAATAAATCCTTGGTGGAATACAAAGTCGTCCGAAGTAAATTTATCATTAGTCTTGCTACTCTGAACCACATCGCCATAACAAAGTTCACTATTGATAGCCAGCACATCAAAATGATGGTCGCCAATTTCAATATTCGATTTTTTCAATTGAATGTCGGTATCGAAACCTTCGTTGAATCCGTTGAAGTAGGCATTGGTCAATGACAGAACTTTATCGATACCCAAAGGCATCAATGACACCTTTCGGCTGTTATTGACAAAGGAAACTGCATCGTTTACCGATGCAATAAATTCCTGAACATTATGGTCCATTTGCTTATGGATTCCCTTTTCGACCTTGCGGAAAGGATTGGTAAACTTTGGGGCGTTCAATGCCTTGTTAGATGGAAGGATAAAGAAAAGGTATGAAGAATGTTTAATGAATTCTCGACCTTTAAAATAATCGTGTGTAGCTTTTTGCAGAAAACTTTTATTTGGCAATTCTTCTGCTAAATATTCTGCTTTCTGATAAATGTCCTGTTTATGAATAACCGTGGCAATAGGCAACGATTTAAACGCTTGAAACCACGCTCCGTGAATGTCCTCAAAATCTTTTTCCGCTAGGGAATAGATTTCAGGATTTTCCACTTGGTAGCCTAAAACCAAATTGCCGTTATTAGCGAACACGATATGGTCTTGAATATCCAAAATGGGATGATATGCCGATAGGTTAATTTTCTTCATAATATAAGCGGCTTCCTTTTTTGTTACTGATAGTTTGCGGAAATACCTTTTTGATATGCATCAAAGCAGGATTCTTGGTAATGTGGGTCAAAGCGATATACAGTACTCCGTTCAATAGGAATACTGAAACGATAACAGCAAAACTGAAAGAAAAGATGATGAATAGTAATGAGCCGATAACAACGGTCATCATTAAAGCGAATAATGATATTGGCAGACCCATTATCACGGCTCGCTTGCGTATGTTTTTATAGACCTCGAACCGCTTCATTACACTACGATGCTAATGAGGTAAGTAAAGATGCCCACGACTGCTCCCGCAATCAATACAAAGACCAATACTCGGGTAATGCCTTTTTTTAAATCGGCATTCTCGCCAAAGAAATGTCCGGCATTGAATAGGAAGCCAATTAAAAAGATAACGCCCAAAATAATGGGAAAGATGGTTCGGATAGTATCGGAAACATCGTTAACAGAATCTTCGATACCACCAATTTGTGCAAAAGTCGTACTTGAAATAAGTAACGATAGGATGGTTACATAATGTGATTTTTTCATAATCAAAGTGATTTAGATTTTACGTCAATTTTGATATTTGAAAAATAGTGTATATTGCAATACAAACAACTGATAATCAGTAAATTGTGAATAAAATAAGTTTTGATATCAATTGTTTTTATTTGATGCGAATTGGTATCAAATTTTATGAAAATTGGAAAATGCTATGTTGATAACTCTAAAATTTTGGAAGTGGGTAAAGCCCAAAAACGTCAGTTTTGTGATTTTGATGCTACAATTCTGTCTGATTTTCGGTCAACAAAAAGTCATTATCATCGACCCTGGACACGGTGGAAAAGATACTGGTGCAATTGGTGCAAATACTATTCAAGAAAAGGATGTAGCGTTAAGTATTGCCAAAGAGATTATAAGGCTAAATAAAACCCTCTTAAATAACGAGTTTGATATGTATTCGACCAGATATAAGGACACGTTGATTTCTTTATCTGATAGAAGCCGATTGGCTGAAAGCTTAAAGGCTGATGTATTTGTATCGTTACATTGTAATGCCTCTAATAATTCTGCAAAAGGAATGGACGTTTACGTGCATAATACCAACGATGAAGAAGTACTTATAAAAAAATCTATCGGGATGGGATTGTCCATCTTGGAAGAAAGCACCCAGAAATTGGGTTTTAAAAAACGAGCTGTCCGATTTTCAAATTTTCAAGTGTTACGTGAAAATATCGAAATTCGTCCTGCCATACTCATTGAAATGGGCTTTATTTCGAGCACCGATGAAGCGGATTATTTTTTAAGGATTAAAAATATAAGAGCAATGGCCTTGGCTATTTTAATGGGATTGTATAACTATTTAAATATTTAATTATGAATGAAATATTTATGGAAATTGTAAAGAGCGTTAGAAAGATTATTATAACTATCTTCAAAGAGATAATTAAAACTAAAAAGGGTGTGTAATCTAAACTCTGTCCTTCTTCCCGCCCCTTCGGGGGGTACCCCCCGAAGGGGCGGCGGCTAGGTCCAACGGTATCCGTTCGCCAAATTTAATATAAAGTTGCTGGACCGTCAAACTCCAGTTCTGTAGTGGCGACGTCCATTTTTTCCCAATGTTCATCGTGGCAAGGTAGACCAGTTTTAAAAGTGCCATATCGTTGGGGAACGCTCCCTTGGTCTTGGTCACCTTTCGTACCTGGCGGTGGAACCCCTCCACGGCATTGGTGGTATAGATGATCCTTCTGATGGGCTCCGTGTACTGGAAGTATTGGGAGAGTTCCTCCCAGTTGTTCTGCCAGCTTTCGATGACCACGGGGTATTTCTTGCCCCATTTCGCTTCCAGGTCCAGTAGCGCGTCCTCTGCCACTTCCTTACTCGTGGCACGATAGACAAGCTTGAGGTCCCGAATGAACTCCTTCTGGTCCTTAGAGGCGATGTACTTGAGCGAATTGCGTATCTGGTGTACGATACACTTCTGCACCTGGGTCTTGGGGAATATGGACAATATGGCCTCGGAAAAGCCCTTGAGGTTGTCCGTACAGGCGATCAGGATGTCCTCCAGTCCGCGGTTCTGAAGGTCGGTAAGTACCTGCAGCCAGAAATTGGCGCCCTCGCTCTCGGAGATGTACATCCCCAGGACTTCCTTATACCCGTCCTTGTTGATGCCCAGTATGTTGTAAAGTGCCCTATGCTTTATTTTCCCGTCCACTTTGACCTTGTAGTGCATGGCGTCCAGCCATACGATGCAATAGAGCGGTTCCAGGGGACGGTTTTGCCAGGCCTTGATATCGGGTATAATACGGTCGGTGATCTCGGTGAGCACGTTGTGCGAGATCTCCGTACCGTACATCTCTTTGATGTGGGCGCAGATGTCCCGGTAGCTCATCCCCAGTCCATAGAGACCGATGATCTTCTCCGAGAGGTTGTCCGCCAGGATGGTCTGCCGTTTCTTTACGATCTCCGGTTCAAAGCTGCTATGGCGATCCTGGGGCGTTTGTATATCGAAAGTGCCCACTGCGGTCTTGAGCTGCTTGCTGCCCTTGCCGTTGCGCTTATTTCCTTGGGAGCGCTCTTCCTTGTCAAGATGATCTTCCATCTCCGCTTCCAGTGCCTTGTCCAAAAAACTCTGGAGAAGGGGACCAAAGGCCCCCTCTTTGCCGAAGAGGCTTTTGCCAGTGGTAAGTTGTTCCAATGCTTTCTTTTCAATCTTGTCTAATTCTTCCTGTGTCATTTTAATTCTGTTTGAGATTAATATAAAAATTCTCAGACAGAGTTCAAATTACACCCTCACTAAAAATCCTCAATCCTAAATTTTAGTTTTTTGTCAAAATATAACTTGTCAAAATAATTTTGTAGTGTTGGGTCAGTGAAAACAACATATTCACTTTCACATATTTCTTTAAATTTTTTTGGGTTTTTCAAGAACATAGCACATACATCCAATTCATCATTGGTTATTAATCTTCCGTGTAGTAATTCTCTATGCTCCAAAAAGTCAAAAATCTTTCTGGACGGATTACTGAAACTATTGTAAAGCGCTTTCAAAAAAGTTTCTAAATCATCGACATATATTGACCAAGGGTAAGGGTCTTCACTATTTTTCCTTTTAAGCAATAATCCTAAATTGGTTTGTATGGAAGCAAATCTTTCCGAAGTAACTACAATGGAAAAAATCTCGTGAATTTCATTCGTGATAATTACCTCCGATTTATTTTTCAAGCTGACAAAAACCTTTTCATTGTTTAACAATTCCTGTTCAACCTGATAGCATTGGTCATAACCTTTTTGAATACAGTCGTTAAAGTCAGATTTAATTCTTTGGTATGCTTGTTCCGTAACCCTTCGTGGTTCTCTATATCTTGAAGCTTTGCATTCAATTATATAGGCGATATTATCCACAAGGATTAATATATCTTTTTCTTCTGGCTCGTTGTTTATATAATAGTTGGTGAAAATTTTAATCCTTTTTGATTTTTTGAAGAATTTTTTGAATATTTCTAAAGTATGGCTTTCCAAAACAACTTTTCCTCTACGATAATTTATTTGTTCTTTTTCTTTTTTGGTTTGAGTAAGCGTGGTATAAAGTAAATCATATAAAGCTGAAGGTAATTGTTTTTGATATATGTTTAAATACTGATTATCACTAATTCTTATAATCGGTTTATTTTCTAAAGGATTTTGTTGGGAATAAAATAAATTACTATGATTATCTTTAATATCAATTGAAAATAAGCCACAGAAAACATCAATATGTTTTTCTTCAAAAGAGAAGTGAAAATCTTGTTTGGCAAAAAGTAAACATTGGTGGGGTTTCTCAAAAAAATTCAAAAAACTTTCTTGGGTCTCATCCGAAAGTTCTATCAGCTTATCTGTAAACTCATTCTCTGCTAATAATCCATTTGCAGATTGCCGAGCCAGTTTGTCAAAGCCTTTGTCTAAAATAAATGACTTTGAATTTATTGACTTTGCACGATAAATTAATTCAGAATGATTGCATAAATCAATTAAGGTTTTTAAATCGATTTCTAATCTTTCCTGTATTTTATCTTGATAAGGTTTAAACATCCTGATAACCTTATTTACCTCTTGCTCTCTATAATTTAATATTCCGTTTTGAAAGTAATTTTTGAATGCTAATTCGTGAACAAGTAATTTTTGTCTTTTATCAGAAATCTCATCAAATTCATTTTCATCATAATTTTCTGATAAATAGAAACTAACTATCTCTAAAAGAATATCTGCGACTTGCTGAAGTACTAAATCATTTTTCTCTGAATAATGAAGTTCTTCCTTGCCTTCCAATGGTGTAGAGAGTCTTAACATTATCAGATATAAAGAATCCTTTAATTTTGACTTGAATTTTTCTGAAAATCCAATATTGCTTCTTTCTGGATGGTGTCTAATAAAATCAGCAAAAAAACATACAAAGCTCTCTTTCGTATAACGAGAGATTATTTTTTGAATTTCTAATGATTTTTGTTCTAAATCTATTTTCTTCATTTTATCATAAAACACTTTTCTTTAATTTCAAATCATTAAAAATAGATTACAATATTTTTTATAGTTCATCAAATTCAAAATTAAGATTTTGTAATTCTGGGGTAATCTCTAACGGGTTTCCTTTTTTGGTTTGTCTGCCAGTTTCTGATATCAAGTGTAAATTCGTTTTGGCTCTTGAACAGATAACATAAAGTAGTTTTTTTGAAGCGGCAACAGGGTCTCCGGTAAAAATGTCATTCCAGTGTGGGATATACCCATTTAGCAAACCATAAGCAATAACGGTTTCAAATTCTTCTCCTTTGACACCAACACAAGTATTAATGACAACACCTGACATTTCTCTGTAAAAACTCATAAAGGACGCTATGTCACTTGGAACTTGAAACGTTGGGTCTTCAAGACGGCTCTTTATTACATCGAAAAAAGTCTTCCTATTTATAAGAAGTTGTGCGTAAATTGTTTGGTCAATACCAACGGCATCTAAAAACTGGTCAAAACAATCATTTAGATAATCGATGCCTTCGGTTTCATTGGATGTTATAGAGTTAATCAATTTCAATACATTTCGCTCTGATTGATATTTTTCGCTGAATTCAGTATTGGTGTGTTCTTTAAAATTTTCAATTACTTCAGAACACCATTTGTATCGTAATGAATATATTTTTGGTTGTGGCTGTGTTAAGAACAATCTCGATAACTTATACCAAATATTATTTCGGTTTTTTGACATTGGCGCTAAACCTGACGCATCAAAATTTACGTCTGGCAGTTTCGCCCTTAACTGTTTTGTGATAGTAGTTATTAACCACCATTGCGGAACCAATACGCATATTTCATCTTCTGGAATTCCATTATCTAAACTATGTTCTATAAGTCGTCCAATTTCATCTACTAAATATCCTTTGTCAATGGTGTTATTGTACGTTATTATACTATCAACGTCTTTATTAGTACCTATAGCTTCGATTTTAATTGGGTTTGTCTGGAATATAGAGTAAAAGTCAATAATTCTTTGTGTTGACCTATAATTTCCAGAAAGCGTAAGTTGCTCAATAGGTAAAGTTTTTAACTCTTCTTGTATTTCTTCCAAACTTTTGGCAATGCCACCCAAAGAGGCGTAAATTGCTTGGTCTGTATCTCCTACTAAAAATAGATTTGAGCTACCTTCCCCAGTTGTTACAATGGACGAAATAATTGCGTAAAGCAAATCTTGTGTGTCTTGATATTCATCAACACATATAAGGCTAAAAATGTTAGATAGCGTTTTTTTTATTTTAGGATGCTTGATTAAGAGTTTGTATGAATAATATAGTAGAAGCTCAAAATCAATTAACTTCTCTGCTTGTAGTCTTTCGTGATAATCCTTAAGGACTCTTTTTTGAATTGTTTTTGATTCAGAAAATGTGCCATCCCTATTAAATCTAAAATTAACAGGGTCAATAGGCTTTAATTTATGTTTTTCTTTAAGTTCGCTTATGATATCCGAGGCATAAGTTTCATCGGCAATTAAATAGCCGTTTTCAAGTTCCGGTAAATAACAGGAATATGGCTTAATAATCCATTCGAGACAAAATGAATGCAAAGTGCCAGACCAAACCCGATTACTATTAATTCCCATTGCGTTTAATCTGCGATATATTTCTTCGGAAGCCCTTACGGTAAAAGTGAGGGCAACAATTCTCTGCTTACTGTCCAAATCAATATTTTTTAAAGCATAAGCGAGCTTGTGAATTATGACCCGTGTTTTTCCACTTCCAGGGCAAGCAGTAAGAAGTACATTTCCGTCTTTAACAACGGCATCTTTTTGTTGGTCGCTTAAAGTATCTAAAATCATATAAACGATAAAAATTTAGTAAACTGGTCATCAGGAAAGTTGGCTATGTAGTCATCAATAACCTGTTGGTCTTCTTTATCCTTAAAACTAATTTTTGTTGCAACGTCATAATATCTATTCTTTTTATTGCTACAAATTTTACCCAACCTGTATTTAGCAGTTTTAGCTTTAGACGCATTATTTAGATGGGAAGATGCAAAAGCAACAGCTTTCAAAATATATTCAGGAATATAAGTATTGTAAACTAAATTATCTGCAACAACCAAAGCCAGCCAACCTTTACCTTTTTTATCAGCC
Organism: Galbibacter sp. PAP.153; assembly: GCF_037029175.1. Classification (NCBI taxonomy): domain Bacteria; kingdom Pseudomonadati; phylum Bacteroidota; class Flavobacteriia; order Flavobacteriales; family Flavobacteriaceae; genus Galbibacter; species Galbibacter sp. PAP.153. The sequence goes on along the minus strand of NZ_JAZEUN010000008.1, from coordinate 128,550 downwards.
AATCGTAAAACTTCTACACCAGCAATCGAAACTGATTTATCTTCTAACTTTTTCTTTGAAGCATCAATAGCTGCTTGCTGTTTGAAAATTTCAGTAAGTGATTGAATGTATTCGTGACTATTCCCGTTCAAAATAAAATCAACTTCAAAGGTGTAATCAGAGTAAAAAGGAATCAAAAAGTCGTTTTTATCACAAAATTTATCCAATTCCTTTTTTCTTTCAGCTCCACTAATTTGTGATGCTCTACAATGCTTTTGATAAGCAGTATCATCAGCCTCATTTGCAGGTAAGTCAACAATACTGGCATCCAAATCCGTTAGTATGGAACAGTTTTTCTGAATTCTATCTTTATGGAAAAGTCTTGCGACATTTTTAAAGCCTGTACTTCCAATGTTTACGAGACTTACGCCAATTTCATCGAGCGAAATTCCAAAGACTTTTTTGAACATTTGAGGAATTAAAATTTGTTCTGCATCGCCTTCAACCAAAACAACGCCTTTTGCGAAAAGCAAGTTGCTTCTTATGGCGTCCAAGTATCTTTCAGCTCTTGTTATATATTCATCGTCGAGATTGTTAGCTGGTTGATATACTAAAGTCTGCTTATTTCCTCGGCTTAAAATATTTACTGAACTTATACGGCTTACAGATGAAATATGAGTAGAGTGTGTCGAAATAATAACCTGTGTTTTATTTGTTTGCACATTATCAAATAGTGTTTTTTGAATATGCGTATGAATATGTGCTTCCGGTTCTTCTATGAGAAGAAAATTTGCAATTCTATCCGTTCTGATTTTTTCATACTCCAATAACTTTAGTGATAGGTAAATCATATTTGCACCCCCCAAACTCAATTCCCATATTTTACCCATATAACCTTCTTCATCTGGGTCGCCAACCCACAGTTTAAGGGATTGCAATAGTTTTTCCATATCATTTGGAAGCTCCGATTTTACATCTATATTGGGACCATAAGTAGTACCCACAGCTTCCTTAATACTTTTGTCAATTCCATCTTTTACTTCCTTGACTTCTTTGAGAGAACTAATTTGGTCGTTAAGTTTGTTAACGCTATCAATTATGTCCGTTTGTTTTGAAACTTCGATAGTTTTTTCTTTTCCTCGCAACAAGTTAATCAATGGATTAGTAGAATAGGAACGCAAGTCGCTTTCGACATCACGAAGTGCTTTTATGAACGTACAAGAAACTTCATTATGGACACTTATTTCTCTTGGTAAAAATGTACCAAAAATCAATTCTTCTTTATCATCTGGGTTTGGGAATTCAACAGCATCAAAATCGCCAACATACTTTTTATAAGTATCGTCATCACTGAAATCTCCAGAGCCTCTGCACAAGTAAGAGGTTTCATAATCATCAATCGTAAGTTTATCAAGAAAAAGCTGAAGCCCAGCTACACTTTTACCTGCGGTTTGTGAATAATCGTATAGTTCTTTTCTAAACTGATATTTTGGTCTAAAGTACACCGAATAACTTCCAGTTTTTTTGCTACCTTCCATATCTCCCGAAGATTGTACTGCCAGTACCTGTGCTTCTTCACTCGCATCCAGTTCGTCAAAATTAACCGATAGAATTATCCAATGTCCAGCCCATTTACCCAGACCTCGGTTAAAGTCAGACTCATTAAACCTTATATATCTTGGAAGTTTATCATCGATTAAAACTCGTAAAGCAAAAAAGAGATTGGTTTTACCTGAACCGTTTTCTCCTAAAATAGTATTTATACCTTTTTTAAAAATGAATTTTGATTTATAGAAATTTCTAAAATTCCTAATGGATAGTGAACTTATATGCATAATAATTATTTTGAAACAATAAAAAAGCCAATGATTTTCCATTAGCTTTTAAACATTAATATTTTAAGCGTAATCGCCTATAAATATAGTAAAATGTCTTTCTAAATTCTTACGGTTTCCTACAAATTGTTAAAATTTTATTAAGAATATATCTTTACTTCTGGAAGTCAAAATTTTGGTCTTTTTTTCGTAAATTAGACCTAATTAGAGTGTATAAACTCTAGTACAATAAAATGAGAGCTATTGCAATTTTCTTTTTGAACGTTCTTCAAAATATCTTGGGGATGACCTTTGGTTTGCTGTTTCCACGTAAAACTAAACGGAATTCTTACAAGGCTTTATCTGATGTTGACAAGGTAAAATACCTTGAAAAAAGAAGGCAATATAAAGGCTATAAACAACAATGGCTGTATTATAGATGTAGAGAAGAAGGTTTATTGGAAACTTACAACAAATTGTTTGAAACTAAAGTTGAAGGACAAGAATCAGGAACAAAATTTAGTTTCGGTAAATATAGAGGGGAATTTGTCGAAGATATTAGGGAATCTGATAAGGAATATATCAGTTGGTTATCTCAACAAGACTGGTTAGCTGACTATTTGGATGAAAGCGATATGATTCACGAATTGCTTAATTTAGAGGAAGAAAACCAAAACCAGACTTAATCCCTTTTATCACGACTGCTCTTATCAAAGGCAATTAAATTGAACAATTGTCGCATTCTTGAACGTACCCGATTTCCGTAGCGTTCCTCCAATTCTTTGGCATTTAGGTTTGTAGTCGCGTGGGTCTTAATTTTGTGGCTTAAAAATAAATCATAGCGAGAAAGTATGATTTCGCCCATTACATTACAGTCCTTACCAAAATGCCTTCCGGTCGGTTCTACGCCCAAATCATCAAAACAATAAAATCTCTTATCGCCATAATTTTCAATGATGGTGTAGCCAATATTGTTAAATGCAAAGGCAATGTTTCGTGTGGGTATAACCTCATACGATTTCTGATGTGGCACAATATGACGTAACAGTTTCATTAAACTGGTTTTTCCACAACCAACGGGACCAGAAAGCAAAATCCCTTTGTCGATGTCGATGTCCAATTTTTTGCAATTTGCTTCATCCTTGATGTAATAATTACAGAGTTTGTAAACAATATCGCGGTCTTCCTCAAAAATTTTGAATTTTTTGCCAAATAGTAGCTTTCCTTTGGCATTGAGGTAAATGAGCATTTTATCAAAATCATAAAGCATTTGATTATCTTTCAGTTCTCCCAATGAGTATTGAACGCTACCCTCGGTAATGATATGTGGTTTCAGGGGATTCATAAGGGTTCATTATAATTTTTGTTGGAACTTGTCTTTAGGTTGTCCGTATTTTGGCTAACCGCTACCATTGTTTTTTCTTCTTTTAGCTCTTCGGCTTTTATCATCCAGTTGCGAGCTGTGGCGTGCCAATCGACAATTTTTGTTTTTCCACCTACTTTCCAACCGATACCTTGGTAGTGGTTGTAAAATTTTTTGGCTTCCAATTCTGACCAATTTTCCTTTTCAAAAAAATCAATGACTTCATTTTCACTTTTTGGCTTGTCAAGTTTAGTATCATTTGTATTGTTTTTTCCTGTTTGTATATGTTTGTTTATAGATACCACCGCTTGTCCATTGCTTGTCCCGATATTGGTACGACTTGGGCACAGAGCTTGTCCATCACTTGTCCCAAAATTGAACATCTTGATTCGGCTACCTTTAAAGGGATTGTGTGAGGGTTCGTACAATAGGTATTTCCAATGGTGCAGTTCTTTGATGCAACGATGGTAAGTAGTTTTTGACCCAATCTTTGAAAACCGCATCGCTTCTTCTCGGTTGATATAGAATTCCATTGGAAAGTGATAGTTGTTCCACAACTGGAATAATGCCACGTACAAACTGATGTGCGTGGGATTTAAACGACCGTCTTTTGAGAATTGTAAGAATACGGCGTTCAAGTGCTTGATGTAATTGACCTGCTCCAAAACGATTTTAAAATTTGTTATGAATTTTGTTATTTTCCATTACGCTCATAATTTCTTCATAATCGTAATAGAGTACACCGCCAACTTTGGTGTAGGGCAATGTGCCATTGATTCTTAAATTCTGCAACGTGCCGGAAGAGATTCCCAAAAGTTCTTTTACTTCAGGGGATTTTAGCCACCTTTTGGTAAAATGGCCAGATTGGCTGTTGAGTAGTTCCTTAATATCATCGAGCAGTTCCATTTTGAACTCCCGAAGGTCGTCTGTGGTAATAATACTTGTGGGCATAATAGAACGGATTAAAAGAAAGGGACTACCGTTTTACTGTCATTTAAAATGATAGCCCCTGACCTGATTTGACTTTCGTTCTACAAAATTGAGGTAGTTTGATGGATTTTATTCACAAGTTAAGCCTACTTGGGTATTTTTTTTCTCTCATTTTCAATGTAATACAATAGAGGGTTTTGGTACTTTCCAAAAAAATACGGTATCTAAAAACCATCAAATAAAATGAGATTTTACTCAAAATGAGAAACACCCAAGTTGAAGCATCTTGGGTGTTTTATTTTACGTTGTCAGTATCATCCATCCTTTTGGTCAACTGCTTTTTCAGTATATCCAAAAATTTGGTTCTGCCATTTTTACGCATACGTATTTCCAGAAAAGCTCTGTAATAATCGCCCAAGTCCACTTTAAATGTTTTTTCAACAAAATAGGCAATATCTTTAATGTCAACAGTACCATTGTTTATAACATCTGTACTGTGCAAAGCGTAAATCAGTTCAATTAAATATATTTTGTGGGCTGTCCACGTAATTTTGGTTTTACTTTGTAACAATCTTAAACTTGAATAATTTCCATTATTTTCCAATTTATCAATCTCCCGTTTTAAGTGCACAATCAAAAGGTCGTAAGCTAAAATTGTGGCTACAGTACTATCGTGGCTTGTTGCAAATTGTTCATCTACAAAAAAATGAAATGTATCTGGGAATAACCGAATATCCGCCTTGCCTCTTAAAAAATATTGCTCATCAAATACGGTAGCTTCCCTACGGAAATAATGGTAAAAGTCAAGATTATCGTTAAAGTAAGTCTGAAGTTTTTCAATGTAATTGTTCAAATATTTTACTTGAGATTTATTACTTCCTCTTGGCCTTTTACCTTCAATATTAAATAGTTTCACGTAATAAATGAGTTTGCTATAAATTTTGGGTTTAGTACACTTAAAAAAAGATATCTCCTCTAGCTTGGTTTCAAATTCATAGTCAACTATGATACTTCTAACTTTCTTAAGGGTTTGCTTTGCAAGTTTAATCCCTTTTTCGGCTTTCACTAAAATATCTTCTTCTTCTATTTCAAGAATATTTAATTCATAGTCTAAATTTTTTAATATGTCGTCATAATTTGTAACCATTCGATATATTCAAATTAAATTTCGCAGTTTTTATAAGGGCATTCCCAATTTGTAATCATTTATTATTAGTGGATTAGTTATTTTATCTTTTAACTAATTAATTTACAATTGAATTAAATTCTGCATTTTTGGAATTACTGTTCACAACAATTTCATTTGCGGTTCTGGTTTTATATTCGTTAAGACCATTGTCCAAAAATTCAACAAAATTACCCACGTTCAAATCATAGCCTTTCGGAGCACCTAATAGTGAACCGTTAGAGTCAATTAAAGTATAATAAGGCTGGGCGTTGGCGTTAAGTTTCTGAATCATAAAATCGAGATTTTGGCCACCTATGGTTTTCTTTACGCGCTCGTCGTATGCAGAAACATACCATTCATTTTCGGGCAGTTCGGTCTTTTCATCTACATAGAGTGCCACGACCACATAATCTTCCTTAAGTCTTTTCAGCACTTTGGGGTCAGACCAAACGGCGGCTTCCATTTCTCGACAGTTTACACAACCGTGTCCAGTAAAGTCGATAAATAAAGGTTTGTCCTGTTTTTTGGCACAGGCCAATGCCTGTTCGTAATCAAAGTAGCCCTGAATACCATACGGCAGCTCTAGCATATCACCATATTTTGGAGCACCGCATTCCGAAATTTTGTTTATTCCATTTGAAACAGACGATACTTGTGGCGAGTTCATTACAAAACTCTGCGAACTCAATGGTGGCATATATCCAGCCAATGTTTTCAATGGCGCACCCACTAAGCCGGGAATTAGATAGACCACAAAACTAAATACCAATAAGGCTGACATTACACGTCCAACCGATGTACTCTTTGGTTTCTGCTCGTGAGGGAATGTAATTTTCCCCAAGAGGTAAAACCCAAGAAAAGCGAATATAACAATCCATAGGGCAAGGTATACATCGCGGTTCAGAATATTCCAATGATAGACTTGGTCAACTATACTCAGGAATTTTAACGCAAGCGCCAATTCAACAAAACCAAGTACAACCTTAACTGTATTTAGCCAACCGCCACTTTTAGGCATAGACTTTAGCCAATTTGGAAAGATGGCGAATAGGGTAAATGGCAGTGCAAACGCTAACGAAAACCCAAACATTCCAACTAATGGTTGAATAGTTTCGCCATTAGCGGCCTGTAAAAGGATGGTTCCGGCAATTGGCCCAGTACAACTGAAACTGACCAAAACAAGCGTAAAGGCCATAAAAAAGATGCCCAGTACACCACTTTTGTTAGACTGTGAATCCATTTTATTCACGAATTTATTAGGCAGGCGTATTTCAAACAAGCCAAAAAAGGAAAGCGCAAATATTACGAATATGGCAAAGAAAAGGAGGTTAGGTATCCAGTGCGTGCTTAAAAAGTTAGCGAAATCTGCACCAAACAATACTGAAAACAAGGTGCCGACTATGGTATAAATAGCTATAATAAAAACCCCGTACAAAATGGCCTGTGCAATTCCCTTTTTACGACTTGTATTCGATTTTGTAAAGAAACTAACGGTCATCGGTATCATTGGGAATACACAGGGCGTAAGCAATGCCACCAGACCTGCGCCAAATGATAAGAAGAAAAACGTCAATAGAAATGAAAAACCCTTTCCTTCAGTCTCTGTTGTCTTAAAGTCATTATCAAATGCCTCCAAGACCAGAGGTGCCAATGCATCAGTATCGCTCGTAGCGACATTCGAAGGTTTTTTGTGCACATTTCCAAATACCGAAATGTCACTTTCAAAAGGAATACATTGCCCATTGACATCGGAACATATTTGGTAAGATGCCGTTGCATTGATATCGGGATGCTCCGAATTGACTATAAAACGCTGTTTAAATTTTGCTATTTTTGTGAAATAGGTGTATTCGCCCTCAAACAGTTCATCGTACTTTTTCTTTTGTCCGATTGGTTCAAAACCACCCAACCGTTCGAATTGTTCGCTTTCGTTAAATTTAATTTCCGTGACCAACGGCCCCAAATTGGAATCGAAATCGCTGGAGTACATATACCAATCTTGCGGGATTTCGGCGGTAAAAAGTACGGTAATCGTATCGCCTTTGGCAACGGTGCTTTCTTGGACTTCCGCTTTCCATTCAGGTGCTTCCATCACTTGTGATTGCCCAATTTGGCATAATAATACAAGGATGAATACCAACATTAATTTTAGATGTCGCATACTATGCTATTGATTTTAGGTATTACCGAAAAGGATGGATAAATTCATACGTTTCCATCCATTTCAGAAAAAGTACTACTTTAAACTATTCAGGAATTCTTTGAATTCTTGGGTACTATAATCGGCCGTCCCTTTATGTGTCAGTGCCAAATTTCCTTTGGCATCGATAACAAAGGTGGTTGGAATGGCAGACGATTGATACATCGTGGGCATATTGCTTCCCGGCTCATAAATGGGCAGGTTGTATCCTTTACGTTTATCAAAATCCTTTGCTTTTTCAAAATCTTTATCGAGCGATAACATTACAAAAGCAACTTCATCACCCATTTCTTCGTGCAATTTATCGATGCTGGGCATTTCGGCGATACAATGCGGACACCACGTGGCCCACATATTCATAAAGATGACCTTACCTTTAAAATCTGCCAAGGACTTGGTATTACCCTCCTTATCAATCAGTTTAAAGTTAAAATCTGCCTGGGTAGAATCTGGCATAGTTGCCGTTTCATCTTTATTTTCGTTTTCATTGCTCCTAGCTTGTGCATTGCTTTGAAAGCTTATCATCGAAGCCATCAAAATTATTAGAATACCTATGTTTTTAATTTGTTTCATAATTATAGTTTTAATGTTAAACGAAATTTATTATTTGCTAATTACTTAATTTTGAACCCACGGTTTAGCTGAAATACAATCCTCGGAATCAAAATATTTGATATAAGCCCTTGTAAACGGTATTTAAAATCGGGTAAATTCTTCTTGTTGTTTAGGGCATCCTACTATGGCTACTTTTTTTAGGTGCCGCTCGTTCTGGAGATTTAAATGAACATCCTTACTGAATATTTCCTGTTCACAATCATCATAGTTTATATCATCTCGACATAGCAACGTACATCTCAACGAATCTATCTGTTTCATTAAGGCGTTATCAGGTTCTTCTTTTTTGATGTTATAAGTAGGTGTAAAATCAGCACCAAATTTTCCTCTAACCGTATCGTGAAATGCACAGGTTTTAAGATATACTGGTGTTAAATTATCTCTCACGTTTGACCATCCCAAAACATCTATTATTGTTACTGCTTCAAGGCCTTCTACCCCTTGACTTAAAAACATCAACACATTTTTCACAATAGAATTTTTAGTTTATAAAGACGTAGACCATTAGCGATTACAACTAGTGCACTCGCTTCATTAATAATTAACCCAGAAACCAAATCAACAAGGCCAAATAGGGCAGCAAGTATCAAAATGAATACGAGTGCTATAGAGATAAAAATATTTTGTTTGATATTAGCTATTGTCCTATTGCTTAAAGAAAAAGCTATGGGAAGTTTTGATAAATCATCTCCCATCAGAACAACATCACCAGTCTCCATAGCTACGTCTGTCCCAATTCCTCCCATTGCAATACCCAAATCTGCTAAGGCCATAGCTGGTGCATCATTTACCCCATCACCGACCATTGCTACCTTTCCATAATCTTTTTTGAGTTCTTTTATAGCGTTCACTTTTTCTTCGGGAAGTAAATGAGCCCTGTATTCATCAATACCTAACTGAGAAGCTATATAGGAAGCAGTACGTTCGTTATCGCCAGTAAGCATTATAGTTTTTTTAACTCCAAGTGATTTCAATAGCTGAATGGTTTCTTTCGCCTGAGGCCTGATTTTGTCGGCAACAGCAATTATTCCCAATATATCTTTTTCATTGCCTATCAACATAGCTGTTTTGCCTTCGGTTTCAAGCTGAATCAATTTTTCATCTGCTATTTTTAAATAATAATTTGTTTGCCCAAACAAGCGTTTGTTACCAATTAAATATGTTTGACCATTTACCTTGGCTTTTGCACCCATTCCTGTTATAGATTCAAACTCAATTACATTATCAGGTTTTATGTCTTTTGTTGTGGCATAGCGTAAAATTGCATCAGCAAGTGGGTGTTCGGACCGGGATTCAATGGTGGCGGCTATTGCCAGGAGCGTATCATCATCTACAGGACCAAGAGGTATAATATCAGTCACATAAGGTTGGCCAAGTGTTAAGGTCCCTGTCTTGTCAAATGCAACACAATTAACTCCGTTCATAGCTTCGAAGTAAGCACCTCCTTTAATTAAAATACCGTTTTTTGCCGCATTTCCTATTGCAGCAATCACGGCAACCGGAACCGAAAGAACCAACCCGCAAGAGCAGGACACAACCAGCAAAATCAGTCCCTTGTAAAACCATTCTGAAAACGGTTGATTAAAAAATATAGTGGGAACAGTAGCTGTAAGGAAGGCAACAACGAACATCACCGGAGTATAAATTTTTCCAAACCGCTCCCCAAAATGCTGATAGGTCGATTTATGTGATTGGGCAGTTTCAACAGAATGGATAATACGGGCCAATGTCGTGTCCTTTGCGAGTTTGGTTACCTCTATTTCGAGAGACCCTCGTTGGTTTATAGTCCCGGCAAAAATTGTGTCACCGGTTTCTTTGGCCACAGGAATTGATTCACCGGTAATGGGAGATTGGTCAACTGAAGAAGCACCTGATAAAATTTTACCATCCATCGGTATGCGTTCTCCCGGCTTAATGATTACGTAATCTCCAATCTCAATTTGTTCTACAGGTATCATTATTTCCTCACCATTTCTTCTCACAAGTGCAGTCTGTGGTGATAAATCCATCAATGCTTTAATCGAACCCCTTGCTTTATCTACGGCATAAGATTCAAGAACTTCCCCGAGCGAAAATATGACAACCAATATGGCCGCTTCTTCCCATAGACCCAAAGATACCGCACCAATTGTTGCAACCACTAAAAGGGTATTAATGGTAAGTATGAACTTGCGAAGCGATGCAATTGCCTTTTTTACAGGTATGATACCTCCAACAACAATTGCAATGGCATAAATAATTTTTACCAAAAATGGATTTATGTGAAGTTTGTCAGCACCGAAACCAATAACGGCAACAATAAAACTGATAAATAGAAGTATTGTTCTTGTGTCTTTCCAATAGTTGACAGTTCTTTTCAATTTCGTATCCGTAATTGCGGTCATACCCGTTTTAGAAATAGAGGCAATTATTTTGTCTCTTGTTAACAAACTTGGATTAAAAGAGATATTCAATAATTGGTTAGTTAAGTTTACCTCGAATGATTGAACTCCCTTCAACTTTTTAAATGTTCTCTTTAATAGAACTTCTTCATCGGCACAGCATAGCCCCTTAATCTTAAAAGTTACTTTTTCGATATTTTTTTCTGAATCCATATATTCAGGTATGTGTTGTTAATATTTAATTCTTTTTACTCTGAATTAGCTTTACCAAAATTCATTTTACTTTACTGTATTCAAAGAAGTATTTCAAAATCATACTTTTTTAATTTCAATTAGTACCTTACCCCAACGTGTCCTTCTTACTCTTCTTTACAATTGGGCACGCCTTTTTTTTACTGCGAAAGTCCAAAACGGAGGCGACCAGTAATAATGCAAAACCAGAAAGTTCCAAAGCTTTTGAGTAAGCTCCATAAAAGACCCACACTAATATGGCGATAGCGATTAAAGCCAGTAACAGGGGGACAATATTTTTGTGCAATCGAAAAGAATACAGCATTCCTAATAGAGCTATGGCCAATAGTATGGTGACAATTGTAATCATTAACTTTTCATCTATCTGTACGCTAATCCCTATAAACGAAAGCAAAGCAATGCTCCCTATAGTGCCATAACAGGTAATTAATGCAAGTAGGCTTGCTACGGTACCGAGTTTAGATTTAATTTGTTTCATATTATGTTTTTAATTATATGTTTTTAGTGATTTTTTTAAATGTTCTTTTTGAATTCTTATCAAATATCATTTTCATTTCAACCTGTACCTCACCCCAATATATAATTCTCTTCCACGAGTTGGACCCCATACCGAACTTGTGTCGAAGTATTGCCCGAATGGGTCTTGCCAGCTTATGATTGGTCGTTCTTGTCTGAAATCAAAAATGTTTTCGCAGCCTGCGTATAACTCAAACTTCTTAAGATTATATGTGAATTGAGCGTTTACAACTGTATAGGTCTCAGAAAAATCTGGTCGCTGAAATTCGACGGGATTACTTTGTGTGTTGGGTAATCTTTGTTTTCCGTACCAATGTGCGTTCATATCGATTTGAAATTTTTTAGACAGCGGTTTGTAGCCCAATGTAGTTACAACTTTATGTCTTGGATTAAAGGGCAATAGTTCCTTTTGCCCATCAATTTCACGATATACGTCCAAAAAGCTATAACCTGTTTTAAATTCAAATTGTTCCCAAAAACTGAGATATACTTCAGCTTGAAAAATGTTGCTCACACTCTTTCCTGTAAAGTTTTCAATGATGGCCTTTGTTGGGTCGGTATCGTAATCCGGAAATATCTGGTTTTGAAAATCCGTCCTGTAATAATCGGCACTAAAAAATCCTGAAACATTGTCGGTATTGAATTTCTGCGTAAAATTCACACCTGTATTCAATGCTTTCTCGGGTTCGAGTTGCTCTGCAAATACGATGTCTCGCGAACTTACCAATAAACCAATATTTTCACTGAACAAGTTTACGGTTCGCCATCCTGTACCAATGTTTGCACGTATAATTGTGTTTGGTGTGATATCGTATTTCAAAAGTGTTCTTGGTGTAATAATTGTGCCAAATTGGTTATGATAGTCTGCTCTCAATCCTGCAATCCAAGTGAGTTTATCATCAAAAAATTTCATTGTGTTTTCGGCAAACACGCCTGTTATATTTTCGTTTCGGAAATAATTTCCTGCATATGTTCTTTGCAATGGATTGTCAGTAAAACTGATGTCTTCGTCTAAATCCAAATGGCGAAAACTCAATCCTGTTTTTAAACTGTTGTTGCTGTAGTTTAGTTCATATTGAATGTTTCCATAAAAATTGGTTTGGTTGGCATCATATTTTACAGTTCCGAAATACGACTTTTGATTTTGGTAGAAACTGGAAGCGTAGAATACAAAATTATTATTGTCGTTAAGGCGAAACCCTGTTTTTGTCCAAATTTCGGGCTGATTGATATTTACGGTTTGTCCATAGACTTCGTTACTTCCTTTGTCAGTATTGGCATTAAAAAACGTTTGTCCGCCAATTCGCTGTTCGTTTACGTAACGCAAGCCAATTCTACTGTTCCAGCCCCAATCTGCATCTTTTCCATATTTTAATTTGTTGGAAATCATATAACGTGTGAGCTTTGGGAGGTCAAGAAAATCATCATCATCCCTATCAAATTCGTTGGCAGGTTGAACCGTATGGACTGCGGTTAGGTTGCTCCATTTCCCTTTTTTGAAGGCATAGTTGGCATTCAAATGTTTTTCTGAAAAGTTGTTGATGTAAGCATTAAGCAAGAGTTTATCGGTATTGTCGGGTTCTTTTGTCTCTACATTAATTTGACCGCTGATACTTTCAAAGCCTTGCAACACGCTATTTGCTCCTTTTGACACATAAATATTATCCACCAAAGTGCCTGGGATACTACTAATGCCGTAGGTGTAGGAAAGCCCTTGAATCATTGGGAAGCCATCAATCAAAATTTGAGTATATACTCCCGATAATCCAAGAATACGTAATTCTTTGGAATTGGTAATGACATTGGTGGTTTGTGGTTGAACCGTTGTCTGTGTTTCAAAACACCCTGCCAAGTCGCAACAAGCCGCTTTGCCCAATTCGGTTTGGGTAATCTGCTCAAATTTAATGGGTTTGAAACTAGAGATAATCACACCATCGCGTTGCCCCTTAATTACAATACCATCAAGTTCATTGCTTTCTTTTAATTGAAAGGTTGTAAAGGATTGTTCCTTAATTTCAAGTGTGTCGGATTTATAACCGACATAACTGGCAATAAGAAATTTTTTGGATACACCTTTCGTTGTTATTTCAAATTCGCCTTTTTGGCCTGTGGTAGTGCCAATGGTTGTATCAAGCCAATAGACACTTGCTCCATCAAGTGGTTCATTATTTGTGTTGGTTACTTTACCTAAAATGGTCTGTGCAGAAATACCAATAGGCAACAGTAATCCAACAATGAATATGTATATTTTCATTGTTATTATTTTTTTAGAAATAAGCAAGGCATATCAAAAGATACACCTTGCTTTATCATTAATTACTGCTTTACCTTGTATGGTCTTTCGTTCGGTGTTTCACAGCTACCAGTATTTTCGATTGCTGCGTAGATTTCTTTTTCTGTAACCATTGTAGGATTGTACAATACATCAAAAGTAGTAGTTGGTCCTTGCTTTTCAGTTTTGCAGGCTGACACTCCTTTTAATTTTTCTACGTTGGCTGAAATCATTTTTGTGTCCATTGAGCAAGTAACACCCTTAACTTTTACTGCTACGGTTTTAGTGCTATCTGCTTTTTGGATTGATTTTGTTGAATTTGTTGTTTGAGAAAATGTAACTGTTGTTGAGGCTACCATTATTGTAATAGCCAACACGAATATTTTTGAAAATTTCATTTTGAATTGAATTATCGATTAATATAAAATGGACAGAAAGGCATAGAACCTTTCCAATAAGACGTACTACTCCTAAGAATAGCTATTAACCGATTATTTTGGGAGGTTGGAAAATAGAAGGGATATATTCAGATGAAGGTTCTGAATAAACGGATAGGACTTCTTTGTTTGATGAAAAAGTCAGGGATTCAACTATTGGTAAAGTTTGCATAACGAAACCTATGCAAGCTGTGCAAATTTCAAAAGGGTTACAAGAATAGGGACTATCCTGTGATTTTTTGGACTCGTTATGATTGTCAGTAGAGGTGACTGGTGCACAGCGACTGCAACAGGAATCGCCAGTATCAGTTTTTGAAAAAGCCTGTACAGTCGGCATTGCCATAAGGAAAATGACGTAAAACGATAGTATGGTGGCTATATATCTCATTAAGAGCAAATATAATATTTTTTTAAAGTTGCACTATTTCGCATCCCATTAAATTCTTTTTGTAAGTGAAATCTTAAGGTTATTTTATTTTCTAATTAAATTATATGTAGCTCTGTGTCACTTTTAGCTTAAGTTAATTCTAAAATACTGTTTTGTAAATCTTTATCTGCCAATACAAATTTTTGCTTATTGGGTTTTTAAATGCTCTTTTTGAATCCCTAATAGGCATTTGCCATCGACTCTTATATCAAATCTTTTTTGCAATTCATTAAAATCAGTTTTAAATTGTTTTGCTGGTATTTCTTTCACTGCCTCAAATAAAAGATTAAAAAACTTTCCCTTTTCAGATGATAACCCATAATAAACCCAACGTCCTTCTTTTCTCTCATTCAAAAAACCGGCATTTTTCAATATTTTTAAGTGTTTTGAAACATTGTATGTAGGAGTTTCTAAAATATCTGTGAATTCACAAACACAAAGTTCCACTTTTGAGACAATCAATAAATTCATCATTCTTAATCTCGTTTCGTCACTTAATGCTTTAAAGAAATCAGTATAAGTATTCATTAGGCTTAATATATAATTGCACAGTTGCACTATAACGCAACAAATGTATTAATAATTGTTTGTTTAACAAAATTTTCTTGCCAAATCTTATTTAGGTCGGGTAAATTTTACTCTTTTGCTATTTTTGGTTGGTGCTTTGGCTGGTTCGAATTGCAAATGTGTATGGCTTTAGGGTTGGCTTTTATTTGTGTTTATAGATTAATTATAGGTAGAAGCTAAAAACTCTAAAAAAATAAAAACTTAAATAAAGTAGGGCAATTCCACTAAATATTTGAATGCTTTTTCTTAACCAAGATAATTTTGCAAGTTTGGAAACAGAACTTGAAAATAGACCAACAACCAAAAAAGGAAGTCCTCTACCAATACCAAAACAGAAGGCGAGAAGTAAACCATAAACTAAACTTGCTTTTGCAACTGCAAAGGATAATAAAAGTAATAAAGGGGCAGCTGCTGTGCCTAAACTAAATACAAACCCATAAATAAATGAACCTCCAATTCCGGGTTTTCGTAAAGATTCAAGTTGTCTTACACGTAAATAGGGTCCGTAAAACGCAATTCCTGCTGCCACTAACGATATTATTCCCATTCCTAAAGCCCAGTATTTTCCAAATACTTCAGTCAGAAAAATGCCAGAATAGCCAGCAATGCCACCTAATAATGTTAAACAAAAAACAATACCAATAAAAAATGAAAACGTTACTGCAAATCCTGTTTTTGATTCCCGAACAGAAGCACTTCCAACATAACCTGCAAATCCAAGACCAACAGGTAATGTACAAGGACAAACGCCACTTGAAATCAAACCTGCCACAAAAGCAATACCTAAACTTAAAATTGAGCCGTCTTGAAATGCAACAGTAAAACCATTTAAAAAATCTTCTAACATTATTCTTTTATTTCTTGAGGGTTTCCTGCTTTATAGCCCAATTGATTGATAGCCTTACGTAGTTGTTCAGTAGTCGCCTTTTCTGGCACAAAAGTTATAATTGCTTTTTTATCCTGAAGGCTTACCTTTACTTCTGTCACTCCATCCATATTTGACAAGGTTTTCCTAACATTTGCAACACAGGACATACAGGACATCCCTTCAATAGGTATGGTTACTTTTATTTCATTTTTTACCATTTGAGCGGATTCATTATCTGAAGAATTTTGTTTGCAACCGATTACCATAGGCGTTATGACAAGTAGGGAAAGCAGGAGCAAAAGATTGAATTGTAGTTTCATAATTATTCTTTTTTATTTTTTTAGAGTTGTATATCCTGATTTTTTTAATGCAGCTTCCAGATTTTCTTCATTTGTTTGCTGGGGGTTAAATTCTACTTCAACCAGTTTATCCGTTACTTTCGTCTTAACTTTTTCTACTCCTTCAACTTCTTTCAAAATATCCGATATCTTCTCTGCACAACCCTCGCATACCATATTTGAAACATTAAAACTAGTTTCAGCAACTGTGGCTACAGTTTTTGATGAAATACTTTCAAGTTTCAATGTTCTTATACGAAGCGTATTAATTAAAATTGAAAAAATGCTAACAATCATTACTACTATTGCCAGCATAGGAGTTATAAAGCCAAGTGTGGCAAGCAACATACCAACAAAATTGAACAGTACGGCAATAATCACATTACTTGTCATCGTTTTATAGCTTGCCTTTCCTAAAATAACTGCATTCAATACATCTATTAATCTATCACCAATTAAGATAACACCAGCAGCTTCTATAGCAACATCAGTTCCTGCTCCAATTGCAATGCCCACATCTGCCTGTGCCAAAGCTGGTGCGTCATTAATGCCATCGCCTACCATTGCAACCTTGTAACCTTTCTTTTGCAATTCTTCTATGGCAATTGCTTTTTCGCCCGGCAATAATTCAGCATGAACTTCATCAAATCCCATTTTTTTGGCGATAGGTACTGCTACTGGTTTGGCATCACCAGTAAGCATGACGGTTCGTATGTTCCTATGCTTCATTTTTGTTATTACCTGCTCACCTGTGGGGCGTGGTGTGTCTTGCAAAGCAATAACACCTATTACATTATTATTCTTGCAAATAAGTACGGTAGTTTTGCCCTCACTGCCTAAAGCATTTATCGAAGTTCTTATTTCGTTTGTGATTTCAATACTACTTTCCTCTATATAAGAAGGTTTACCAGCCAGTACAGTTTCGCCATTTATTCTTCCTGTAACACCCTTACCTGGAATAGCTTTAAAATCAACCATAGATAACCTTGGTGCAGCTTCTTTTTGTGCAAAAAAGGTAATGGCTTGCCCAATAGGGTGTTCAGATTTACTTTCCAATGCTTCAGCGATAGATAATAATTCAATGCTATTTCCATTAAGAGCATGAACATCCGTTACGGTAGGTTTGCCGTAAGTAAGTGTCCCTGTTTTATCAAAAACAATTGTATCAATCCTTGATAATCCATAAAACACTTCACTTGCTTTCACTAAAAGTCCAATGGAAATCCCTTTACCGCCTGCAATCGCAGCAAGCATAGGCGTAGTTATACCTAATGCACACGGATAACCCATTATGATGGTAGTGAGCATTACAAGCGTTGCTTGTATATAATTTCCAGTTGCTAATCCCCATACCACAAAAGCAATGGCAGCAACGATAAATACAGCAGGCCCAAAATAGTTCATTAGCTTATCGGCCAGTAATTCAACAGGTGGTTTCTTTTCAGCAATGCGACTCATTAAACTAACTACCTGGTTAAGGAAACTATCTTCCCCGATTTTGGAAACTTTAATTTGTAAAGCACCATCCAGATTTAAAGTACCACCAATTACAGTTGCACCAACTTCTTTATTTGCAGGTGTACTTTCACCTGTAAAACTTGCTTCATCAACACTTCCTGCACCATCCAATACTTCACCATCTAAAGGTATCCGTTCACCCGGCCTAACTTCTACAACTTCACCAACCAACACGTCTGTAGTTAATACATCAACAAATTGTTCGCCTCTCATAACCCTTGCTTTAGCAGGTTGCAGGTTAATTAACTTTCGCACCGCATCAGAAGCTTTTTTACGGGTATCCAATTTAAAGTAGGCAAAAAATAGATGAAGTGACATTAACCACGCAGCTACTGGTAAAAAGTTTGGTAGTTCAGGATTAAAAAGAGAAAACACACCTACTATAAATGAACCCCAGGCACCGGCAGATAATAAAACATTGGCATTAATTATCCTTTGACCTATAGCCATAATAGTTTTCCGTAAAATCGGGTATCCTACCCAAAACAATACAAATACGGCAACCACAAAACTAAACCATGCTCGATATTGTTGGGGCAAACCAAAAATGTTTAATGGGTCAACCAATAAATCAATTACAGAAGCCACCATTCCAATGGTGCCACGTTGTTTTATTAAATTGAAAACATCTTCATCGGCTTTGTATTGTTGTACTTCTGTAGATGAAACACTATAACCTAATTTTTCAACTGCCTCCGCCAATTGCTCACGGCTTATTTTATTAATGTCGGCTTCAACCAATACAATACCATGTACGAGGTTTACCATTACGCTTTTAATAGCAGGATTACGTTTTAGTGCATTTTCTACACTCATAGTACAGAAGGAGCACATCAATCCTGAAACTTTCATTTGAACATTTTCTATTTTCATACTATTTATTGTTTTTGCTCTTTTGTAAAAAATCTTCAATAGTCTTCATTTCTTTCATTTTGTCTGTCAGCTCATACAATCCTAATTCAGGAAATTGTTTTCTGATAATGGCAATTTTTTCTTCCTGACCGCAATTGCCTGGGCAAGTTTCTAATGCTTCTGCAATTCTAATAGCCAATGTTTTTCTGAATACTTCATCTAAAAGAAGATATTGGGCTTTTTCAAATCCTTTATTAACCGCTTTAAACTGATTGAGAATTTGAGCTGGATTATCACTTTTATCAAGCATTTTTATAATCCCTTCTACTTGTCCATTGATACTTTTCAAACGGTCTTTAAGGTCTTTTGTTAAATCTTTTGGTAACATAATAATTTCAATTAAACACATTCCAAACGCCGAAAATCAGCGTTTGGAATGTGTTGATGATAAATTTAGCAACTTTTTTTACATTGTTTTTCCAATTCCAGCAGCGATTAATTCATTTTTGTTTACTCCTGTGTCTTTACAGCAGTTAAGTAATTTGCCATTTACGGCTACAGCAGGCAAAGAAGTGATGTTATATCCCTTCATTTTGTCAATACATACTTTAGAGTCGCATTGCTCAACTGTATTATAAACTGTAACTTCACAAGAGTCACAAGCCATTTCTTTTATCATCTTTACTACTGGTTCACATACTGGACATCCAGCTGTAAATACTTCAATTTGTCGTTTCATCTTTTTAAGATTTTAATGATTAAAATTAATTACACTACAAAGATGGGGTCGGTATAGGGGAGGTATCCAAATTTATTTTCAATTATTTTCTATTTACGGTCGAGCGTTGGAGAAATTAGGCTCTTTTGGTTTTTCAGCGTTGGCTTTGTGTGTTGGAAAAAACCTAATGTGCGGTGGGCATTTTCTGCAATGGTGGGTAACGATGAGTATAGTAGCGGATTGCGGAACTCAAATTTTTCAATTTATAAGAAAGCTGAAGCGGGCTATAACCATTGAATTTACTACTGTCTCGGCTATTATTTTATACTTAGTTATTACCCACCGTTTTTATTCTATTTTAGCGTTGGTAAAGACATAATTATTGGCAATTTTTGGCTTGTTCTGTTTGCTTTTGAGCGACTTGGCAATGTGTATGACTTACAGTATGGGCTTATTCCGTTTTCTTGTATTCTGAAACTGTATAGCCAGTTTCATCAACTGCTTTTTTAATATCTTCAACAGACGTTTTTGTAGTGTCAAATTCTACAATGCTTTGTTTTACCTTATATGATGTATTTACCTTTATTACTCCTTCCAGTTCGGAAATATTATGGTTAATGTGTCCTTCACAAGCTGAACAAGTCATATCGTTAATTATAAATTTCAATTTAACAATGTCTTGCTGATTAACAATTAACACTTCTTTGGTTTCTTGTTTAGGTACAAAAATTCCTGCATAATAAGGAAAGGCTATAAGTAAAGCAGACACAACTGTGATAATCAGTAAAAAAGATTTTGAATTAATATAGCTCTTTTTATCATCTTCCTCGCAGTTACAATCTATTTCTTCTTTTTGGGGTTTCAATGTTTTATACCAAGCGATACCCAAAACTATAATTGTAAGCCCAATGAGATAAGGCCTTAAAGGTTCTAACCAGGAAAAGGTAGAAGCAACACCGCCTAAACCGCCTAATATTGCCAAAATTGGAGTAATACAACACACTGATGCGGCAAGTGCTGCTAATATTCCTGCTCCAAGCCATTTTTTGTTTAATTGATTTGCTTTTTTCATTCGTTTAACTTTTCAATAAATTGTAAATAATTCTCTTTTGACTTAAAATAAAGTACTCCGTTGTCAATGTTTGGGTCTGGGTAAATTAAAGCATCTATTTTATCAACTTTTTCTCCCGAAAAAGGGTCAATTGAAAATCGAGTTGTGCTATCTTCTCTTAATTGTGATGAAGAATAGTCGCAACAACCATAGTATATTTTTCCGTCAATATCTACTGGAAACTCGCTTGGTGCGTCTAATATCACATTATAGAACATACAAATATCTGTCGGTTTTATTTGTTCTGCTGGTTTAATAGTGGCAGTATTTGTTTCAGTATTCTGTTTCTTTTCAGAATTGTCTTTATTCTGAAAATTGCACGAGATAGTAAGAATGCCTAATAGCATAATTGTGATTAGGTTTTTTATTGTTTTCATATTCAATAAATCATTAATTCTTTAACCTTTTCTGTGTTTTCTTTTCCTGTCAATTTTTCAAGTAATAGGTAAGCAACCTCTAATGATGATGCAGGTCCGGCACAACTGATGATGTTATTATCAATTTCAACCTTATTACCTGTGTAGGTTGCTCCTGATTCCTCTAATCTACCAACATTATCGTGAAACCTACTTAGATTATATGTGGTCGCTTTCTTTTCTTTTAATAAGCCCGCATCTGAAATTGGTAAAACCCCAACACACATTGTTGCTATGATTCCTCCATTTTGATGAATTATTGTAGCAATTTTATGCAGGTGTTCTGAATATGCTTCGTCATATCCTGCATTGTGAAATCCACCAGGTAATACAAAGGCATCAAATTGAGTGTAGTCAGGTTCTTCTTTTTTGATGTTATAAGTTGGTTTAAAGTCAATCCCGAATTTTCCTTTAACACTATCGTGAAATGCACAAGTTTTAAGATAAACCGGTGTTAAGTTATCTCTGACATTAGTCCAGCCCAAAACGTCAATGATTGTAACAGCTTCAAGGTCTTCTACTCCTTGACTTAAAAACATTAATACTTTTTTCATAATACACAACACATTGGATTACTATTATCTTTCAAATTATCTTCTGTTTGAGCTAAATCTGCTTTTATTTTTGTAGCAGTTACAGTCATTACAATTGCTCTAAGTTCTTCTAATTCTGCTTGAGAAACTTTTAATTCCTGTAGTACTGATAAAGCGTATTTTGAACAAAATCCACAACCCGAACCCAATGACGCTGCAAGGCAAATTAAGTGTTTTGTTTTTTTGTCCAGCAATGTGTTGTCCTCATATACTGCTGCGTGAAATTGATTGTATTTTCCTGATATACTCATATTATTTTTTTTGAAATAAGGCGTAAATATAGGGTCTCTCAGCCCCTGATGGCATTAGGTAGGTATGGTCAAAATTGTCTATCAATTCAAAATCACTTCCCAATTTTTCAATTAACATTTCTTTGCTGTATCTGTGGATAGGAAGTCCTGCACAAACCGTTGCCCCATTGAGATTGTATTCTGCCAATAAAACAAAACCATTGCTTTTTACTTTGTTCTTTAGTAGGTCAAAATAAATATCCTGCTCGTTTTTCTCTGTAAAAAAATGCAGCACTGCTCTGTCAACCCACAAATCAACAGGTGCTATGTTTTTTAAATTGGAGGGATTGGTTAAATCATCTGTAATGCACTCGACATTTACCTCTCCAACTCTATCTGCCAACCTTTTTAACGCTACTTCACTCAAATCTGTGGCTATTAAATTTGAATATCCTTTGGTCAATAGTTCATCAATAAGTGTTGTGCTTCCTGCCCCAACATTTAAAACCCTGGCATTTTTATTTAGTCCTGTTGTGGAAATCAAACCCAATGTCGGGGTGAGGTCGGTTTCGTACCAACCCAACTTTTCATCCGGACTATTGGTAAATACCTTATTCCAATGCTCTTTTAAATTTACTTCTTTTACTTCCGGTTTAGAAGAGCAACAACTGTTTCCTTTGTCATTGATATCGCAGCTTTCCGCATTCATAATTATGTCATTTTTAATTTTATCAAACTCCTCTTTACTTATTTCTCCATTTGCATAACGCTTTTTTAGTACGTCCAATGGAGTTTCTTTGGGTTTGTTTGAATAGTAATTATCGTTATTACTCCAAGGTGGCCTAAAACCTCCTCTGCCAAAAATCATAAAAACCACAAACAACATTACAATTATCATTATGAATGGAAAAACCCACATTCCGTTCATCCAATGTTCTGTCCACATAATATATTATTTAGATTAAAAGAGAGCAGTGGGAAAACCCATTGCTCTCTGTATTATTATTAAGCACAAGTATTTGAGTTACTCTCTATCTTACTTTCGGAATTACCTCCATCAAAAGAACAAGATTCTGTTTCCTTTTCAGAGTTTTCTTGTGAGTTTGAAGAACAAGAATTCTCAGTTGATTCTTCATTCTTACCAATAAAATTAGACATCATTTCTTCACATATTGGCATCATTTTATTCATCATTTGTTTCATAATTATATGTATTTAGTTATTGTTATTTACCTTCGTTTATAATATTTTCGAGTGTCGCAATCATCTTTTCCATCATTTCTTTAGCCAATTTTGTTTTTGCATCACTATCAATTTCAGCAAAAATCATCCCCATACATTTAGGCATCATATTGCTTACAAACTGCATCCTGTCTTCTGCCGACATTTCAGAGAACATTTTATCCATCATTTTATCCATCATAGGGGGCATATCTTCAGGTTTCATCATTCCTGACATCATTTTTTCCATCATTTCTTTCATAAATTCTTTCATAATAATTGTGTTTTAATCGACATTAGAAATAATGTCTATGTTACTTTTTAATCGTTCAATTAATATTTCTCGCATTAAGGCACAAGCAGTTGTTATTTTGTTAGAGGAAATTTTATAGTAAACATTTACACCTTCTTTCCGCTGAATTAGCACACCATTATTCATCATAATGGACAAATGCCTTGATAGGGTTGATTTTCCAACACCAATAAGTTCAGCTATTTCGCTAAATGACAGTTCCGCTTCTTTCAAGTGGTGTACAGTTTCCAGTCTGATTGGATGCCCCATTGAATTGCAGAGTTCAGCGTGCAGTTTAAATAGTATTTTGTCTGAGTTCATACGTTTTTCTATATTTGTTAATATGCGAGTTCACAAATATACGAACTATATTTTAAATGCATTGTATTATTTCTAATTAAAAGGAGTATCCTCAATGCTCTTAATGGTTTTGTTCTTTCATTTTTTTCTAAATTCATATAATAGAGGAGTGCTGTTGGCTTTTTGCGTTCGGTTTATTTCACCTCACAGAGCTCATCCTCACAAGTTTTGTAAGATTTGTTTTTTATTCATCTGATAATTTTCCCAATGCTTTGTCTTGTCTGTATGGAATGTCATATTTTATAAAATATTCGGCTTTGGTCAATTCCTTTCCTAGATATGCACAGTGGTCAAGTCTTGAAATAAACTCTTTTTCGATAATGGTGTAATAAATACTCGAAGCATCATTACCAATAATTGTATGCAACAGTTCTCCAGAATTAGCATAATATTCAACAAATATTTTATGCTCTAATTTATCGGGAATTATCACAAAATATCCTTTTTTGTCTAAACGCAATTTCTCGGGATTTTGGGCAATAATTTCATTGTTCGAAATTGCTTCGATTTCCTTTTCCTTAAAAGCCTCTTTTTCTTTTGAAAGAGCAACTACTACATTTTGATTTATGTCGGCTATCGAATTATTTCCAATTAGTTCAATAATCTCAATTTGAGATTGAAAACGTTCAACTTGGTCTTTGTTTAGGTTTTTTACAACTGGGCGTTTGCCTTTAGCTCCAATGATTCTTTTTTTTTCGGTTATACCATTTGTATGCAAAGAAAATAATGCTTGCCCTGAGAAATGTCCTCCCATCATATTCTCTCCACTTTCATTACCACAAATAATTAAAGTCCTGATGTTTGCGTTTGAGATAATGTTTTTTACTATTTTTTCTACACCAATATTTTCGGTTTCACAGTAACCAACAATAGCGATTTTGTCTTTCAATGTTTTTATTAGTTCTTTAGGCAGCTCTGTATTTGATAATGTATTGATAGCGATTGATGCATTTTCATTACCAACAAAATAATTACCTCTTTCAATAGGCCATTTGTTTTTAGACTTTGGAGTGTCGAACGTGCAAGATTGTGATGAGCTAGAATTCTCTTTTTCAGTAGCATCATTGTCGTCCATTTCAAATAAAAGGTTAGATATGTCAGCAGGAAAGCAAGGGTTACATCCTATGCACTCATATTTTTTCTGACTGGCAACTTTTGTTTCAATTTCAAGGGCTTTGTCTGCAAGTTCCTTTTCATTGTTAGCTTCTGCCAGTTCCGCAAATTCCTTTAATGTGTCTTGGTTGCAACCACAGAAAGAGCATTTCTTGATTTCCGAAATATGTTTTAAGTCTTCAAAAATTTCTTTTAAAGACAATTGGTCATTATTCGGCTGATATATCTTTAATATTTCTGATGGTTTTTGCTTCATATATAAATCCTTCTTTTTTTTGATATTTGCCATATACTTCAACTTTATCGACTACTTGTGTAAGCTCGTTTCATCACTAAATGCTTTAAAAAAGTTGATATAATTATTTACTTTTATTTTTAATTGCATAATTGCGCTATAACGCAACAAATGTATTAAAGATTGTTAAGACTTTAAAATTTATTGCGGAATAATGCTCTAGTACATTCATTACATTAAATTTTCTATCGTAAAGAGATTGCTTGTTAAACTTAAAATGTTAGAAAGTACATCAAATCATAATTTATTTAGTTTCTGTTTCTAAATGGATATAAGTTTGTTTTTCCATTACACATATATACTGTCTTATTATGATTAAGAAAGTGTATAATTAATTAGCTACTTTTTTAAAATTGATGTAGCTTCTCGATGGATACGTCTAAAGTTTAGCTCTAAATCTTCTTGAGAATAGTTAAGATAAGTTTTTGGTTTTTCCTTAATTATTCTTTGTAGTTTAAATTGAACTCTTTTATCCTTGCCATCAGCAAAAGTTATAAACTCGCCTTGTTTTAAACGAAAGAAAACATCTGCCCTGCGTTTGGAAACTTCTTTTTCGCCTTTGGTAATTCGCGTGTCAAAATTCAGGTTATGACCACGGTTGATACTTGTGGTTTCCATACGGACAATCTCAAAGAAACGCTCATAATATTTTGCAGTATCTGGGTCATTAACTTTACCAAAAAACTGATAGGAAAGGTTGCTCAAAATAGCCTTACTAGCTTTGTCTCCATATAGCATATCATTCTGAATTTTATCCTGCATCACGTAAATTGTGGCAATATCATAGCTTCTTAAAGTTGCAGGAATGCGGTGCATATTAAGCAGCTTGATGGTTGGAGCTTCTTCCATCACTAAAAAGGAATGTTGTTGTCCTCTTACGCTCATTTGTTTGATGACTGTGTGCATAATTGCAGCGATGATAGGCGAGTAAGCCGATTCATATTTGGGATGGTTCACGATGCAGATAACAGCAGGATTATCCTTGCTGTTGATATTCAATGGCACTTCATCTTTTGACAAAGCCATAAACAACTGTTGAGAACCTATCTTTTTAAAGGCATTCGCCAATGTGCTTTTTACACCTGCCGTTTGCTTGTCAGAATCCATTCCGTTGATAAAAGCACTTGCCATACTTCTGGAAGTGATGTTTGAGCTCACAAAAGTAACCAACTGTTTGGTGTTCATCGATTGGAAGATAGCAATCAAATGTGGTAGGGTACAGTATTGTGGATAGGACGTTTTTAGTTTCCAAATCATCCCGCCCATCAAGCCTTCCACAGCATCACTAAAGAATTTTGTGGTACTGCTTGTACTGGATTCATTGAACTCCAAAAGGTTTTCAATAAGTACATTGGATAATTCATTCACACTTTCTTCATTGGGCAGATACCTTGGGGCAATGGGATTTACACGATAATGGATTTGGTCAAAGGCAATGGTGTAGAATTTTATATCCTTTTCTTTAAATAATGGATAGGCAATTTCAGTAAGTTCAAAATCTTTGTAATCGTGTATGATACCACAGAATTGATGGGTACTAAAATGCTGTAAAAAATTATAAATTACACTTTCTGTTTTACCACTTCCGGCAGACCCAATAACCGATGCTCCTCTCTTGATATTTTCAATTTGAAATTTTCCACGGCGAAGTTTAAATTGTACCCTATATTTCTTATCTCCACTAACAGACTGCTCTTGATGAAGAAATACATATAAAACCGTACCAATAAACAATAGTGGTACAATAATGAAAAGAATGATATGTGCCATTGACGTATTCATATCCCGATAGAACCTGATTGTAAGGCTCGGTCAATACCTTTTTTAAACTTATTGATTATCTTCAATGCCAACTGTACTTTGTTGGTTGGAATATTCATTATCGGCACACCAGATTTAGCAAGTATTTTATATGCCGTTGCCTTTTCATTGGTTGGTAATCCTGAAAGAATTGAGAAATACAACTTTGGATTTTTCAGGAATGTTTTACGTGCCTTATAGGTTTCAACATGGTTTCTTTTGTACTGAAATAAAGAATCAAAGGTCTTTTCAGAAGCCTTAAAGAATTTGTCCCTATCAAAGCCACGTTTTACAGGTTTTCCATTAAAGACGGTTTCCGAAGCTTTGTACTTGCTCCCTGGGGACAAACTATATTTATTGGATATATCCTTTCTGCTCACAATAATATGAATATGACTTTGAGAGCCTTCTTTCGGCATCCCTCTAACAATGCGTTTCCCGTCTTGTTGATGTGGTGCTTCTTTCTCCAATCGGGACATCGTTTGTTGTAATTTTTTGATATTCCCTTCCAATTCGCCACTTTCAATTTTCCGGATATCGTTCTTTATTTGAAGTATCTTGGTGGCATAAGATTGGTTCTCTTGAATTTTCCTATCCGTTCCCTTATACGTCCGCTGATGCTCAATTTTGGCATAGTATTTAATGTCATCTACGGTAACAGCTCGTCCGTTTATTTCACGATTGAAAGATTTAGCATATTCTTTCATAAGTTCTCGGGTGTACTGCTTTAGTTCCTCGGAATGATTTTGTAATCGCTTCAATTCATAAGCACTTGGATTGACAGTAATGGAATAAAACTTGGGTTCGGTCTTTTTGAGTTTAGCGGTATTTCCGTCAATTTCTTGAACTACTTCCTTACCTGATATTTCTTCGCCATATTGGTTAAAAAAATGTTCCATTTCATCAATGGATTTTCCGTCATTCTCTTTTTCGAGATACGACACAAAATCGGAAACGCTCTGTGCATAATTACCGTCTAATGTCTGTTTGGTTACTGTGATATACATTTTATGTTTTTTGTTTAATGTTTTCAAATTCATCTTTGCTCAAATCCAATTTTAAATAGCCTCCTCCAAAACTGCTTTTTACATAAGTGGTCTTACTGATGATTTTTTCCAAATCATATTTTACCGAATGGAATTGTTGCTGAACTTCTTCGTACCGATTTCGGTAATGGTTCAATTCCTCGTTTTCAGTAATCAGTTCCTGTTGTTCAAATTCAAATAGTTCTTCTTGTGGCTCTTTCTCATTTGGATTTTCTTGGAAAAGCAATTCCAACATTGCATTGGTGGGCTTGGTCTGATTTTTTTCAATATCTCTAATAATGGCAACAAGGGCATTGATTCGTTTTTTTAAGCTATTCTCCAAGGTCTGCATATTCGCACCCAAAGATTCATTTGGGGATAGCTCGTTCAAATCAAAAAAATTCATCATTGTTTCCAGCGTATCGGTATGCGAACGTGAAATTTTTTTAGAAAATTTCCGAAAACGAGTTGCCACATTAGGTTTAATACTAATGGCAGAAAAACTGTATTTCTTTTGATGATTTGAGTTCATTTACTGTAAAAAATTGCCATTTTATAGGGGTTTCAAAAGGATTTACTGTAAAACTTTATTATTTCTTTATTTTATATAAACAGTAATTATTTGAATATCAAATAGTTACAACTATAAACCAATCGTTAACACCGCCTTGGCGTGTTACCCTCTTGCTTCTCCAAATTCGTCCCGCAGGGACAAAATTTTTCAAACAACCTGACTAAAAAGTCAGTTGCTTTTTTTCGGAATAAAAAATTCCGATATGTTTAATTTTTGATGGGTATTATTATTGGCGAAAGTCAAATCAAAACGGGATAACAATACTTAAAATTGATACTTCTTAACAGTCTTTTAAAGATATTATATTTAGATATAATATTGAAATACAGATTGTTCCCAATTGGTTGGTTTTGATACCAAAAAATAGGATTTTTCTAAAAACCCAAATTAAAGACGTCGAGTTTCAGAATATTTGCCGTAAAAATTTTAAAAAATAGAGGCACAAAAATAGACCTCTGAAAATTCAAAGGTCCAAATTTTTGGGTTGCAATTTAGATGTTAAAAATGTACTTATATGTATATAAATTCTTTATCGCTTCTTCGTCCAATATGGTATTATAATCTAAATGATGTTTATTGGCGTAGGCTTTAAGGTCGTTCCCAAATTTACTTTCTATATCTTCTTTTGAAACTGAAAGTAGATGCTGTTGGGTTTCGTCATCGAGGTTGTTATAATTTAGATAAATCATAGCCTTTCATTTTAATATTCGCTTGGTAGCATCAGCGTATTATCAACAAAAAACAATCGCAGTTCATCCAAAGGAAAATCGGTAACGTTGTATCGATGCGTTTCCAATATATTTCCATTTCCATCGCTGTAAATTATTTCAGCTTCATAGCCTGTATAATCCTGTTTTTCTTCTGATAGCCTTTTAAAATCTATTGTGATAAAATGGCTTCGGTTCAATAAACTTTTGGCAATTACAGAAGTATCGGTAATCAACCAAAAGCATTCCGCAATGTTGGCTAAATATTTCAATCCGTTCGTAAATCGGGTGCGTATCAATGGGATTTGATATAACATTTCAGAACCGTGAAAATGTTGCAATCCTTCTTTTATTTCGTTAACTTGTGCTTTCATTGTTATGTCTTTTTTAGATTTAATGATGAAAAGAAGAGGGCACAAACTAATTGAAAACTGGTATTAGTGCCCTCTTTACTTTTTACTTACTACCTAACAATAGGATTTCATCGGCTACCACTTCGGTAACATAGCGTTGGTTGCCATCGTCCGTGGTATAGGTTCGGGTCTTTAGTTTTCCAACAACTCCGATTTCTTTGCCCTTTTCGGCATACTTTTCGATAATTTCAGCAGTCTTGCCCCAAGCAACAACGGTGTGCCAATTGGTGTCCGTTTGCTTTTCGCCCTTGCCGTTTTTGTAGTATTCATTGGTTGCCAATGATAAACGGGCTACTTTCTTACCGCTTTCAAGGTTCGTAATGGTTGGCTCTTGCCCAACATTTCCAATTAACTGTACGTGATTTTTAATAGTACTCATAATAAAAGATTTAAAAGATTAATATTTCCCTTTTTGATTTAAACTGAATTAAATTTTAAGGGGTGTTTGTATGATTTCTTTCGTGCTCCGCACAATGGATGAAGTGGGTTTTGTCAAGACTTTTAGGGAATAAATTAGGAGTGTCTGCGACGTAGTAAAATCCTCGGATTTTCAAGGAAGTAGAAACCTTATTTTTCGTTAAAACTTGTATAGTCTTGACAAGTTCCATAATGGTATTAGCAATTCTTATAAAGCCATTTGTGGCGAGAGCGTACCGACAGTTAAGCGAACATAGCAAATGGCTTTATTTTAGAATTGGTTATGCCATACCTGTTTTTCGCTGTCCCGAAAAACAATAAAGGCTTCATCTATTATAAACCCCTTAAAATGTGTAAGTCAAAGGTTCGGTTTTTAAGAATTATCGAGCAAAGACTCAAGAAGGATTTGCCGTTAATTTTGTTAAGAAAATCGAGGCTTTGACTTTCCGATTACAAGCGGACTGGATTCACGGTTTTGGTTTGGGAATGTAGCGTTCCTTCCCAGCGAAGCGGGAAGGGGAAGCGGAATGGAAAACCAAAAATGGGGATTGGGTCCAAGATTTTTTATAGAGAAGCTCTTTGCCCCGAAATGTAGCTTTTCGCGAAATGAAGCGGTAAAGTGCTGAACGGTTTATAAAACGGATTATTCTTTTGAAGTAGGATTTAAAGCGGACTTAACTTTAAAGATGTAGATTGTAATAGAGTTTGACCACTTCCCGAATTTTCTCGGGAATGAGTGGGCAAGTGGAATGGAAATCGGAATCTTTGAAGTTGTGTCCAAGACCCTTTTTGAGTGCAGCTCTTTTTCCGAAATGTAGAGCAACGGAATGTAGGGAAATGTGCTAAACGGAATGATATGACGGAAGTAAAATTAAAAATCCAGTTTAGTTAGGTACTGGATAAACCTTTTAGAATTTTTTAAACCATTGCATATATTTCATCAAACAATATCTTATCCAACCTTTCCTGTTGCGAAAAGGTCTTTTTCAAGGTATTGTGAAGCATCCAATTAAAAGCATTATATCCATCCCATAATGAGGGCGTTGTATGGTAATCGTGTCCTTCTTCGGCTATCATATCCAATAATTCCCTAGATTTCTTTGAAGGATTATCGTTCTTGTCGCTACATTCATAGCGGAGCAGTTTCGTTTTTTCCAATATTTCCTTTACGAATGCATTGGTGTCGATAAGTTCAATTTCTTCCATTTCCCTGAATTTTCTTGTGATTTCGTAGTATTCGTTATTCAGAAACTTCTCAAACAACAAATTCAGTTTTGGCATTATTAAATCCGTATTGTTCTTGCTGTGCTTTATTGAAAATGCTATTTCTGATTGTGCAACGTGCAAGCCATTGGTGCATACTTCTCTATAAAATCCAAAATGCCCGGAAGTCTTTTCGCTTCCGTCATAGGAATTTTTGAAACGCAACATCGGTAATATCTTATCCTGTTCATTCTTCAACGAAAACTGATTATCGTCCTCGATTATAAAGTCGGTAATGAAAGACCTGTCATTTCTGTTAATCGTGCGTTTATGATATTTCAGATTGGCATCCAGTAATAGCTGTTCGGCCTTTTTGAAAAACAATTCATTTGGAATATGACCATAACTGTTCGAGACCACATTCACAATCTTTCCATTGGAAATAATGACATTTTCAAGTCCTCTTCGGGACTCCATATCAGTAATACTTTTTAACGATTTCATTTCGTTTGAAACGAAAATTTCATCTTGTTGTAAACGATTTAAATACATAATATTTGATTTTAGACCTGTCCGAAGACAGATATGATTAAAAAAAGAAAGCCTACTCTTGCGAGCAGGCTTTCACATTTGAAGACATTAGCTTCATTAAAGTTCAAATTTTACAATCTGTTCTTCAATTTCCGATTTACGTTGTTCCAACGTGGATTGTAAATGCGTAGTAACCAACTTGATTAAATTCGTGTTGGTGGTCTTGAATTCTAAATTTCGGGAATCCCGAAGATGAAAACTACTCGAATCATCCTGATTATAGTTGAACTTGGTAAGCTCACTCAAGGTTTCTGTAAGCCGTTCACGTTGCGTTGCCAAGCCTCTCAATTTTTCAAACTTTTGAATTCTGTCATCCAAATTGATTGTAGGCTTCCCTACCGTTTTGGTCTTTTCAGGAACTACGGTCTTTCCAACTGCTTCCTCGGTCAACTTTTTTTGAACTTCCTTTTTAACGGTTGCATTTACTTTTTTTGCTGTTCCGTTTGATTTTACTTTTGTTTCCATAATTAAATGATTTTAGATTAAACAATATTTGAGCAAACCCAAACGGAAGACAAAATTTTAGAGTGGAAAGGAAACGGAATAAATAAGCGAGGGAAGAAGCGTTGGCTTTATGCCGTCCCTTTTCCGAAAAATATTTTGCGACGTTTATATTTCGGTAATATTGTATGAATACTCTCTACCTCAAATTTTTCTATAGAAGTTCATCACTTAAAAGACCTATAATGAAATAGTTGATTACTCGATTTAATGTGTTTCCAGAATTATTAACTTAAGGATATTTAGTAGAAATGATAAGGCATAATGAACCAAATTTGAAGCAGTATTAAGAGTCATAAAATAAATGACTTTTTATGTTGGTTTGAAATAATACAAATTATATATTTGCACCATCAGAAAGTAAAGCATTTTACTTTAAGTTCATTTATAATATCGTCAACAAATCGGCTAACAGTAAAGTTTCGGAATCTGTAACTGATTGATATATATAATATTATGGGGAAAGGGTATAATCCTGCCACCCCGACTTAGCGAAAGCTAAATTATATCAAAGCCTTGTTAATCTTATGATTATCAAGGTTTTGTTGTTTTTGGGCTATCATACAAAATGGTATAATATCATTGAAAATGATACCCATTCGGTTACCTATTCGGTTACCACTTTCTGAAAGATAAAATTGAGCGTAACACTGATTTGACAACCGTTTTCAACCGATTTGTCTAATTTGAAAACGCAAGTGTTATGCAAAACGCTGTTACCTTTGGGGTCATCTTTGTACTCAAACAACAAAGAGTACGTAATAATATAGCCCCT
Source organism: Galbibacter sp. PAP.153 (assembly GCF_037029175.1). Taxonomy (NCBI): domain Bacteria; kingdom Pseudomonadati; phylum Bacteroidota; class Flavobacteriia; order Flavobacteriales; family Flavobacteriaceae; genus Galbibacter; species Galbibacter sp. PAP.153. The sequence continues at coordinate 95,698 of NZ_JAZEUN010000008.1, read as the reverse complement.
GTTTATGTGAAACCTTTTGATATAATTTTCTGTGGTATAGTAATTCTTCAGGGTGCCAGGCTTTAGAACTCCCTTCATATTTTGATTGTGATATGTTACCAAATCAAGAAGGGATTTATGTCTTTCGTCCTGCCCAACGAACCTAGCCTTTATCGATTTTGCCGTAACAAGCTCAAAATCAGAAGATAATTGTTTGTGGCATTCTAACAATTTGGCATACACTTGGTCCAAATAGGTGTTCAATGCCTTGCCTTCAGGGGTCCTGGAGGTCGTTTTCTTGGATTTGGTGTCCCAATAGGTAACCGATGTTTGTCGTTGTAAACTGATTTCAGCTCGTTTTCCATCGATGGTAACCCGTGCATAAATAGGTACCAAATCGTCTTTTTTCTTGGCCAGATTCAGCCAAAAATGAATACTGAAAGTTCTTGAAGTGTCCATAGACTCTCGCTTTAGGTGAATACTCGATTTGTTTCCGAAAGTCAAATCATACCCGAAAGTCCTATAAAGATAGTACAATTTTGATAAAACATTGCACACCTAATTGCACACCTTTTTAATGGTTTTAAATGAAATCAAATAAATGCACAAAAATTAAAAACACTGAAAATCAATAGATTAACAGTGTTTTGTTTTGACCTATTTCTAGGTTCGTCGGGATGACTGAACCATCCATATTATTGTAATCTGTTGTTAATCAACAACTAGCACTGATATTATAAATCCTGCACACCTTATTGCACATTCAATATGAAAATGAGAATAAGACTACGTCCTCATTAGTGTAAAAATACAGATTTCAATTCAATTGGAATTAAACTCCCTTTAAATTTAGCTTATTGCTTAGAATCAACTTTTATAAATATGACAATTAAAAAAACAGAACAATCGTATTATTTCTTGATTTTTCACAGTAGTATTTATAAATGACGTAGGTTCAAACATCTTCTATAGCGCCCACTTTTTATAAATCTATCAAATTTGCGCTCATTTTTATTGTGCTGCACTTATATTTAATATAACTTGCGCCTATATTTTTTAAACAGTGATAAAAAGCACTCACTTTTCATTTATTGCGCCTGTTTTTAACGGTGTGGTTCTTCCAGAAGAAGGTATCATCTCCGGGTATGCTGCCATTATACATAAGCTGGGGCTACCTGTGCCATTGCCAATACCATTTACAATCGTCAGTTTAAAAACTAAACGAATCAAGGACAAAAGCTTTACCTATCTTCCAAAGAGCTACGAAGTGGATGATTCCCTTGAATTCTCTGAAATAGAGGCTTTATATAGGCATCTTGTTTTTGCACTTAAGTATGAAGGCATAAACCTATTGACGTTCAGCGCTCTTACAAAGCATTATAGTGAAGAAGAACTGACTCAATTAATCAGTATCGAGCCAACCGGGCAATATTCAAGAAGGATATGGTTTTTAGTGGAATGGTTGATGCAAAGAGAACTTTCAGGTATTTCAGACCTAAGTAAAAAGAGCTATGTGGATGTTCTTGACATAAAACAGCAATTTGGGATAAAGGGAATTCGATCACCAAGACAAATGGTCAATAATAATTTGCCCGGAAGCGTTGACTTCTGTCCATTGATACGGAGAACCGCATTGTTGGAGCAATATATTAATGAAAACCTCTCCAGCAAAAGCAACACCTATCTCAAGGGCATACGGAAAAGTATCCTACAACGGGCAGCTGCATTTTTACTGTTAAAGGATTCAAAGGCATCCTTTACCATAGAAGGCGAAAGCCCAAAGAGCAAACGTGCCGCTCGATGGGGAAAAGCTATCGGGCAAGCAGGGATGAAAGATTTAAGTCATAATGAATTTGAACGGCTGCAACAACTGGTTATAGAAAACTCACGTTTTGTTGACATGGGGTATCGGAGAAAAGGCGGTTTTATAGGAGAACGGGACAAGGATACCTTTTCTCCGGTTCCGGACCATATCTCCGCCAAACACGAGAACATCCAAAAACTTATGACAGGATTATTGGAAACCAACCAAAAACTATTGGATAGCGAAATGGATGCAGTACTTGCTGCTGCCAGTATTGCATTTGGCTTTGTATTTATCCATCCATTTGCCGATGGAAATGGGCGAATACATCGTTATTTGATCCATCATGTTTTGGCAAAAAAGCAATTTTCGGAACAGGGTTTGATTTTCCCAGTTTCCGCATCCATTCTAAACCATATTGGGGATTATCAAAAAGTATTGGAGGAGTATTCTATCCCGCTATTGGATTTTATTAATTGGAAAGAAACAAGTGAGCACAACGTGGAAGTCACAAACGAAACAATAGATTACTATCGTTATTTTGATGTGACCCCACAAGCAGAATTCTTGTACGCTTGTGTCGAGGATACCATTGAGAACATCATTCCTAATGAAGTGAACTATCTAGGCAAATATGAAGAATTTAAATACTACATTGACAATACCTACGAGATGCCTGATGATATGGTATCATTATTGGTCCGCTTTTTGGAACAAAACGATGGCTCCTTCTCCAAAAGAGCCAAAAATAAAGAGTTTGTCCAACTCGGTGAAAATGAAATCAAGGATATCGAATATCGATATAACCTTATTTTCAATTCTTGAAAAAAATACCTCAGCAATCAACACTGAATCCTATCGAACAATTCGAAGACCAGACCTTTAAATAAGCCTGACTAAGCTCCTTATTTTTTCCTTACAGGTTTCTTTAACCCAACTAAAGGTACACCCCCTTCTAAATCCTGCCTATAACGTATAGTTGAATTTCTTTCGTCATATTCATTCAATGAGTTTAACAATTAAACTTACTGTCCTATTTATTTTTTGGGAGGAAATCACTTCAAGAATGGACATCGCCCATTTGGTTCAGAAACTTGAAAATAAATGAACCATGTCAGAATTGTTGTGAAATTGCCTTAAGATTGGCCAACAATTTTTCTGTAATCATTGGAAGGTGGAAATGGGAAGATCAAATGAGAGAGTCAATAGAAAGTTACGGATATGGCAATCACCTAAGGTCCTTTAGAGCTGTGGGATTGACACCCCCCGAGTTTATTACCAACCCAGATGCTGGACAAAAAATCATTGATGCTTCTATAGCTGCCGTAAATGAAGATCATGCTGAATCCATCATACTGGGCTGCACATTGGAGACAGGCTTCTATTTACAGGTACAAAATGAAATACTTGCCCAAACTGGTTCCTTTGTACCAGTAATTGATGCATCCATAGGTGCCTTAAAAACTGCTGAACATGCTGCTTCACTCAAGTTAAAGTCATCGTGGAAAACGAGTAAATTATGGGGGTTGGAGCCCCCAAGCGAAACTGAAATGGCAAGTTTCAATATTTTTCAAACCCCATATGAATTTGGTAACTTAATCGTAGTGGAATAGATGGATAATTCAAAATTCGTCTTGGATTACTTGGACTGCTCCTCTTTTTTAAGTGGAGCAGTTTACTTTCCCTGTTTATTGACCTATAATGTTAATTCCCCATTTTAAGGGTAACTATCAACTTTTATAATTACTAATGTTTCAGAAAATACCGGACACATACACATTTCTTAAATCTAAGAACATCCACTAAACCGAGAACAAAATCACGCTATGGCTTTCCTATTCAACCTTCTTCTTGCTTTTTCCTTTTTTATTAAAAACAATTCACGCGAAGTCTGACCGGAGACTGATGTGTTTTCTTCCGCCCTTCGAATTAAATAGGGCATTACATCCCTTACGGGGCCATAAGGCAAATATTTTGCCACCAAATACCCTGAATCTGCCAAATTGTAGGTAATGTGATCACTCATCCCATAGAGTTGACCGAACCACACCCTTGGATCCTTGGAACCAATGTTCAATTTCGCCATCAAATCCATTAATCTATAGGTACTATATTCATTGTGGGTTCCTAAAAAAATAGAAAATTTATCCAGGTGATCGGACATTAGTTCCACTGCCCTATCAAAATTAAGATCGGTATCTTCCTTCGATTCACAAATGGGACTGGGATATCCTTTGACTAAGGCCCTTTCGTTTTCTTTCTCCATATAGGCTCCCCTCACGATTTTGATGCCCACCTTGATTTTCTCCCTATCACTTATCTCAATAAGCTCCTTCATATAATCCAATCGATCCCACCTATACATTTGTAAGGTGTTAAACACAATGGCCCTTTCCCGATTATAGGTCCGCATCATTTTCAGAACCAGGTCATCTACCGCATCCTGCATCCAGCTCTCCTCTGCATCTATCAAAACAGCAACACCATTTTTATGAGCCTTTGAACAGACTTCATGGTATCTTTTTTCAACACGTTCCCATTCCAATTGTTCTCCTTCGTCCAAAGCCTTTTTTTCGGTAACCTTTTGATATAGCCCAAACCTTCCAAGTGCTGTAGGTTTGAACACGGCAAAAGGAATGGATTTTCTATCCTTGGCAAAATCGATCACCTTTACAATTTTATCCATGGCATCATCAAACTGATTTTCCGCTTCCTTTCCTTCCGCCGAATAATCCAAAATCGAATTAACACCTTTTTCATACATTTTCCCAATAACAGGCAAACAGTCCTTTTCACTCACCCCACCACAAAAATGGTCGAATACGATTCTCCGAACCATCCCTTCAATTGGCAAATGGGCCCTCAATGCAAAATTGGTAACTGCAGACCCCGTTCTGACCAAGGGCCCTATAGCTATCATCCTAAATAGGAAATAGGCCCGCTGTAACTGGGAATCCGATTTCAGGGCGAAAGCCCTTTCCGTATTGTTAAATATTTTATTCATTGTCATTATTATATTCTTTGAGCTCCTTGATCAGTAAATCGATTTCACCATCTTGTGTATTCCAGGAAGTCATCATTCGTACGGCCGAGTATTGGTCATCGAGCGTTTTCCAAACGTGAAAACGTTGATTTTGCTCCAAAATCCTGACCCATTCATTGGGTAAAATGGGAAAAATTTGATTGGTCGTTGGCTCCATTAAAAAAGGACAACCTATTTCGTTTTGTAAGGCTTTTGCCAATTTGATAGCCATATGGTTCGCCTTTTCGGCCAGACTGAAATACAGATCATCCTTAAAGAGTTCAAGGAATTGAACACCAAATACACGGGACTTAGACAATAAAGCGCCTTTTTGCTTCAATAAAATATCAAAATCTACCGCAAGGCCTGCTTGATTGAAAATAATCGCTTCCCCTAATAACCCCCCATTCTTTGTCCCTCCAATGGAAAACACATCCGTCCACGTTGAAATATCATTCATAGAAAGATCATTACCCTTTGCACGCAGGGCGTTTCCCAATCTAGCCCCGTCCATAAAGACAAATAGCTCATGTACTTTACAAAATTGGGACAGTTGACGCAATTCCTTTCGGGTATAGAACGTGCCCAATTCCGTAGCATTGGAAATATAAATCATTTTGGGCTTTACGACATGGGGACTCAAATCATGTCTTTTTAAAGCTTCCTCGATACTTGAAGGCTTCAATTTTCCATCTTCGGAATCAACTGTAATTATTTTATGTCCAATGGACTCGATCGCACCGGCTTCATGACATGATATATGCCCCGTTTTGACCGATATCACGGCTTCATGGCTTTTTAGAAGGGCCGCTATGACCAGTAAATTGGCCTGGGTACCCCCAGAGGCGAAAAACACCTTCGCCTTTGGGTTACCTACCTTTGCCATTAAAAGCTGCTTTGCTTCCTTGGAATATTCATCGACTCCATATCCTTCTTGTGAAGTATCATTGGTATCGATTAGGCGTTTTAGAATACTGGGGTGACAGCCATTGGAATAATCATTTTTAAGATTGTACATGGCATTACTTAAAAATTAACTAAAAATGTACCTGCAAAAACACGTGCACTAATCTGTTTGACAAAATGGATACCTGTAATCCTCTGGGGTCACAAAAGTCTCCTTGATCAACCTAGGGGAAACCCAGCGAAGGAGGTTCTGCATGGAACCTGCCTTGTCGTTGGTACCCGATGCCCTGGCCCCTCCAAATGGTTGTTGTCCCACAACGGCTCCTGTTGGCTTATCGTTGATGTAGAAGTTACCTGCTGCGTTCTGTAACGCCTTGGTGGCCTCGTCGATGGAATAGCGGTCCCCGGAAAGCACGGCGCCCGTAAGCCCGTATTCGGAGGTGCCGTCCACCAATTTCAAGGTCTCGCTCCAATCCTTGTCCTCGTAGACATAGACAGTGACCACGGGACCGAAAAGCTCGGTGTACATGGTCTTGTACTGTGGGTCGGTGGTCAGGATCACGGTGGGCTCGATAAAGTACCCTTCGGATTTATCATAATTGCCTCCGGCGATGATCTCGGCATTATCATCGGCCTTGGCCTGGTCGATGTACTTGGCCAATTTGTCAAAAGAGCCTTCGTGGATCACAGCAGTGATGAAGTTTCCCATGTCCTCTGGCGAACCTGGCTTGTTAAAGGAGGTAATGTCCTTTTTGACCAGTTCCAAAATCTCATCGGCAGTGGATTTTGGCAGATAGACCCTGGATGCCGCACTGCATTTCTGTCCTTGGAACTCAAAAGCGCCCCGACTGATCGCCGTGGCCACCTGTTGCGGTTTGGCCGTTGGGTGCACGATGATGAAATCCTTGCCGCCTGTTTCGCCAACGATCCTGGGATATGATCTATACTTGTCGATATTGTTCCCGATCTGTTTCCAAAGGTTCTTGAATACCGTGGTGGAGCCCGTAAAGTGGATTCCCGAGAAATCGGGGCTGTCCAATACCGTGTCGGAGATCATGACAGGATCGCCATAGACCACATTGATCACCCCATCGGGCAATCCGGCCTCCTTGAGCACGTCCACGATCACCTTGGCGGAATATACTTGGCTGTCACTGGGCTTCCAGATGGAAACGTTGCCCATCATCGCGGCACTGGTGGGAAGGTTCCCTGCGATGGCCGTGAAGTTGAAGGGGGTGACGGCATAGACAAAGCCCTCCAGTGGGCGGTATTCCACCCGGTTCCAGACCCCTTCCGAGGATTCGGGCTGTTCGCTGTATATCTGCGACATGTACTCCACATTGAAACGGAGGAAGTCCACGATCTCACAGGCGGAATCGATCTCGGCCTGATAGATGTTCTTGGATTGGGCGAGCATGGTGGCGGCGTTCATCTTTTGGCGGTAGGGCCCGGCGATGAGGTCCGCGGCCTTCAAGAATACGGCGGCACGCTGTTCCCAGGTCAGATTGGCCCAGGCCTCCCTTGCTTCCAAACAATTGGCGATGGCCTTTTCCACATGCGTTTTTTCCGCAAGGTGATATTGTCCTATCACATGTTTGTGGTCGTGTGGAGGGGACAATAGCCTGGTGTTGCCCGTTTTTATTTCCTCGCTTCCAATGTAAATTGGAATGTCCACATTGTCATTGTAAAATGCTTTGTATTGTTTGAGTACTTCTTCTCGTTCGGGGGAACCCGGGGCATAGCTCAAAACAGGCTCGTTGTATGCGGTCGGAACTTGAAAAAATCCTTTTCCCATAGGTATATTTTTTATTCGATTATTATTCTGTTACCAAATTCATAGGCATCGTCAAACAGTTTAAACTGACTGATGTCCTGCTCTGATGGCGGTTCACAACTCCATTTCCTTGAAGGTTTCCAACCATAGCTTTTCTTAAGGAACGCCGCTTGCTCTGCCTGTTTCAATGCTGCCAGGGACGGATCGATCACGGGTACTTCAAGCTTTTTTTGAATCTCTTGGTAGAATCCAAATTCACAGGTACAACCCAAAATAATGGACTCTGCAAAATCCTCCTCTACAGCACTTTTTGAGGCTTGGAACAACTTACTTGCCGTGATATCATGATCCTTTTGGAACTCGCATACGTTCATGTTTACATCCCTGAAGGAGGCCAAATGTTCACCATAACCATATTCCTTGATTGTCGAATGCATTTCATGCTCCCACTTTTTTTGTCCGATGACAACAGAAAACCTATTGGACAATTTTAAAGCGATTTCAACGGACGAATGGCTAGGTCCGACGACGACCATATCCCCTGATATTTCACGTGCATCCAATAAAAAGGGATCATAAAAGCAACCGATGACCATGGCATCAAACCCCTCTTGGGAAGCTTTTCGGGTGGCCTTAATCAGCTCAGAGGCTATCAACCCGTTATAGGTCCTATATTCCAAATTGTCCATAAGACCGACATCAGCGGTCAAGGAGGCCACGTGTACTTCCGAGTTCGGGAACTTATTCTCCCTTATCATTTTACCAAAAAAGGAGTCGTATGCACTAAATCCTACCGGATTCAAATACATGATTTTCAACTTTGTTTCCATAAGTATATATTTTAATTAATTATTAGATTTCATTTTGTCGGGTATCCTCGTAAAGAGAAAGAAAAGCACTGACGACACGAGAATACCTATAATATATTTGGTATCGTTGGTGATCAAAAGCATTGATAACACTCCAATCAACCAAGAAACTATCCCCTTCCAGTTAAAGGATTTATCGTTGGCGGTATCGGTCGACCTGCCCAAATAATAATGGGAAACAATGACCCCTACAATCGGTGTCACCGTCACCGTTAAAAAACTGATAAATCCCATAAAATAATTTATGATACCGATGGCGGCCAACAGCAACCCAACAGAACCTGCAATGAGCGTAGTTCTTGCCCTTGACTTTTCAGGCAAATTGAGCAAGGTATTGAAAGCGAGTCCCGATGAATAGATGTTCACCACATTGGAAGTCCAAGTGGCCAAAATCAGTATCATCATGGCAAAAAGTGGAAAGCCTAATGATGAAAAAATTTCGACAACATCATAGGTTCCCCGGGTTATTGCCAATATGGCCCCCAATGCCATCAGGGGCAGGGCCGAAGGTAAAATCCCCATCAAAGACCCTAGGACGGCATCCTTTTTAGAAGCCGCAAACCTGTTATAATCGGGAGATATTACAATCGTAACGGAAATAAACCCTATGGCCAGGCCTATTCCCTGAATGATTGAAATACTCTCTTCAGGACGATAGTCCAATACCTCTTGAAGCCCGTGTGATTGAAAGGTGATGATGGCAGCATATAATAGAAGGGCCATTATCGCGGGCACTGCAACATAATTTAACCATTTCAGGTATTTGAAGCCAAATACGGCCGTCATGATCATAATTACTCCCCAAAAAATGGAGGAGACCCAAGATACGAGATGTATTCCAAAGGATTCCATCATTATCTTGGAGAAGGAATCCCCTGCTATATTGGTCTGTACCCCGAACCAGCCCAATGTGGATACGGCGATGACAATCCCTACGATCAGTTTACTTCCCAATTGACCAAAGCTCCCCTCTGATATTTGAACGGAATTAAATTGCCTATCTACCGCGACCATACTGATCAGGGCCATGAGTACAACCACAATTGAAAAACCTACCAACCCTGCCACAAGGGTCGACTTAAAGGGAAGGATGGTAATCAGTGAACTTCCTATCAAGAGTGAAGGAACACTTACAATCCCCCCGAACCATATACTGGCGAGGCTGAACCATTTTGCATTTCTTTGGTTTTCTTCCATAATATTCGTTTAAATTAGTTTTCCTTTCATCCAAGGAGCCGAATTCAGAAAATTGGCCACCGCACTTCCCGGTGGTACAATCTGATCACATCGCTCCATTAGCTCCTTGCTCAATCCCTTGGACATCAAGGGAACAATATCCTTTAACTGTTCCAGGGTCCTTGGGCCGCACAAGGGTGCTGTAATCCCAGGTTGCTCTTTAACCCATAAAAGAGCTAGATGGGCAGGTTTCATTTTTACTTCCTTGGCCAATTCGACAAATTGTTGGGCAACGGTCACTGCCTTTGGGGTGACTCGATCGGCATAAATACCTCCTCGTTGGAACCTAGCGGTCTCAAATGTGGCCGCATCGGAATTATTATAACGCCCGGCAAGCATTCCCATGGCCAATGGAGACCATGCAAATACCGCTAGGTTTGCCCACTCACATGCCGGTAAAATTTCATTCTCAACCCGTCTATCGAGCAGATTATATGGCAACTGCTCAGATACGGCATACGCCATGTTTTTAAACTCAGACAACAAACGGCTCTCAGCAATTTTCCAAGACGGGGAAGTTGTCGCCCCAAAATACCGTATCTTTCCTTGTCTTACCAGATAGGTCAAGGCAGATAATATCTCTTCCAATTCCATGTCCATAGCCACACGGTGCATTTGATACAGATCAATGTAATCCGTACCCAATCTTTTTAAGGAGTCCTCACATGCCTTGATGATATGCTTACGCGAAGCACCTCTATGGTTTACTCCCTTCCTACCACTGGTAGGATAGTAAAACTTGGTCGCAAGAATAATATCCTCTCTTCTATTGTTGTCCTGCAATGTTTTCCCAATGATCTGTTCTGCCTTGCCATCCGCATAGCTATTCGAGGTATCGATTAGGTTAATGCCCTGTTCCATGGCATAGTTAAGAATCTCCCGGGATTCGTTATCCGATGTGGGATTTGCAAAATTGTCCGTTCCCAGACAAATAGGGGAAACCTTTAGTCCTGTTCTTCCTAATGATCTATAAAATTCATAATGCAGCATAGCCTGGGTTTTTAATTCTTATTGCGCAGAGTAACCACCATCCACTGTGATAGAACTGCCTTGTATATAAGACGATTCGTCAGATAACAAAAATAAGGCGGCATTGGCCATTTCCTCTGGGTCTGCCAACCGTTTCTCTGGAATGGAAACCGCTATTTCCTTTAATTTTTTCGCTATATCTTCCTTGGTGAACGTTCCTTTTCTTTCGGATGCCAGCATGGCTGTGTTTGTCTCGCCTGGTCTTATCTCATTAATCCTGACACCTGTCCCCGCCAAATCCAAGGCCGAGCTTCTGGTCAATTGACTAACAGCTCCTTTCGAAGTGCAATATGCCAGTACTCCGGAAGCACCTATTGTGCTCCATACGGAACTTACATTTACAATTGACCCACTCCCCTGTCGCAACATTACTTGTGCTATTGCCCTTGTTAGATAAAAGGTACCGTAGACATTGACTTTCATTACGTAATCGAAATCCTCATCGGTGCAGTCCAGTATTCCCGTTCTTTTAATGACCCCCGCAAAATTGACCATACCGTCTAACCTGCCGCGTTCCTTTACAATTTGTTCGGCCACTGCATTGCAGGCCGAAGAAGAAGATACGTCCAATTTTATTACCGAAATATTTGAACTTTCCAAAAATTCGGCCAACCCATTTTCATTCCAATCACAAGCATAGACCCGAGCACCTTTATCAACAAGCTTCTTCACCATTGCCTTGCCCATTCCGGAAGCGGCACCGGTCACCAAAATTGTTTTATTCTTAAATTGATTTGTCATACCTCGATTTTTAAGTGATTTCAATTCCCTTTTGCCAAATGGTCTTTATATTATTTTTATCGCTTAAATAACCTATATTCTTAAGTGGATCCTTATCGATCAATATCAAATCGGCTGCTTTTCCAACTTCAACCGTACCGGTCGTTTTCTGGATCCCAAGACATTGTGCTGCTGTCAAGGTAGCGGCCTTTATGGCTTCCAATGGTTGCATTCCCACATTGCACATCAATACCAGTTCCTCCAAATTCCTTCCGTGCTCAACAATGCCCGAGTCCGTGCCCATAGCTATGGATACCCCTGCCCTATATGCTTTTTCGACACTTCGCAAATGTTTATCGTTCATTGCCCTGGCCTGTTCTTTAATCGACTCCGGGTATGTCCCTTTCAGTACTGTATCCACTGCCAATAGCGTTGGGACTAGATATACTTGGTTTTCCAACATCAGTGCAATGGCCTCATCGTCCAATGACACACCATGCTCAATGGAATGCACTCCGGCTTTTATGGCATTTTTGATTCCATCGAGCCCTTGGGCATGTGCCATTACCCTTACGCCTTTTCGCATATTGGCCTCTTCTACCATAATCTGTAACTCTTCTATGGAAAATTGCTCGAAATCAGGGTGGTCTGTGGGGCTCATTACCCCACCCGTGGCACACACCTTTATGACATCAGCCCCTGCTCTTAAAACTTCACGTACCTTTCTTCGCACTGATTCGATCCCATCACAAATCCCCTTAGGATTGCCCGGGTAAGGAGGGTTGAGGATAAAAGTTTCCATACCGGATAATCTCCATCCATCCATATGCCCCCCGGTTATGCTGAGCGGGGTTATACTGACCTTCAGTTTAGGGCCTTGAACCAAGCCCAATTCCTGTGCTCTCTTCACCCCTAAATCCGCACCTCCTGCATCCCTTGCTGAGGTGATCCCTGCGCGGATCAAAGCTTCCATGTTGGATATGGATTTGTAATAGTTTAATGAAAATGGAGTGTTCAAGTGTTCCGCAAAATTGTACCTATTGATCATGACATGTACATGACAATCAATCATTCCCGGCAATAAATACATTCCACTAGCATCTACCGTTTCATCAACCGGTTCTTCCTGAATCCCATTTGTGTCTATCCGATGGATATTCCCCTGCTTAACCACGACAGATCCCAAATAAGGCCTCTTGCCGGTACCATCAATTATCATCGCATTTTTAATACGGATCGTTCTTTGTTTCGCTGCCATAACTAAGGGGTCTTACATTGTGGATATTGCCTTTCTGCATATGTTGGGGAGATCAATTCATTTTCAATATCCTCCTGAATTTGGTCAAGTGTCCTTTCATTGGGGGCACCGTATCCCCCTCCCCCGCCAGTCTTTAATAACAATTGGGTTGCTTTGGGTAGAAAATAACGGGTGACCTTTCCAATATTCTCTTCTTTACCATTGGGAAAGACAACGGTACAGCTATTGGCCCTGCCCTCTTTACCTTCAAGCAATCCCTTTGGAGCTGTTTTGGTTCGTTCAAGGGTTGCCGTTACATAGGCATCCTCTAAAAATTCAAACTCAAAGTCAATTCCCATGCCTCCTTTGTGGCATCCAGTACCACAGGAATCTTGGGACAATTCCACCTTGTTCAAAATGTAAGGGTACATAGTCTCCCTAACCTCGGTAGGCGAAAAACGTGTTGCGGATTCCGCGATGTGAAGCACACTGGAACCATCCCCTACATTTGATGCTCCTTGACCGGATGGATAGGGAGCTCCGTCCGCCCATGCTTCTTTGGTCTTGCTGGATCTTCCCCAAAACACCATGGAACAAATATCCCCAGCGGAATCAGCAGGAACCAGCTCTGGAAACGCTGCTCCTATAGCCCTATATATTACTTCGATGGACTGCATGGCCGGCCAACCGTACAAGAAACATGGGGCGGGCGGTATCGGATGAAACATAGTTCCCTTTTCAGTTATGACCTTGATAGGTCTAAAGTGGCCTTCAGTCGGTGATTCGCCGCCGCCCGCAAGCATGCTTATGGCTATTCTGGCCGCAGAGACCGTAGAGGGAAGCGGACAATTAACCGGGCCTTCTTGTTGTGGGGACACATCAGTAAAATCAACTGTAATCTCATCCTCAGCTACCACTATGGTCACGTTGAAGGGTATACCACTGTCGGAAATCCCATTATTGTCCATCATTCCACTGCCCACATACTTTCCATTGGGTATTTCCTTGAAATAGTTCTTTACCACGGATTCCCCGTGGTTGAAAATCACTTCCACGCATTTGAAGAACTCTTCCTCTCCATATTTTTCGATAATGGCACTCAAGGCCTTGCTACCAGCATTAAGGCCCACACATTGTGCCCTCATATCACCATCTATGGCCTTTGGAAGCCGGGAATTTGCCAATATCATACGGTGGATGCTGTCGACCAACTTGCCCTTTTCGAATAACTTTACGCCTGGAAAAATGACTCCTTCCTGAAAATAATCTATAGTATCGGAACAATAGGGGTCCTTTGCCCCGATGTCCAGCCAATGCGCCTTGATGGCCGTATATCCGACAAGTTTTCCTTTATGGAAAACGGGCATGACCAAGGCTACATCCGGTTGATGGGCACCGGTTCCGAAGGGATCATTATATATGATCACATCCCCTTCCTCCAACTTGGCAACGCCCCCTACTCCTTCAACGGCCGCTTCCACACAAAAATTAAGGGTCCCCATAAAGAGGGGGAGACTGGGGGCTTGTGACAATAGTCTCAAATCCTTATCGTAGATTGCGGAGGCAAAATCCAAAACTTCATAGATGATCGGTGAAAAAGCCGTTCTACAAAGAGCCTGTTTCATTTGATTGGCTGCGGAATTCAATGCATTTCTAATGATTTCCGTTTTGATAGGGTCAATATCTTTGATTGGCATCGCCCCTTCCTTTTGAACTGCCGTAAAAACATGCTTGTTTTTCATATCAATATACTTTTGTAATCAATACACATCCTGAATCATCCAGACGAATGGATGAATCCACATCAATATATGTAGTGGTCGTATCCTCCGTCAAAATTATCGGTCCTTGTATGGAAACACCCAAGGTAAGTTGGTTTCGGTTTACGATCCTAAAAGTTTCGAATTGTTCCTTGCAAAAGGAATACGCCTGTATTTGTTCCGACTCCCCTGCTCCGGGTTTACATTGCACCCCATAAACCCTCTTCGACAAGGATTTTCTCAATGCGATCCTTATGGCCACCACCTCCAAGGGATTCTCCAAGGTGGTATTATAGATATCCATGTAATCCGCTTCAAACCGGGCAATGATCTGGTCGACAAGCAGCTGCACTTCACCCGACTCGTTTTCTAGGGATACCGGCAAACAATGTTCCTGTCCCTTGTACCTGATATCCAAGATGACTTCATGGTCCACTTGCACGTCCGAATCCAACCTTTCCTCCAGCTCCTTGAACATCCCATTCAACACTGGATTGAGAATGTCCGCATACCTTGGTTCCAAATCCATCCGATAGGTCAGGGACTTGGCATAAAGGATATCCGTTCCCAAGAGTCCCCAAGCCGAAAAATTCCCTGCAAAAGGAGGGAGTACAATATCAGTCATTTGAAGCTCCTTGACAATAAGGTCCGCGAACAAGGGACCGGCACCTCCATAGGCTATCAATCTCATTTCCCTTGGATCGATACCGTTTTCTATTGTGATTTCCCTGATCGTATCCGCCATACTGGAAGTAGCAATCCTCAAAATGCCCACTGCGACTTTTTCTACGGAAATGCCCAAGGCTTCCGAAAGGCTTTGGAGCGCCTTGATGGCGTTTTCCTTGTCCAGGAAGAGTCCTGATGCCAATTCACCTTTTCCAAGCATGCCCAAAACAAAGGCTGCATCTGTAATGGTCGGTAACTTACCACCCCGCCCGTAACATGCGGGACCTGGATTGGCACCTGCACTTTCCGGGCCGACCCGCAATAATCCTCCCTTGTCAACATAAGCTACCGACCCTCCTCCAGCACCGATAGATCTAACATCCACCCAAGGCATTTGTACGGGTAGACCTATGATTTCTCCTTGATACATCAGTTTGGGACGTCCATTAACAACAATACAGGTGTCAAAACTGGTACCTCCAACGTCGGCCGTGATCAAATTACCCAGGTTCAAAGCCCTGGAAAGTTCCGCTGCCCCTTCGGCACCGGCTACCGGACCGGACATGACAGTTTGAGCCAAGGCCCCATTGGCATCCTTAAATGTCATGGCACCTCCACCGGATTTCGTAATTAAGGGAAGTCCTTTAAATCCTATGCCCTTGAGTTCCGCTTCAATTTTATCTAGGTAACTCCCCATTCGACCACTCACAAATGCATCTATAACAGTGGTCGCTGTACGTTCATACTCCCTATATTCCCCAGTTACCTGATGGGATAGTGAAATTTCACCTTTGAATCCTTCTTCCCTTAACAATTTCATAGTTTCCAACTCATGTTCCGGGTTGGCATAGGCATGAAGGTATACCACGGCAATCGCGTCAACTCGGTTCTTTTCAAAAACGTTCAACGCATTTTTGATGGCCTGCGGATCTAGTGGCTCCTTTACGCTTCCATCATAGAACATTCTTTCCTTGATGCCCAATCTTAATTTCCGAGGTACCAAGGGTTTGGGTGGATTCCATTTGAGATTGTACATTTCGGCCCTATCGCCTCGACCGATCTCAAGGGTATCCCTGAATCCCTCCGTGGTCAGCAGGCCGACCGTGGCTCCCTTTCGTTCCAACAATGCGTTCAATCCTACCGTGGTCGCATGAAGGAAATAGGATACCGCTTCAATATTCCGAATCCCTGCTTTCCTTATGGCAGCAATGCATCCCCGGTCCGGGCTTGATGGGGTTGTAGGCACCTTTACCGCCTTGGTATGGCCCTGCTCGTCCTGATAGATCAAATCCGTGAAGGTACCGCCAATATCTATTCCAATCCTACTTTCCTGTTTGTCCATAAGCCTTGTGTATCAGTTGGGCCATAACAAGATCCTCCAAGGCCATACCCGTACATTTAAAAAGTGTATTCTCCTTTGATGTTCTCCGCTTGGAGGTATCATCCTTGCACAGCATTTCAAAGTCTCCTTGGATATCCTCCTTGTTCAATTTCCCTTCCTTCAATGCATTGACCAATTCCCCGGCATGCTCAAGGGTAATATTGAAGTTGTCGGTAAAGACTGTACAGTTTTTGACCACATCGGTATCCACTTCCATCATCTCACTGGTATAGGATCCAGCCAGATCAAAGTGTTGTCCCTCCCCCATATCATCCCGTACGATCAAAGGGTCATAACTAGATGTAATACAACTAATTATATCCATTGAAGGGATCAATTCCTTAAAATTTTTCACCGCCTGTACTTGGACACGATCGGGAAGTTGGACAGATGCTACCACCTTTTGGGACTTTTCATATTGCCTTCCCCAAACATAGATGCTCTTTACATGCCCAAGTGAGGCATAAGCCGAAATGTAATAGGGCGATAAACTTCCATTGCCCAAGATCAATACGTCCGAGGCATCTTTCCTGCACAGATACGAACTTGCCAATACGGAAGTAGCGGCCGTTCTCATATTGGTGATCAACTTGGCATCCATGGAAGCCAATGGAAGTCCATTTTTCGCATTGAACAAAATATATGAGCCATTGAGATATGGAATTCCCACAGTCTTGTTGTGCGGGGTGGCCGCAATCAATTTAACACCGAAATATTGCTCATTGTCCCATGCTGGCATCATGAGCATTGTATTGTTTTTTTCGCTCACGGAACTCTTGTAGTTATAGGCCAGTTTGGGAGGGCACTCGATTTTGCTTTCCCGAAAACCCAGTTTCAAGGCTTCGATGAGCATTGGATATGAAATGTTTTCCTTGATGAATTTGTCTTCAATATGTATCATGCGTTAACTTTTACTACGATTTTACCTTTTTGCTTGTTGGAAAGCATATACTCATATGCCTTTACTGTATCCTTAAAATCAAATACCCGGTCGACCATAGGCCTCAGACCATTTTTCCGTATACGATCTAGTACATAGGATTTTCCCTCTTCGAGCAGGAGTTCGTCCATGACATAATTGAACATGGAATATGCATATAACCGGGTATTGTTTCGGACCAGGTCAAGAATTGGAAATTCCGTCGGCATGCCTCCCAAAAGACCATAGATAGCCGCGGACCCCCCAAAGGACAAGGCCTGCATGTATTCGGAATTGAAAGGGCCGCCGATGGGGTCAAAAACAAATTTCAACCCTCTTGACCCGGTCAATTCCTTTAATCTTTCCAATACTTTCCCCTTATCTGAAACAATGACATGGTCAGCGCCCAAATCGGCAATAAATTCTTTTTTATGTTCCGTACGGGTGGACCCTAACACTATGGCACCAGCATCCTTTGCCATTTTCAATGCCCCTTGCCCTGCGGTCCCAGAAGTGGCGGGAATAAAAACATAATCCCCTTTTTGAACATCACCCAATTTAAAGAGGGCATAATATGCCGTCAAATATTGCATCCAAAATGACGTGGCCTCTTCTATTGAAAAGTTATCCGGCACCATGGTCAGATAACGTTCTGGGATAGTGGCATACTCTCCTTGTACCCCATATTTCTGGGTATAAAAGGGAATGGAAGTTACCCAATCCCCCTTCTTAAACGAAGTGACCCCTTCCCCGATATCCACAACCACACCTGTAGCTTCCGATCCGATCCTGGATGGAAAATTTGGGACCGTATAATGCTGTCCCCTGATAAACAACATATCCGCTTGGTTCAGTGCGAACGCGCTTACCTTGATGAGCACCTCGTTCCCCAAAGGTTTGGAAGCTTCCACCTCATCAAATTGCAGCACCTCCGGTCCTCCCGTTGTATGAAATCGGATAATTTTCATTCCGGTTGTTTATTGGGTTGGTTGAGCACATAAATCAATTTGGTATCTTCCATTACATGCCCGGCCTGGGGTTCGCCCGCATTGAAATAGACGGCCGTCCCAGCACGTAAATACCCCAAAACCTTATTTTCCTCATCGATCATTTCAATACAGCCTTCCGTAATAATGGAAACTTCATTGAACGGATGTCTGGAAAAGCCGGTTTCAGGAATCCGCGCGCCCTTTTTTAAGTACACCGTTCCCAAAAGGGTCCGGATCCCCAAATTTTCCCCAACGTGCAGTTCCTTGTTATAATAATCCCCTTCTCCAGGATATTGTATTTCCACGGTTTTCATAACCATTGTTTTAAAAAATTATATTCCTTTAATCCATCCACCGTCGACCGGTAGGGAAATTCCAGTGATATAAGCTGCCTTCTGACTGGCCAAAAATGCCACTGCAGCACCAAACTCCGCAACCTCCCCAAATCTTCCCAAGGGAATCTCATTCACGGCCTCACCATATTTCGGATTGGTCTCGATCAACTTAGTCAAGCGTTCGGTCCGGGTATATCCGGGCAAAACATTGTTAACAGTGATTTGATAAGGCCCCAATTCATTGGCAAGGGTCTTCATCAGTCCCGTCAGAGCCCCACGGAGGGCATTGGATAGCACCAATCCCTCTACCGGTTGCCTTACCGCTTGGGAAGTGACCATGATGATCCTGCCCCAGTTTTGGGCCTTCATTCCGGGAACCACCGATCTAATCATCTCGACCGCGCTCTCCACCAATGACCTATATGCAGTCTCCCATGCCTTGCGGTCATGTACCTCAAAGGGTCCGGGAGGTGGTCCGCCGGTATTGGTCACCAATATATCAACGGTCCCAAATTTGTTTTTGGCTTCCTCACATATATGGTCCCGTTCTTCCAGTTGTGTAATATCCCCAACCACAAAATGGGCTTTGGTTCCGGTCGACTTGACAATATGATCCGCCGTTTCTTTCAAGGCGGTTAGATCCCTTCCACAGATGAGAACCTCACAGCCCTCCTGGGCAAGTTCCAGTGCGACCGCCCTGCCCAAGCCCTTGCTGGAAGCCATGACCAAGGCGCTTTTACCCTGAAGTCCCAACTCCATGATTACTCTCTTAAATAGTTGTCCGTGCCATCCAACCAATCCTTTCGAGGCGGTGCCCATGTATCGGTTTCCTCTACATCACCGATCATCATTGCCTCATGGGGCACGTTCGGAGGAATAACAATGGATTCCCCCGCCTTAAGCTCAACCTCTTGTTCCTTATTGGCTCCAAACCAAAAACGCATTGTTCCTTTTTCCACTTGTGTGATCTGCTCGTTCTCATGGCTGTGCTGTGGCACCACAAACCCATCCTTGAACTTCATTTTAGCTATCATGATTTTTTCCCCATAGAGTAATTTTCTTGACATGGAGGGGTTTACCTGTTCTTCGGGAATTGAATCCCAATCTTGTTTTTCTAACATATCGATTTCATTTTCGTTTTATTAATCAAAGTATCTTCATTGGTCACAAAATAGCATCCAATGAACACCAGTACCATACCGGTGATTTTTATAAATCCAAGAGCTTCCATATCCATAAAAGAGACGATGAAAATGGTGAAAATAGGTTGCAGGTACATAAAAACACTGAAAACACTGGCACCTATATATTTAATGGCATAAAGGGTCATTAGCACCACCAAAAAGGAAGTGATCACCACGACATACAGTAGACCTCCATATTCGGAAAATGAAAACTTGTCCCACTGCGCATCCAAAAGTTCCCGATACCCAAAAGGGGCAATGATAAAAATGCCGAACAAAAGTGACCATTTGGTAATGGTCAACAAATGATACCTTTGAACCAGTTTGCCCATAAGGAGCAAATAGATGGAATACAGGAAGGGACTTCCCATGACCAGAAGGTCGCCTTTTATGGACGAGTTCACCACACCATCGATATCCCGGCTCATCCATATGATCATAACAGACCCGGACAAACCGATAATCAATCCGGCCACCTTAAAAATCCCCAATTTTTCCCTTAGGAAAATGAAGGAGTTGATACTTACGAACAGGGGCGCCAACAATACAATGATCGATGCGTTTATCGAACTCGTATAACTTAGGCCCTTGAACAGGAAAAGCATATTGAGCGACGCTCCACAGAGTGATGTCACGAACAACAAAAAAAAGTCGGAAAGCTTTACTTTTTCCTTGGGTTTCCAAAGACTTATGAGCCAAAACAATGCAGTCGCTCCCAATACCCTGGCCAAGGTCAGTCCATAAGGTTTGATCAGTTCCGGCATGATGGATTTTGCTATGGGGTAGGTTCCCCCATAGGCCAATGCTGTCAATATTGCCGCTCCAAACGCCCTATTTTTATCCATTTTATCCATACACTTCCTACAATACGGGTACCATCCATCCCTTTGTGTCCACTACCTCACCTGATCTTAGTCCCTCAATCTGTTCGTATATCATCTTTGCCACTGGTCTATTGTCCATAGAGGGCAATGACATTTTCAGGTCTTCATGGGCGATTTCGGAAATATGGGACACCACGGCAGCGGTACCCACGCCAAAGGCTTCATTTAATTCCCCCTTATTGTACGCTTCTACGATTTCATTGATGTAGATATCACGCTCTTCCACACGGTGCCCTTTATCCCTTAGGATTTCCAGAACGTTCATCCGGGTGGTACCCCGGAGTATGGCCCCGGAGAGTTTCGGGGTCACCACGGTGTCCCCCAGCACGAAAAACAGGTTCATGGTGCCCACTTCCTGTATCTTTTGGAAGCGGTCGCCCTCCAACCACATGACCTGGTCGTATCCTTTTTGTTTGGCCAGTTGGGCCGGATAAAGCGATGCCGCATAATTGCCGCCCGTTTTCGCTTCTCCTGTACCTCCTGGCACGGCCCTTATATATTTTCTTTCCGTCACCAATTTTACCGGTTTGCTATAGTACATTCCAGAAGGCATGGTAAAGATGACAAAGCGATATGATCGGGAAGGGTTCACCCCCAAATCACTTCCGGTTGCATACATGGTCGGACGTACATAAAGGGAATTTCCATCCCCTTGGGGTATCCAATCCTTCTCACAGGCCACAATAGCCTTTAAGGCTTGGAGGAAATCCGATTCGTCTATGGTCGGCATACACATACGCTCGGCCGATCGGTTAAACCTTTTGATATTGAGCGCTGGTCGCAACAGGTAAGGAACCCCGTCCTTCTTGACCGTCGCCTTCATCCCTTCAAATATGGTCTGTGCATATTGTATAGTCGCACATTTGGGTTCCATGGGAAAGGCTTGGTATGGCTCTATCCGCCAATTTTGCCATTGCCCATTTTCGTATTCAGCCACCAACATGTGATCCGAAACATACTTCCCGAAGGGAATATCTGAAAAATCAAAATTGCTCAATCTTGATTGTTGTGTCTTGTTTACTTTTAATTCCATTTAGTTGTTTTGTTTTTTTCCGAAAAGCACATATACCAGTTTCATGTCTTCCAAAATGGTGCTGGCATGTCCCTCAAATTTGTCCACTTTAAAAAAATCGCCCTGTTGCAACACCATGGGCTCCATGGCATTGTCCTCGAACTGTAACTTGGCCTTCCCTTCAAGAATGAATACTATTTTGTTTTGGTCATGCTTGGTGAACACCCCTTCGACGGGAGTTTTCATCCCCCGCTTTAAATGGGCGGTACCAAATTGAAATTCGAAGTCTCCTTCCTTGTGGGCAAAAAGCTCATTGAGAAAATCTCCCTTCAGGCCTGAAGCATAAAAATGTTTTGTCAATTCCATTCCCATCAATGTTTACAAAACTTCCTCATGAGGACATGATATCCTCAACCTCTTGAACCTGTTTCGGGATCGGGGCACCCAAAAGTCGCCCCCCATCCTCATGGACCAGGTATTCATCTTCAATACGTATACCCCCAAAATCAAGATATGAGGAGATTTTGTCATAATTCAAAAACTCGCTACACGGGTGGTTCGTGGACTTCCAATGATGGAAAAGTTCCGGGATGAAGTATATGCCGGGTTCTATCGTAACGACAAATCCCTGTTTTAGGCTTTTACCCAACCTTAGGGATTTCAGCCCAAACTCCTTGGACTTTTTGACCGTGGTATCGTAACCGACGTATTCTTCTCCCAAATTTTCCATATCGTGGACATCCAGACCTATCATATGTCCCAATCCGTGGGGATAGAACAAGGTATGGGCCCCTGCCTCCACGGCAGCCTCGGCATTCCCCCGCATCAATCCCAGGTTGGTCAGCCCCTCCACGATTTCAGTACATGCGGCCAAATGAACGGCTTTGAACAAAGTGCCCGGTTGGAGCATTTGTACGGCCCTCTCCTGCGCATTCAATACAATTTGGTACACCTCCTTTTGTTGGGTAGAAAAGGTACCCGATGTCGGGATGGTCCTGGTGATGTCCCCTGTATACCCACTGGGCATCAGTGCACCGAAATCCCCAAGTAACAACTGCCCTTCCCTTAGGGTGTTGCCATAGTTGAAATTGTGCAGGATTTCCCCTCGTACAGAGACTATGGGTGAATAGGCCGTTCTGGCCCCCTTGCTCAATGCTGTTTGTTCGACAAGGCCCATTAAGTAGGTTTCTGTCTTCCCCGGAGCAGCTTGACGCATCACATTTTCATGCATTTTCTTGGTGGTCCCGAGCGCCTCCTCCAGCCCATCCACCTCATCCGAAGACTTGATTTCCCGTTGCGAAACAATGGCATGTACCAATTCCGGGGACATCCCCGATGGGACGCCATTGACATCAACCCCCAACAGGGTTGACAATAAGAGTAAATGTTCCGCACGATAAGGCGGCGGATAATGCACCTTGGGGGAAGAGTGCTGGGCAAGATACTTCGGTAAACGATCCAAAGCGACTATCTTGGAAATACCGGACTTTTGCCCCATATCGACCAGGGAATCGGTGTCCCCCATCCAAATTTTGTGGTCCAATGTTACCTCATTGCCAAATAGAATGGTTTCCCCCGAGTCACAATCCAATACCAGTACCACATCGGGCATTTGGATTCCAGTATAGTATAAAAAAGTACTATCCTGAGTGAAAAAATAGGGGTTGCCTTCAAAGTTTCTGGGTGATTCACCATTGCCCGGCAACAATATAATTCCCCGGCCCA
Source organism: Galbibacter sp. PAP.153 (assembly GCF_037029175.1). Taxonomy (NCBI): domain Bacteria; kingdom Pseudomonadati; phylum Bacteroidota; class Flavobacteriia; order Flavobacteriales; family Flavobacteriaceae; genus Galbibacter; species Galbibacter sp. PAP.153. Next base: position 72,267 of record NZ_JAZEUN010000008.1, on the reverse strand, counting down.
CTTTCTTCATGAGTTCCCCTCGTCTGGCATTATAGGTGGTGGTATTAAACTCCATAGGCGTTACACTTTATAAAATTCCTTCGCTTGTTCCGGTGTGATATATCCATTTTTAAGGTCAAGCTCCACTGCTTCTTTGGGTCTGTCCCCAGGTTTACCATATCCTCCCCCTGTAGCGGTGACACATCGGACGATATCCCCTTTTTCCAAGGGTACATTGGTGGCAAGACTATACCTGGTTTCCTCTCCGTTCTTACGGATGACCTTAAAGTAGTTGTAGGATCCATCATGTCCCCCGTTCATTCCCCAGGTTTTCACCTTTTCACCGAGGAATGCGGCCGTCAAATGGGCTCCATCCGAAATGATCCTGAAATCGAGGTATTGGCCATTTCCTCCTTGAAATTCACCATATCCTCCCCCTTCGTTATGAAAGGCATATTGCTCGACCATGATACCATAGCGCATTTCCCTGATCTCAATGGGAATATTGTAAGATTCCCCACTACCACAGGAAAGCTGTCCCCTATTACCGTCGTGAGTGGCAGAAGCCCCCCACCCTCCGGCAAGGGGTTCGGCCTGTATATAGAATTGGTTGGTATCCGGGTGGATCCCCGATATATAAGTGGCACATACCGATCGTAAGTGACCAGCCGGCAACTTGTCCGGAATCAAGGGGGCCAATATCTTCCATAGGAGGTCAATGGACGTTATCAGAACTTCATAATACACCGATACGGCGGTAGGTGCAACGGCACTGACAATGGTGCCTGGTTCACAAACCACTTTCATGGGTCTAAAGGCCCCTCCATTGGCATCCAATCTGGGCGTGGTAATCGCCTTGAACAAACTACGACAACCGGTTACAAGACCGCTGAAAGCCAAATTTGTAGCACCCCTCACCTGTGGATGGGAGCCGTTGAAATCCGCAATGAACTCCCTATCCGTAACGGTAATCTTGGCCTTAAGGGGAAAAGGGCCCTCTCCAAAACCATTGTCCTCGATCACCGACTCTCCTTCGTACACCCCATTGGGTATGGCTTTTAAAGCATCTATGGTCATTCGTTCCCCATAGTCCAAAAAGTCGTCCTTGGCCTTGATATAAGTATCCAGACCATATTTCTCGATAATGGATATGACCCGCTTGGCCCCTACTTCTGCTGCCGCAATCCCGGCAAACAAATCGCCCAAGGTACTTTCCGGCAATCTAACATTGCCCTTGATCAGGTCTATGATCGATTGGTTGAGCACCCCTTCCGATTTTATCTTGATAAAGGGAAAGTGAAGGCCCTCTTGGAAAATTTCAGTGGCCACGGTGGAAACAGAGCCCGGAAATGTACCTCCGAGTTCCGTCCAATGCGCCTTATTGGCCGTAAAGGCCACTAATTCCCCCTTATAAAATACGGGATAGATCACCGAAACATCGGATAAGTGGGTTCCTCCTCCAGCATAAGGTGTATTGGCAATGATCACGTCCCCTTCCTTTAACGGGTTTTGTGCATCGAATTTTTCAAGGGTTGCCTTTACCACCGAATCAATGGCCGCCAAAAAAGCCGTGACCCCGTTTCCTTGGGCCAGCAACTCCCCTTTGGTATCTGTAATGCCCACCGCATAATCCAATGATTCATAGATAATGGGACTCATACTTGTACGCTCCAAGGTCTTGAACATCTCGTCCCCTGCGGCGATCAGGGCATCCTGAATGATTTCTAATGTAAACTTTTCCATTATTATCCGTTTATATGGGTTATGATTAGGTTTCCATAGCTGTCGATATCCACCTTGTGTACAGGGGTGACCACTGTTGTAGTGGCATTTTCAGCAATGATTGCAGGGCCTTCGATATGCATCCCGGGCTCCAGTAAATGTCGATGATAGAACTGCGTCTGTTGGACCCCCAGATCATCAAAATCCACGGACCTGGTGTCAAAAACGGCATCCTCGACACGTTTTCCGCTCACTTTCATTTTGGGGAAGTCGGGTTTGTCCACCTCTACCTCGGCCACCAAGTGAAAGTTCACTAGCTCCACGGGAGCATCGAGTTCAAAAGAATACTGTTTTTTATGCTCCTTGTGGAAAAATGCTATTATCGTGTCAAGAGAGACCTCTTTATTGATTTCCGGGAGCAAAACCTTTACATAGTGTTCCTGTCCTGCATAACGCAAATCGGCATAGTAGGTGAATTTTACATCATCCTGACCATATCCATCCTGTTCAAAGCTGCTCAGAGCCTCCCTTTCCATTTCTTCAAAGGTCTCCTTGATGACCGATTTCCTTTCTTCCTTCAATGTAATGACATTGGTCCTCAAATAATCCCTTCTGATATCCGACATCAGCATGCCAAAGGCAGAAAAGACACCTGCATGTGGAGGAATGATAAGTTCGGATATCTGAAGTTCCCTGGCTAAATCCGCTCCGTGCATGGCTCCTCCCCCTCCAATTACAACCATGGTAAAATCACGGGGATCATGCCCCTTGTTCACGGAAATAAGCTTTAGTGCATTGATCATATTGGCATTGGCCACACGAATGATTCCCTTGGCGATATCCTCAGTGGTTCCCTCCAATTCATTGCATAAGGGTTTCGCCGCAACCTTGATACTTTCCATATCGGGATCGACTTCCCCTCCAATAAAATAATCTGGATGGATGCGTCCCGTAATGACATTGGCATCGGTAGTGGTCAAGTTTTTACCACCCCGACCATAAGCTGCAGGACCGGGCATAGCTCCAGCACTCTTGGGCCCCACGTGCATTTTCCCTCCTTGATCGATCCAGGCAATACTTCCCCCGCCATTTCCGATTTCCACGATATCGATGACCGGAGTCTGAATGGGGTAACCGGCTTCTATCCTAGAATGCTCAATTTTATAATTGGTGGTGATTTTCACCTGCCCGTTTTCAACAAGGGCACATTTTGCGGTCGTACCCCCGATATCCAGAACGATCAAGTTCTTTTTATCGATGACCTTTCCCAGGGCTATAGCCCCAAATACGCCACTTGCGGGTCCAGACTCCACCATGGTAATGGGGTTGGCCTTCACATCATTGATCGTGGTAATACCCCCATTGGATTGCATGATATAAGGTGCATGGGACAGGCCTTTCTCATGGAGCTTATCTTCTAAATTGTTCAAATATTTTTTGGCCGTTGGCAGTACATAACCTGAAAGGGTCGTAGTGCTGGTCCGTTCATACTCCCGCCATTCCCGGGTCACTTGATGGGATGCGATGATCTCAACTTCTGGATACTTTTCGGATAATTCCTTTAGTAATTGTAACTCGTGCTCAGGATTTTTATAGGCGTGCATTAGGCAAATGGCTATGGCCTCCACCTTTTCGGTCCTACAGGTTTCGATTATAGACTCCATGGACCTCATATCGAGCTTTGTTACGATCTCCCCTTTGTAGTCCATTCGCTCTGCCACTTCAAACCTCAAAAAACGGGGCACAAATGCCGGTTGTTTGACAAAGTTGAAGTTGAAGAGGTCCGGTCGGTTACATCTGGCTATTTCCAATACATCTCGAAATCCCGCTGTGGTTATCAGTGCGGTTTTGGCCCCTTTGCGTTCCGTAAGGGCATTGATCACCACAGTGGTACCATGTGCAAAAAAATCAATTTGGTTCAAATCGACTTCCCCTTTTTCAATGGTATCCAAAATACCTTGTTCAAAATTGGAGGGGGTGGTATCCGACTTTGCTACTTTTACATGGGACGGTTTTCCCGTTTTTTCATCAAATTCCAGACATACAAGGTCTGTAAAAGTACCCCCAATATCGGTTGCTACTCTCATAATATATTTTTTATTAAATTTTTTTAGGAAAAATCACTGGATGGCTTATCCAGTGATTTTACATGAAACAAATAGAGTGACCAACTCAAACATTTAACTAAAACTTATAGGTCAACTCCACACCGTAGGTTGCTGGCCTGCTGGGTGTTCGTATATCTCCTACGGAGCCCCCATTTGCATCACCGTCAGAAACACCTAAAGGCCACCATTCCTCATTGTACTTGGTGTCAAAAATGTTTTTCCCCCAAACTCCTACACTGAATTGATCAAAGGAAACAATGGCCTTGGCATTGACCAATGTATACGGGTCTTGAAAAACATCGGTTTGATCTACTCCGTAAAGATCATCGGCAAACCAGTATTTCTTCCCTTTGTTCTCCACGTTGAAGTTGGTCGTCAATTTGGTATTCTCCCCCAAATCAAAATTGCTGACCAGGCCTAAATTGAAACTGCTTTGCGGAGCAAATGGCACTTTGTTTCCTACAGCACTGTCCTCAAAAGCCTTGGTAATTTCAGATGATATCACAGAGAATCCTCCGATAAAATCAAAATTCTTGGACATTCTTAACTTCGTATCCAGTTCAAATCCTGATACTTTCGATTCTTCATAATTTATGGTCCCCAAAATGCTACGGTTGCCATCCAAAGCAAATCGATAGATTTGTTGGTTCTCGAAAATGGTATTGAAATAGGCCGCATTAAGAATGAACCTATTGTTCCAGAAACTTGTTTTGGCGCCGATCTCCCAACTGTTGGTGAATTCCGGGTCAATGATTTTACTGATACCACTCTCCGGAACATCGGCCGGATTATAGCCACCACTCCTAAATCCTCGGCTAAAGCTGGCATAGAGCATCTTATTTTCCAAAAATTTATAGGAAGCTGAAACCTTGGGCTGGAAGGCACTGTACGACCGCTTACTGGTCACATCGTTCACCCCCTCCATATTTTCCAAGGTCTCCCATTCATTCCTTAAACCTGCGGAAAGGTTCAATTTATCCGTAATGTCATATTCCAAGAAACCAAATAATCCCACGGAGCTCAAGGTATTGTCATCATTGGTAATGACATCCTCCGTCACGTTTTGATACGTAAAGTCATCCGGATCCTGGTTGTAAAAGGCACTCGTGTCCCAATCCGAATCGATATGCTGCAGGAATACCCCCACATTCCAACGTAATTTGGAGTTTTTGGTGGACACTAAACGCAATTCCTCGTTCAAGGTCCTTGATGCCCTTAACATGGTTTGGTAAGCCACGGGAAGGGGACCATAGTTGTCAATGGGATCAAAAGTAAGATAATCACCGTCATAATAGAGTTCAACATCCGAATAGGATGTATGGGAGGACAATCTTGCCCCGGTAAAATTGGTTTCAAAGGACATGGTCCCAATGGTGGATTTTACGGTTCCCTCCCCTAAATAGTCACCATCTGGATTTCCCTCGTACACATTGGGCGAGAAATCCGGAAAGCCATTCTCGGAAGCACTGCTCACATAGGTAATCGACCCACCTTTATTGTTTCCGTGCTGTCCAGTGAACGATAGGGTACTTTTGGAGCCCAACTTGAATTTCAGTTGCCCCCGTAATCCCAGGTCCCTCCTAAAATCGACATTCTCGTTTAAGGTCACGTTTTCGATCAGACCATCCCAATCACTATAACTTACCCCCAAGCGATAGAAGACCTTATCCTTTACGATAGCTCCCCCAATATTCGCATTGGCCGTAATGGCATTTCCATTTCCATAACCGACCTTTACTCTTCCCCTGGTCGAATTGCTCGGTTGCTTTGTCGTTATCACAACAGCACCTCCAATGGCATTTTTACCATAGAACAACCCTTGCGACCCTTTAATGACCTCGATTTGATCGATATCGAACAAGGCCTGGTTGTTCAGGTCTGGGGATGCCATATAAACACCGTCCACTACTGTAGCTATGGGAGAAGGTCCGTAACGGATCTGTGGAATCCCCCTAACACTGATGATCACCGTTCCCGGGTCTTGGGTCTCCCCATAGGAAACACCCGGTATCTGGGTCAAGAGCCCCCCAATATCTTCCACTCCGGTCAGTTCCATGTCTTGGGAAGTGACCGCGGTAATACTTTCCGGTACCGTTTGAATCGATTCCAAACGCTTTCTCGCCCGACCTTTTAAATCGGAAAAACCTTTTACCACCACTTCATCCAACTTAGCGGCATCCTCCTCCAATACAACATCAATGATACTTCTTCCATCCACAGGCACTTCCTTGGTCAAAAAACCTACATAGGTGAAAACAAGTATGTCATCTCGTTTGGCCTTGATGGTGTAATCACCCTCAAAACTCGTAGTAGTACCATTGGATGTTCCCTTGACTATGATGTTTGCACCAGGGAGCACATCGTCCGAGGACCGGACGGTTCCACTAATGGTGATTTCCTGGGACATCATAAGCCCTGAAATCAACATCATCATAATGGTCATTTTGTAAGCCATAATTAAAGTTTTTTATTGATTATCAAGCCTAAAGTAGATGAAATTGATTTCCTTTTATTTATTTCCAAATTATTTAAATTAAATTCGTAATTCCTGTTACTTAATTTGGAATAAAATGGAAAATGCTGAAAAAAAAGATATTAGGGAAACATTGATTCTAACCAATAGGATATTTCACATATTGTTAGGAAAAATCTTGGAACGGTTCTCCGATGAGCATCAATTGAATCTTGAAGAATTAAGGGAAACGCAATTATTCGGGTTCGGTAATTTTGATGAAAATAGACCTAGCCTGAAAACTGACCTTGAGACCCTCTCCAAAGGGTACATCAATGGAAAGTACCTATATAATAAGAACAGGGAGGTCGCCGGAGGTAAGCCTTTTATAAAAATCAGCAGGGATTACAAGTATATCATATTCAATTATCTGGAGTATAAAGATGTCTACGAATTCCTTAAACAGAAATTCATTAAGAAAAAGGAAAGGAAGGAACAGCTTGCATTGTTGAAGCAGGAAAATAGCATTGAGGACTATTACTATGTTTGCTATTATTATGGTGAGGATAAAAAGCTCAACAAGGGGCAGGGCATCATTTACAAACAATGGAAAAGCATCGAAATGAAATACTACTATGAAGATGCTACCGGGAAAGTTGGGATTTATTCCTTTTTTGGAAATATCGTTCGTAGTGAGGATTTTTTGTGCTTTGATACAAAGTATTATGATGGCTCAAAAAAATACGAAGGTGCAAAGTTTTTTTTCTATGTGGGGAAGTTGGCCATGCACGAAAGAGAATTTTTAATCGGGACCTTCACGGGATATGACAAATATGGCAGGCCCATGGCCGGAAAAATGATATTGAAGAAGTTTCCTTCCCGAGAGGCAATGGAAGAAGAAGTGTCCTCTAAAACCTATAATCCCATCATTGCCTATGAGCTCAACAAAAAAAGAATAATTGTTGAAAGTGCTGTAACCAAAGACCTATTGCAATTCTCCCCTTCAAGTCCCTATGCAAGTATCCTTGATAAAATAGCAAAACCATATGATTTGCAGTTCCATTACAAGGAGGAAACATTTTCAATACCGTTGGAAATTGAAAAATACCATTTGAACATAAAAAGCAAGGACAGTTCGATCATTATAAAGAAAGATCGAATGGATCTGATTTCCAATGGGCAGATCTTGACCCTGGACTTTAATATCAGTGGGGTATTTGCCATACAAAAAGTTTCCATTTACATAAAGACCTTGGAACTGCTCAACAATGGAACCCAAGCGACAGGAAGCTTTTTGGCCGTGGATTTTAACAATGCCATCTTTTCTGGAGAAGTAACATTCAAGAAATCATTTTCCCTGTAAATCTTCAACCACAAGTGGACTGGTCCCGGTCTAAACTTAAATGGAAAAAATAAAACCAAACATTAACTTCAGCACTCAAAATGAGTCGATCTCGTGCACTTGATTTGCACGGCTCACGTTCATCCGCCGCAAATGGTGTACATGGACCGCTCTATCCAGACTATCGCATCAATAGCTCCATAGAAAAATACAATCACCCTCCAAATGACCATTGGGTGTCCATATACCTGTAATTCTTAGCCTATAAGTTGTTTCCCCTTATGCTTTGTGCGGCTTCCATGGGGCTGTGAACTTCCCTTGTTCCGCTTTTGGTTTTCCTACGTGAACTCACTGCCCTTCTTTTTTTTGGGAGCAAAACAACAACATCCCTTCTTGTAGCCGGCATAAAGCCAGACCCCACTTGTTGTGGGGTTTCTTTTTTATACGGCTTGCACAAGCAGGCATGTTGTACCCGGTTCAGCATCAAAAAAAGGTGACAGCGATGGCACTACTGGAAGTAAATCAAAAACACAGACCATGGAATCGTACACATCCCATTTATCGGAAGCAGCACAAAAGAATCAAAAAAAGGAAGACGCTCCGGATACCATAAGTAAATCATTTGCCTGCGGCCTTTGTGTTGTAGGTATCGGGGATGTGGCTCGGTTTTTCAAGATGCATTCCATTATTTTTTAACCGCCCGTTTTGGGCATAAATCCTTTCAATCATGAGCAATTTCAGAAATCAGGTACAGTTAATCGGAAATGTGGGGGAAGATCCCAAGATCACCCTCCTTGATGGAGATCGCAAAGTGGCCAACTTTCCCATGGCCACCAATGAGTATTACACCAACACCAAAGGGGAAAAGGTCCAGAACACGGACTGGCACCAGATCGTGGCCTGGGGCAAGACGGCCGATATCCTCGAGAAATACACCGCCAAGGGCAGTGAGATCGGTGTCCGTGGCAAGATCAAGACCCGCTCCTATACCACCGAGAATGGGAACCAACGCTATGTGACCGAGGTCGTGGCCGATGAAGTCCTATTGATGGGCTCCAAGCCCAACAACGACACGGCCACAGCAGAAGCCCAAAAGCCAAGTAGCTCCAAAAGGACATCCACCAAAAAGGATGCTTAGCCCCAAAGGGGTGTCCTTCACGGGCATCCCTTCTTTTCTCTTTTATTTCATCCACATATCCCTAACATGGAAACAAACACCCAACACTTCAAAGAACAGCTGGAGCAGTTTCACGGCTCCGCCCAGCTATATCAACTGCCCTTATGCCGAACACGCTACACCGAGGGCGTCCAATTCCTTGCCACATCCGCCAATGCTTTTTGGCTGCTCACCGATGCCTCCGTCATGGGCAAAAGCCTCATGTACAAAAGCAGATTCATTACCGTCGATTTTAAACGCTATACCCAAGCGGAAGCGGAAAGGCACGGTTATGATGCCGTTATCTCCTATAGTGATGGAAACGGAACCGTATTTACCGAACAACGGTACCATATCACGGATTTTCCTTTGGAACAGATCCGCCTCTTTTTTGTGGACAATACCCTGCTATTACCCTCCGAGTATTAAATGGTCGAGGGGATGTACAAACAACCCTTAGTACATCCCCTCTTTCATTCTTCTAACCCTTAAATTCTAGAAAAATGACTTTTAAAGTTAATGAAATAAAAATCAGTTACCGAGAACATGTGGACGTGGCCAACGCTCCACAACTGACCTCATCCCGGGATGTGGCCCATGTATTGCACACCAACTGGGACCCCGATACCCTTGCGCTCAAAGAGTCCTTTAAAATCCTTTTGCTCAATAATTCCAATCGGGTCAAGGGCACCTATCAAGTCTCCGATGGGGGCATCACGGGTACCATTGTAGATTTGCGCATTCTTTTTGGTGTGGTACTCAAGACCTTGAGTGTGGGCATCATCCTTGCCCATAACCACCCCTCGGGCAACCTCAAACCTAGCCAACAGGACAAACTCCTGACCGTAAAGATCCGTCGGGCGGCCGAGCTGTTCGATATCAAAGTGCTCGACCACCTCATTATCGTGCCCAATGGTCAATACTTCAGTTTTGCGGATAACGGCCTGCTTTGATTCCTTTCTTCTTTTCCAAAAAGTCACTCGGTACGGGTGGCTTTTTTTATATCCCTGAATGGCCATCCCATTTATAGAAAGTCCATAAGTATCACTCTTGTCCATGTTTTTTTGGATGCTGTTTTCCTCACTCCAGGGTGATTTCCATGCCTTCAAATTTCCTGGACCCTTTGAAAGAAATCCAACCTTCCCTAATAATTGCTGCAAACCCCATAATTCACGATATCGATAAATCTTAAAGTTTTGGGTTCTTTTCTTTCAACGGTACTTCCAAAATACCTTCAGCTAAGGCGATGATTTTTGTGCTGCGCACAATAAGGAAGAGCAAGAGGGCAACACGGCCAGCCGGTGTTGCATGCATTAACCTTCAAATAACCCACTGTTTTACAGTGGTTTATTATTCAAAAAGCTTTTAAACAAAGGTCTTTGGAGGCTCCGATTTGCGGCAAATGCCCCCGAAACCCCTATAAACAGGCACGGATTTGCGGCAAATCCAAATCAAAAACAACCATGGGAACTGAAAGTTTTAACAACATACGCTTCAAAAAGGACACCGCAAAACGGTTCCAGTCCTTCTCGCGCATGTACTATAAAACCCATACCCTGGCACTGGCCGGGATGCTCGATTTCTTCAAATACAATGAAATCTCCCCTCACGAAAATCTGGGCAAGCGCATGGGGCTGATTATGGACTTCCTCCAAAAGTTCCGTGACTTTACCGCCAAACGCAACAACGCCACCATAGCCATCATCAAGGACCTCGAAAAGCATGGTATCATGCCCACCAAGGCGATGATGGAACTGCTCTTTGAAGGAGGGCCAACCTCCTCGTCTCAAAAGTCTGGTGATATTCCTGAGGCTGAATTAATCATTCCCGAGATTCAAGGCCTGGACCTTGATACCGAATTTGCCCTGCTCGAAGAACGCAAACAACGCCAACTATTGGAGCAAGAGCTGGCCCAGCTTAAAACCCTGATCAACGAGCAGCTCCTTAATCGGGTCAAGGTCATACGACCGGCACTCGGTTCGCCCCGCCTTCAATTGGAGATGACCCTTTCCGAATGGAAAGCCGTTGAACAACAATTTAAAACACCATAGCTATGTACATCACCATCACACGACAACATCTCGGCGAGACCTTTTCCCAAAGTGCAGCAGACTTTGTGGACTATCTGGAAAAGGAAAACAAGGCACTTGCCCCCGAACAACAGGAACCTTTTTTTAACCAGCAACAAGACCACATCGATCCCAAGACCGTGGTCCAGGAAATCGATGCAAATACCGACCGCCTCAAACAAAGCGAGCCCAAGTTCTACTCTCTGACCATCAATCCTAGTCAGCGGGAACTCGCCGCCATCCAAAATGACCCCGAAAAGCTTAAAGCCTATGTCCGGGAAGTCATGAAGGATTATGCAGCTTCCTTCTACCGCAAGGAGCCCGTTCAAGTGGAGCAGTTGAAGTATTTTGCCAAAATCGAAAAGGAACGGACCTATTCCGGACGGGACCGTGAAATCCGGGAAAACCGCCCCTACAAAGCACAAATCGCAAAACTCCAAAACGACCTAGCCAAGGTCAAACGTGGCGCCCTGCAAGGGAATCCCAAGCACATCCAACAGGATATCAATCGGCTCTACAAACAGATGCCACATAAATTGGATGGAAAGCCCATCACAGAGGGGATGCAAAAACCGGGTTCCCAAACGCACGTACACATCGTGATGAGCCGCAAGGATGTCACCAACACCTACAGTTTGTCCCCCGGAAGCAGTTATCGGGAATCCGAGGCCAAGCTCCATGGACAGACCGTGAAACGGGGATTCCGAAGGGATGAGTTTTTCGAGAAGGCTGAAAAGACCTTTGACCGGATGTTCAAATACAACCGGAACTATGTGGAATCCTACAATGCCCGAAAGACCTTGGACAAAGACCCCAAGGCCTATTTCTCCAAAGTGATGGGGTTACCCGCCTCCAAAAGGGCTGTTGCCTTCAAATTACTGTCCAAGACCGGGGCCAAAATACCCTTGCCCAACATTCCGACCAGTAAGGTGGCCATGGCCCGAAAGACCCTGGCACGTTTGCAAAAGGCCGCTGCCCTAGTCCGAAAGGCCAGTTCCATTGAAATCTGACCCCTATGTCTTTGGAATTACTTAATCATCTAGATGCATTTTTTACCAGCTATTGGTGGCTGCTTTTCCTTCCTTTGGGATTGGGCATGCTACTCTTTCAATATGTCCACCGATGTGGTGTTCTGATGGTATCAGGGCTGTTTCTATTGGAAGGGGCCTTGTTTGTTTACTTCTTGGGATGGGGCATTATAGTACCCTTATTATTGTATGCCCTCCTTCCTTCGGTATTTCTAAATATGCTTATTGGATTGTTGTTTTATATTCATGATGATGAAGCTACAATACCCTCGAAATACCAAGCTCGGCTCCCTCTTCGAAGCGGTACCCTGACCCTTAAAAATATTCGGCGGGGGATTTCCATTATAGGTTCTGCAGGAAGTGGGAAAACCGAATCCGTGGTCTATGCCTTGTTGCGGCATTTTCAGAAGCATAGCTTTTGCGGGGTCATCCACGACTATAAACATTTTGAGATTACCGAACTGGCCTATCCCCTATTCCGTGACCAAGCCATTCCTTTTCATATTGTGTCCTTTGATACTATCCACAAACGGGTGAATCCCATTGCGCCCCGTTACCTACCAGATGAGGAAAGTGTGAACGAAGTCTCCCGGGTCCTACTGGAAAACCTGCTTGAACAGCGCGAGTTCGTTGCCCAAGGCTCCTCAAAGTTCTTCAACGATGCCGTCGAGGGGCTGCTCGGAGGTTTGATCTGGATGCTTCGCACGCATCATCCCAAATACTGTACCCTGTCCCACCTAATTGCCGTATACCAATTGTTGGAGCCTGAACACTTGATTCAATGGCTGAGCCAAGATCTCGTGGCCAAGGCGATGGCCGATGCCTTTATAGCAGGTAGGGCTTCCGAACGGCAGACCGCCGGGGTACTTTCCACATTGGCCAATGCTCTTAAGAAAATATCGACCCAACGCATATTTATGGCCCTTTCTGCCGATGAAGTGGACCTGGACATCAATAATCCCAAAAACCCTGCAATACTTTCTATTGTGAACCATCCCAAATTTGAAACCGCCTACTCCCCCATCATCGCTACTATTCTCCATACCGTTATCAAACAGATGAGCCTTCGGGGGCAACGTTCTTCCTTTGTATTGATGGAAGAGGCCCCGACCATTCGGTTGCTCAATATGCACCGTATCCCGGCCACCTTGCGTAGCTATGACATTACAACAGTATATGTAATGCAGGACAAGGCCCAAAACGATATGATGTACGGGGACAAAGCCAGTCGGGCCATTCTCTCCAACCTGTCCTATCAGTTTTTTGGGAAGGCCAATGATCCGGATACCGCCTACTATTACGAACGGTTTTTCGAATTGGTCAAAAAGCCCATTCGCAGTGTGAGCAAGAAAACGGATTTTATGGCTTCTGATACCCGGATTACCAATATCGAACGGGAGGTGGGCAAGGTGCGGTCCGAAGAGTTCTTTCGGTTGCGGCAGGGGGAATTCATCGCATTTTCTGATGGAAAGGACAGAAAGGTGCGGTTTCCGGTGCCCAAGGCCGAGCGGGATATACCAGAGCCAACCTATACTTCCGACAGCCCTGAAATAGCTGCCAATTTTCATCGGATACATTTGGAGGTCAAAGGTTTGTTTACAAAATAAGAGCTTTAGTAGTCTTAATCATCTCTGTTATCTATAGACGTTTCCGCTTGGAAAGTAGCTTACATCCCATCGTTTTATTTAACTTTTGCTCTAAAACAAGTTCGCCGATAATAAGGAAGTTACTTTTTCAGTACACGTAATTGGTTTAACATTTAGACCCTTTATTATCACTATATCGAAGTTTGATTTTTCAGGGCAGATTGACCACTATTCCCTCCTTTCACCGATAACCCTATTTTTCATAAATGTAAAATTCCTACATTTATAAACGTTCAAAAACGATGAAACTTGGGGTTGAATTATTTAACACCCGAAATTCTTTGGATTACATCTTTGTTCCAAAAAAAAAGAAATATAAATCATATGATCTATATTTCTATGTTGGGCACAATAAAAAACACTGAATGAATAGAAGACAAAATTTTCAGACAATTGCATGGTTTAATGATTTATATAATAGAGAACTGCTTGACCTTGACCCTCCTTATCAGAGAAGGAGCGTTTGGACGCAGACATTCAGAGACTATTTTATCGAGACACTTCTATTAGACTATCCAGCGCCAACAATTTTTCTTTATGAGGAAATCAGTCCAGCTGGGGTAACAACATATAATGTTGTGGATGGCAAGCAACGTTTAACTTGTATATTCTCATTTATTAATAATGAGTTTCCTGTGTCGGAGAACTGTCCTATTGAAGACTTGAGGGGCTCATACTTCCAAGAGTTTTCTAGTGATTTGAAGAATAAATTTTGGAGTTACACTTTTTCTGTAGAATACCTTCCAACAAACAATGAAAGTATAATCAATAATATATTCGATAGAATTAACCGAAACGTAGCAAAGCTTACTTCACAGGAATTAAGGCATGCTAAATATTCAGGAGATTTTATTACTGCTTCAGAAGAACTAACTGAATGGTTGAATCATAAACTACCAGTGAACTTCCCACAAATTGCCAAGAGAAGTCGTTCTCAAATGAAGGATGTAGAACTCACTGCACAAATCTTGCTAAGGCTTGAAGGAGAACCAAAAGGCTTTAATACAAATGAACTGGATATTGCTTTTGGAAACCGAGACGATGATTGGGAAGAAAAAGATAAAATAACGGAATCCTTTAAAGATATAATTAATACTGTTAATGCCATTGTTTCAGATGATCCTGACAACATTCTCACAAGATCAAGATTAAAGAATCAAGCTGATTTTTATTCTCTGGTTGGAGCAGTTCACGTTTTAACCCTAAGAGATGAACTTCCTGAACTGACTGTCATTAAAGATAGACTAATTGCCTTTGTAAACCATGAGGTTACAGAGGAGTCGAATAACGATATTCAATCATACTATGAGTATGCTAGAGTTGCATCTAATAGAACGCTTGCAAGGAAGGAAAGGGAAAATATCTTGATTAAGATTCTACTGGGTCAAATTGAATTTTAGCTGTATGATACTAGATTCGAGAATATCTACAAAATACAAGTTGTATCTACCATATTTTCAGTTTATTCAAGATTCCCTTGATCAGACTTTGATGAACTACGCTAAAAAGCATTTGTTCGCGTATACATCGAGAATCAAAAAGTTAGATTCAATAAGTGAAAAAATTGAAACTGGAAGGTATTCTTCATGGGTTAACATTGATGATTTTGTCGCGTGCACAGTAATAGTTCCTAATTTGAGCTATGAAGAAGGTGTAATCGAATTTTTAAAGAGTGCTTTTATCGAAATAAACCTTCGGAAAAAAGGAAGTGCTTTCAAAAATTTTGACACTTTCAGATTTGATTCAACCAGATTTATTGGTAAGCTCAAACCACCAAACAGCAAGGTAAATCAAGATATTTACGATATAAGCTTCGAGATACAAATCCGTAGTGCCTTTGAGCATGCTTGGTCAGTGACAACTCATGACCTTGCCTACAAGAGCAAGAATATTGATTGGAAAGTGTTAAGACTTGCATCGCAATTGAAGGCATCAGTTGAACAATTGGATATGATTGCTCTAAGCGCAAAGGATGTTAATAAGAACATTACGAGTTACAAATGGCCCGAAATAGATATTAAAATCAAAATTCTTGAGTTCATTCGAGACAGTTTCGAAAAGGGTAAAATTCCAAAAGAGATATCTCCAAAAGATCACAGTCGAGTAGTAGACAACCTATTTGCCTTAATTAAGAATCAGTTAAGTACGTGGCAAACAAGAAAACTGAATAAGGAATTAAAGACAATTTTCGAGTGCATTGACAACGAACTAGATCATTTAAATAAAATTGGTTTTCCAATGACTCTTTCACTTTACCAAGTCTTTTTTGGTGTACTTCTAAAACACAAACTCGTTGATATTGGAGACATTTCTAAAATAACCTTCTATAAAACTGATACATTTTTGAGAGTGTTTCCAGAATTAATTGATTTAAGTATTAATGAATTTAAAATATAAAAATACTGTGCCAACAACACCTATACGCAATAGCTTTCGGGATACTACGCATAGCCAAACGGTTAGGACTTATTCAATAATATTGATCTGTAACTATAAAGAAATATGAGTAACAATAAAACACATATCGAAAAAACTGCTGCAGAATCAAAATCTATAGGTTTTGATTACCAGTATTATTTTTTCCTGTGGAAGGTTCTCCTATTAAAACCAAATGAATCTGTTGGGTTGGAAGTTATAGATGATGTACACACTGATTTGGGCAACAATCTTCAAGTCCTATATCAGTTAAAGCATACCGTAAAGAAAAATTCGAAGGGTGATATAGCAAATCTTACTACCTCAGATTTAGATATGTGGAAAACGTTCTCCAACTGGTCAAAAGTAATTTGTGATACAAATGATGCAAGAAGTACAAAACAAGCCCAGCTTAACTTTATTGAAAAGACAAGTTTTGTTTTGGCAAGTAATAAATCATCCAATAAGTCAAACGAAATTGTCAAAATAATAAGTCATCTTCAGAGTGGAACAAAAAAGATTAATGAAATCCGCACCCATTTCCTGTCTCTTGAAAAAAACACCAAGAACGAAGATTTAAAAGGTTACATCAAGGATGTATTAAGTCTTGATGAGCTGGTTTTGGAACAATTTTTACTTAACACGTTTTTTCACTTGGATGATGACGATATCATTACCAAATGCAAAGAGGCTATTAAATCCAAAATGATTCCTCAGGAAAAAATTGAAAAGGCCTTCAGTACTATAGATTCGAGTATTAGGTCAGACAACTTCTTGCAAGTCAAGGAGGGTGTTAAAATTGAGATCACGTTCGAGGATTTATATAAAAAATTTAGACGTCAATTTGACCTTTACCGAAATGGCTCTTTAGATGTACAAGAATATAAAGGAGCTCTTCCAAATAATTTGGAAGAACAGGTCTTCATCAAACAACTGGAGGAAATTGGTTTTGTAAAAAGTTGTGATTCAGATTATATAACCAAGTTAACCCTCTTTAAGCTCAAACTCATAAATAACCTTGATGAATGGAAACGTGATGGCAATGTCACGGAATTAGAATTAGAGCGCTTTAAAAAGGATGCCTTTAATTTATGGGACACGGAATTTCGCATACAGCATGTAGAAAACATAAATGAAGAAGACTACAATAAGAAGGGTGTTGAACTTCTAAGATCTGTCTTAAAAGAAAGACTTAAGCTAGCGGAGCAAGAACTTGATATTGATTTATGCCATGGAAATTTTTATTCACTCTCAGACGAACCAGTAATAGGTTGGAGAAAGGATTGGGAAAAGCATAAAAAATGAAGATAGACTATAACAACATTGGTGTGGGTGCCATAGCCATAGGTGCTGTGCTTACTATTAGCAAAGAATTATCTGTAGCCAAGGCAACTTTAGTAATGCCCTTTATTACTCATAAAGAGAGCTTGTATTACTTGGCTCGGGCAACTACTAAAGTGCCAAGTATTGAAAAATTGATCGCTGAGAAAACGAGTTATTTCTCAAACTTCAACGCTAGGTATTATGATGCATTAACACTAACATTTTCATCAATTCAATACTTAACTGAAATGGGCTATGCACGGCTGGATAAAGGTATTCTATACACTACAATGCCAATTGAATATGATACAAAAATGGGAACAAGAGCGAAAAAGATATTCCAAGCTTCCAATAATGTTTCAACAATATTAAAAGGATGTGATAGAACCCTTTACTTAAACTTAAGAATTCAAATATGAATTTTACAATAAATAAGATAGTCTTATGGCTCAAGAATGGTAAAATAAGAGAGGTTGATTTCGAACCAAATAAAGTCAATATTATTACTGGTGGGAGTCACACAGGGAAAAGTGCTATTCTTGAAATAGTTGATTACTGTTTTTTCTCAAGTAAATCTAGGATTTCAGAGAGCATGATTAACGAAAATGTTTTGTGGTACGGCATTAACATTTCGGTTAATGACAAAAAATACACTATTGCGCGGGAAGCTCTTATTGAAGGCAAAGTTTCCGACAAATACTATTTTTCATCTTTGGGTGAGATACCTCTTGTAGTAGAGTCAAATAATTCTGAAACCGCCATAAAAGCAATTCTAGAAACTGAATTTAAAATAGATAGAGATGCAAAGTTCCCAACAACCTATGGAAGTAACTACATTAAATCAGGCACTAAAATTTCACTTCGATATTTTTTAATGTTTAACACCATATCAGGGAATATTATCGAAAATGATGAAGGTGTGTTTTTCGATAAACAAAATGAAATTAGATATAAAGAAGCTCTTCCACGCATATTCGACCTTGCATTAGGTATAGAAACCGTTGAAAACATTCTTAAAAGTGAGAAAAAAGCTGATTTAGAAAAACAACTGGCAAAACTCATTAGAAAGAATAAGGCGCTAGCATCAAAAACGACTGACTTTAACAATGAGCGCGTTGAAATCTTGCGAAAAGCCAAGGAGTATAACGTAGTTTCGGATGAGACTAAAACTGAAGAAGTAACTTTTGAGCTTGATAAAGCAATTCAGGGGTTTGAAACCGAACCAACTACAAATTCAGAAAGAGAAAAATTAGAATCATCTTTCTATTCTCTACAAAGAAAAATTCGCAACCTAAAACGGTTCTCTTCTGAGTACAATAAATACAAAAATTCTGTAAAGAATCTAAATGATAGTCTCAAGCCAATTGAGTTTCTAAGAGAAAAAGATTCTGAAATTATAAAAACGTCAATTTTTGAAGAACTTGTGACTTCATATACGAAAGACCTAAAAACTATTCGCCAGATATATCAAACAAATACTCCTATAGACCGACAGGTTAAGGATAACGTTAAGGACTTAGAGGCTGAACTTGAAATAATTAAATCGAAATTAGACCTGTTTCCTAAAGACAACAAGAGTTTTGAAAATGAAAAAGAAAAGTATTTCTTCTTAGGCCAAATGAAATCTAAACTCGAAATCTTTTCAACTAACCCTGTGTCAGTGATAACATCATATGATGAAGAAATTGCAGGTTTAAAAGAAGAAATAGAACAACTGATAATTACAAATACAGAAGAAAAACGAGAATTAACAATAAAGCTAGTTGAGGAAATTATTAGCGATTATATAGCAGAATCTGATAAAGCGTTAGCAAATTACTCAACTTATCAACCTGTATTTGACTATAAAAACAAAGCCCTACTATTACGAAAGCCGAAAACATCATACATAGAAAATGTAGGAAGTAGTTCAAATCATATGTTTCTTCATTTATTCTTCTCTCTTGCGATGCATGAGGTCATATTTCAAAATCGGTCACCATTTGTTGCACCGTTCTTAATTATAGATCAGCCGAGTAGACCATATTATGGAACCAATGGAAAAAGAAAAACGGATGCTCCTGAAAGTGATGATTACAAAATCAGAAAAGCGTTTGAGTTGCTAAACAATTTTATAACCACGAGAGTGGAGAATGAAGGAAGTTTTCAGATGATTGTTTTAGAACATGTTCCAGTTGAAACAGTTTCAGGGTTAAAAAACATCAATATCGTTGAAGAATTCCGCGATGGAAATGCTCTAATTCCTGCATCATTTCTTGAATAAAAACATACCCTTAAGCCGGCTATAGTTCATTTTTTCTGACTTTCCTCGTGGAAAATCCTAATGGGTTTTTACGCAACGAAACTGTAGCCTTACCCCTTTTAGGACATCGCTAAATTCATAAAATCATCATGTGAATAAAGGCACATTAATTTGACCGAACAACCATTTCTCTATCACCTCGCTTTTCTCGAAGCTCCACCAATAAATTTTCACGGCTGCCCAAGGTAACTTTGGGAACCACATATACAAACTTTTGTTTTTTTGCAGCTGGAACCATAGTAGGTATACGGTGCCCATAGAGGGTATTCAACAATATTTTTTGATAGGAAGATTTTTTACTTCCGCTGCCTTGCTCTTTAAAGATCTGTATATAATTAACTTCAAAACCAATCTTGGATTTGTTTTCGATTTCCAGGACAACATAGGTTTCCTTTCCAAAATAGCACATTTCCCACAGTCGAAGAATGATTCCGTTCTTACGTTTGGATTTGAGTACCTTGGAGTTGTGTTCCAAAAAATAGCGGCTGGCCTTTCGGTATTGAAGACTGTCCGATAGTGGGACGCTTCGAGACCTTCCTTTTTCCTTTTGGGCCATATCATCCAAATGTTTTTTGGGCAGAACATTCCCAATAGCCTCATTTATGACTACGACTCTATGGCTTTCCTTAAACTGTTTTCGATAGACCAGATAATAGGAATACGCCAATCCATCCTGGGTCAATACCAACAGATTGCTGTCAGCACCTGAGTTCCCCTGTAAAAGTCCTACCCGTTCCGGGGTTTCTTGATTATATCCCAGCGTATAATTGGAATGCCCAGTGACAGCCCTTGATATCGGCTTTGGGAATATAAGGGACAACATATGGGTATCATTGACATATAGCGTGTCTGATTGCCCATAGGCCGCATTAGTGGACAAAAAAAGTATCAATAAATATGGATGTATTTTCATAGGGTAAGATTTTCTGATTTGAGTATGAGTTGATAACCATCATGCACGGTCACGCGCACGGTACGATTGGAGCGTCGGAATACCTGTTTGATGCCTCCCAATTGGGGCATGCCCGGAAGGCTGATATCCTGAATGGCATCGTCCAGCACCTCACGTTTTGCTTCTTCGCGATAACTGTTCTCCACATAGATGCCCTCTCCCCCATCCATTATATCGTAGGCCTTCAAACGGACCGAGTACTGGCCGATATGGTCAATGGCGACAAACACCCGATTGGCCCGAAAGGAGACAAATCCATAGAGCAGGGTGTTTCGTGTAAAATGCCTGCCATTGATATCCATGTCCTCCTTTAGCCGCAGTTCCAGACGGTTTTTGGCCCTTACCCGTTGCTCACCGTTAACTACGGCCCTAATGGCAACGGGAGGATGAACACTATCTTTTTGTATTGGTCTGGAGCCAAAAAAAGCGGTATGGACCTTTGAAAAATCAATGGGTTTTGATTCTTGTTTTGGGTCGGAGTTTTCCGTTTTATTCTCCACGATAGGTTGGGTTTTTGATTTAGGCTTTCGGTAGGTACCCGCCTCATAATCAATACGCCCCTCCCTATAGATGCTGTCCACGATACGCTGGCGCTGTTTCTCCTGTAATTCCGGGTCATATGCCCCGATGGAATCGATATACTCTTCCCCGTACAGACTGGGCTTTGTCCGTTCGCGTTCGTCCTTGATGGCGTCAACGGCCTCCAGTTTTGAGCTGAACTCTTCTGGTTCCTCTGCCAGTTCCGGCACCCTTGGTTGTATTATCTCCTCATCTTTTGAAGGTTCCCCCAACTGCAGTGCATAGAGCATGATAAACCCACAAATGCTAACAAGCAGACCTATAAACAACAATTTGTTTCTATCCAGTTTCATAATGATATTATTTGGTTTGTGGTTCCAGTTTGCGAAGGGAATCCTCGAAGAAATCGGTAATCAACAGTCCGTGTGGATTGTGTGGAAAGTTCCTGCCCACTACAATGAGTTCGCCTGAGGTAACCAATTGGTAGCGGTCCATGACCGCTCCCCGATGGACCTCAAATATGGTCCTCGCCCTAAAACGATAAGGCTCATTGTCCAAGTCCAGTTCAATGTCCACTTGGACAACCTCTTGCCGTAAGGAAAACTGCAACAGACGGTTATAGACCCCATCCGACTTTTTTTGTCGGTAGACGGCATCCACCGAAGCATCCCCCAACCATAGGGCCTTATCCAGATGGTCACGATAATTGCTGTCATCTATGCCGTAAAAAAGCCGATGGAACAGGTCGATATGGGCCAAAGCCTCGACCTCCCTTTTTTCCTGCTGGCTCACCAGTTGCAATGGCATTACAGTACCATCTGAAGCAATTGCAAAGGCAGTGTTCAAAAGTTTTTCCTGATAGTGGTACAGCAGTCCCATCGAAATGCCGCTTGTCAATAGACAGAGAACGACCACTGCCAGAACAATAAAACGGTTCAAACGAAGGACATCAGTGATGTTTTTATATACTTTTTTCATATCGGTTTATTTTAAAAATGAATGTGCCTTAGGCTCCCCCCGCAAAAAGCCGGAAGGTGAAGGTCGTCGCCCGTTTATAGAGTTTGAACTTCAGCAGTACGATAAACCCTATCCCAGCCAGTTCGATTAGGGGGGCGAACAGCTCGCTGCCAAAGTCCGTACCGAACAGATTGGGCCAAAAATTGTCCGTGATTTCCTGATACAGTGCATTGACAAAGACATTGACCAAAAAGAAGGCGGGAACGATCATATACACCGCCGCATACAAGCGAAAGAAGCGATAGCCCATTTCCCTGAACTTCTCAAAGACCGCCATACTAATGACCAAGGGGAAAAAGGCCTGCATCACCCCAAGGATAAAATAACGTTCGGCCAAAAAGAGCGGATAGATGAACAGATCCAACACCCAAAGCACCAAACTCCCGGCCCAAGCCAGGGTCCTTAAACCTATCAAGGGTGTGGCCAGCCATTCGTACAATAGGCCCATGGCCTTGGTGGCCGCATCCAAGAGACCTGTCTCCTCCTCGACTTCCACTTCCTGAAGGGCAAGTGGCAATAGTTCAGGTGCCGTATCCCTATATTGGCTCTCAATGGCCACTAAAATGGTGTCAAAGGCGCCCAACACTTCTGTTGAGAACAACACCACCAATACGACCGCAAAATTCCGAATCAGATCGCTAGGCGTCAGTCCCCAAGTGAGTCCTGTGCGCATCGCTCCGCCCTCATAATACTTTTTGATGATATTGACCAAAAAGAACAGTATGGCCAAGGCCTTCATCCCACCAATGGTGTAGGTGGCAAAACTGCTGTCCTTGATGGTCTGGAAGACCGCATCTACATATTCAAGTCCCATATCGCTCTAGTTTAATAGTTGGGTTTCCTGTCCTTGATCAAGGCCTGCATCTTCCGAAAGGAAATGATCATGTCATACCGTTTTTTCCGATGCTTGATATCGGCCAACATTTTTCGGGATTCCACCCGTTGGGCCTCCAATATGTCCAGCCGTTCTGCGTCTGTCATGTTCAAAAAGTCATTGCTGAGCACCTGCCCCATAAAATCCAATTGGTCCAGGGAATGTTCCATGATACCGTTGAAGGCATTTGATATAATCTCGACTTCATCGCCATGGATATAAGGGGAGTTCAAGACTTCCCTCAAATCGTCCCGGGCCATCTCAAAGAGTTGTTCGTTGTTGAGGGTAATGTCCCGGACCGCTTGGTACTGCCTCACCGCATTGTTTACCTTTTCTATCTTCTCCCGGACCGCATTGAGCTGCTCTACCATCTTTAATAATTCCGTTGTCTGCTTTGCGGATTCAACCAGCTGTTTGGCCAAGGATATAAAGTTGGTATTATCGTACACCGGCATCCCCTGGGCCGTAGCACGGCCGGGCGATAAAAGCAGGAGGGTCAGGGCTACCACCATTGGCAAGGTCCTTTTCTTTAGCGTTTGGTTTTTAATTGTTTTCATGTTGCAGTTTTTTCTGATGGATGAATGCTTGGATGGCCAACTCCATATTATGGACCTTTTCATAAAGCGCCATAATGGCCTGATTTTCGGTACCGTCGGTGAGGTAGGCGGCATAGGCCTCTGGGGGCACTTCCAAGCGGTAGATATTGCTCTCTGACCCAATCTTGATAAAGATCTCCGTGTACTTGCGTTCGCCCTTCAAATCGTTCTTGATGGACCGGAGCTGGTTCAGGTCGTGGGCGCTCAAATTGAGGCGTTGCCGGAGCGCATCATAGCCCTTTTCGTTCCGCAGGCTATAGATGACCTGGGTGTTCTCGAGAATGGTGGCAGAGGTATGGTTCTCTGGCAATTGGTTGATGGACTGCAATACAATGCCAATGGCGCCGTTCTGTTTTCTGATGGCTTGATAGTAAAACTCCACGCTCTCCAGAACATTGGGAAACTTGAGCTGTTTGGCAAATTCATCGAAGAGGATGATGCCCCGCTCGCTTCGGTTTTTCCAAATGGTCCGTTGGATGGCAGACTTGATCAGCTTGAGCATCACGGACAAGACCTCACGGTTGTCCCTGACCTCGTCCAGCTCGAATATGATCAGCCGCTTGTCTTCCAATCGGTGGGATCGGTCCTCCCCGACCTTAAAAAGAAAGCTGTAAATACCATCGCCCACATATTCGGAGAGGATGTGCAAAAAATTAGTCGGATTGAAATAGCTCGGGTCAATGCCCAAGGCTTCCAATACCGTATTTTGGTGTTTTTGAATGTAAGTATACAGCCCTTCCAGGGAATGACCTTCTTCAATTTTTTCATAGTAGGAACGAAGGATTTTCTTCAGGGCGACCCGCTGTGCCTTGCCCATAGTATCATCAGGAGCATAAAGTTCCATCAAGAAGTTGGTCAGGTCCTCCAACCAATCTGC
The DNA here is from genome assembly GCF_037029175.1 of Galbibacter sp. PAP.153. Classification (NCBI taxonomy): domain Bacteria; kingdom Pseudomonadati; phylum Bacteroidota; class Flavobacteriia; order Flavobacteriales; family Flavobacteriaceae; genus Galbibacter; species Galbibacter sp. PAP.153. The sequence continues at coordinate 47,890 of NZ_JAZEUN010000008.1, read as the reverse complement.
GGCGACACCGTCGCCTGGGGTTTTATAAAAGGGATTGATGCCGAGGTTTTTACCGGGTTCGTATTTCAAGATGATATGCTCATCTGGATACAACTGGGCAAACTTGGCGTAACTGCCGCCCAGATCAATGATCACTAGCCGCACGTCCTGCTCATAATACTGCCTAAGGATGTTGTTGGCCAAAAAGGACTTACCTTCTCCCGTGGGGGCGAATATGGCAAAGTTGCGGGCCTTGATCCGAAACTTTCCCTCGTCCCAAACATCCTTGATCACTGGAATGTTTTCCAGACGGTCATTGAAAATGATTCCCTTTTTATCCGAGCGATAATTCGTGGCATTAATCCATAAACAGAGGGCATGTTTTAGGTCGGTGACATAAAGGTCGGTATCCGCAAAATTGGAGGAAAACAAGGGATAGCTGTTGAGTACATAATGGATACGTGACCTGCCCACCGGACAGTACGGTTGAATATCCAGTTCCTTGAAACGGGCGGTGAGTTCCGATAATGATCGATCCAAACCCTTTTCACTCTTTGCCCAGCAAAGCACGTTCAATTGGCCCCTGATGATCAATGATGAATCATCTTGGTTGAGCTTGGAAAGGGTATCCGATACCCTATCGTAAAGCAGTTTGTTCCGGGAACCGAAATTGCTGCTCTTGGAGAGTTCCTCCAACCGTTTTTCAAGCAATTTGCGCCATCTGTGCCTATCATCCAAATGGATGATCTGGTTGACGATATGATTTCCAGGAAAGGTGAGCCCGAACCCATCGATAAAACCTTGGTGGAACAAAAACCCATCTGCGGTATATTGTTCGTTGGGCCGGCTGGTCTGCACAGTATCCCCAAAACAAGCTTCATTGTTCACGGCCATGGCCCCAAACCGATGCTCGCCGACCTGGACCCTGTCCTTTTCCAATACCATGTCCGTATCGAATCCTTCGTTAAACCCATTGAAATAGGCATCCGTATATTGGATCATAGCGGCCTGGTTGAACGGCAATAGTTTTAGTTTTGGGGAATTGTTGAGATATCCAACCGCATCCCTGACCGCTTTGCCGAACTCTTCCGCTTGTTCCCCAAGGGTCTGCGGCAACTTTTTGGGCACCTTGGCAAAGGGATTGATCAGCCCGGAGCTATTGATGGCCCTGTTCTTGGGCCAGATAAAAAAGATCAGGGATTTATGGGAAAGGTGTTCCCTGCCCTCAAAATGGTTCCTTGTGGCCTTTGCCAAAAAGGAACTTCCGGGCAGTTGACCGGCATCATAAGATACTTTTTGGTAAATATCCTGCTTGTGGATCATAGTACCCACAGGTAAGGATTTCAAGGCTTGGAACCAGTGGCCGTGCAGCTCTTCGAAATCTGCCTCGGACAATGAATAGATTTCGGGAAGTTCCACTCGGTAGGCATAGGCGATATTCCCATTGTTGGCCAATACCCTGTTCTGTTCGATATCCACGATGGGATAGCTTTCATGAAAGTTCATCGCAGTATTCATAAGGAGTTATTTTTTTGTTGGAGACAAGCTGGGGAAATGAAACCTCTATTTGTAGCAGTCTTGGTTCTTGGACCAATTTGAGCAATATGCCATAGAGCACTGTATTGCCAATGCCCATCACAATGAGGAGGATTAAATTAAAGGAGAAGATGACCGCTATGAGGGAGCCCACAACGGCCATCATCTGGAGGGCAAAAAAAGCCACGGGCAATCCAAAGATCAAGGCACGGACACGGATGTTTCGATAAACACTATACTGTTTCATATCATCTTGTTGTTGACTAAAAAAGTCGCTTGTGGCTTAGACGACAATACCGATGAGATAGGTAAAGATCCCAACGACCGCCCCGGCAATGAGCACAAAGACCAGGACACGGGTAATCCCCTTTTTGAGGTCGGCGTTCTCCCCAAAGAAATGGCCCGCATTAAAAAGAAAGCCTATGAGGAAGATGACACCCAGGATGATGGGGAAAATGGCCCGGATGGTATCCGAGATGTCCGCAACGGAATCTTCGATTCCCCCGATTTGGGGATAGCTGGTCTGGGAGATAAGAAGTCCAAGAGCAAGTACTACTGATTTTTTAAAGTTTTTCATGACCGTTCGTTTTTTGATGGGCCCCACCCCATACTATGGGAATGGAACCTGTTTGTGATGATTGATTGAAATGACCCTAGAGCTGGTTGTATCGCCCAATGGGATTTCCGATGTGGAATTTCCAGTGATATGAAGAAAAAGCTTTAGAAATCACATTTTTTAACACTTGAAGGTGTTAATTATTGAAGTATTGGCACCAAAATCAGGAGTTCGCTGGAAATTGTTCAAACAACAATGCTCTGATATGAAATTGTACCTGTGCACCCTAGTAATGTTCGTTTGCTGTTCAACAGCAATGGCCCAAAAGCCCATTGTGGTAATAGACCCTGGCCACGGAGGTCCCGATTCCGGAGCCATTGGAACCAATGGGATTCTGGAAAAGGATGTGGTCTTGGAAATCGCCAAACAATGCTTGTTATTGAACCAGGGCCTGTTTCAGGACAGTTTGGAAATCTATTTGACCCGCTATACCGATACCTTGGTCTCCTTGGGTGATCGGGCCCGGTTGGCCAAGGCACTTCGAGCAGATGTTTTTGTGTCCATCCATTGCAACCAAGCCCCAAATAAGAAAGCCCAAGGCTTTGAAATCTTTTTGTTCCATGGGCAGGTCAATCCGAAAACTACTCTTATGGCCACCTATTTGGGCGACCAGTTACAGCATCGATTGGGTATCTATGATCGTGGTATCAAATATGCCAACTTTCAAGTGCTACGTGATAACCATGGGCACTGCCCCTCCCTCCTCTTGGAAACGGGTTTTATCTCCAATGCCGTGGAAGCTGAATATACAGAGAGAACGGAAAATCAGTGCGCCATCGCCTTGGCCATTATAGAATCATTGATCAAAACATTCCATTATGACTGAACTGTTATTGGCCATGACCAAAATATTGAGGCAGCTCTTGTCCGCATGGATAAACTTCATTATAAATGAAGTGAACCAATTTCGGAACAAAGGATAAAATCCAAAGAATACTAAATGCTTTGGGATATAGGCGATTTAACTTATGGTGTTCTTTAGAGGTGAAATTTCTCCGCCCTTAAAAATCAAAATGACCTTAAATAATTTATCTTTATGTCATGTGCTACTCTACCACATTACGGAAGACCAAGGAAGAAGTCGAAGAAAGGTTCAGGGCAAGACTTCAAATAGAACTGGAGTATACCCCTTACTATCATATGAACGGTTTTACCCATGGTAACCTGTATATCGTGCCCATGGAATACCCCGATGAACTGTTTCCTGCTATGTGGGGCTATGTTCCCCCCTTTGGGATGGATGACCCCGACGCATTCCATAAAAGGTACAATACCCTCAACGCCAAAAGTGAAACGGTTTTTTCCAGCAATACCTACAAGCACTCCATACACGACAAGCGCTGTCTAATCGTAGCCGATGGGTTCCATGAACCACACCACGTCAACAAAGTATCCTATCCCTATTTTTGCCACTATAAGGATGATTCCCTTTTTGCCTTTGCAGGACTCTACTCCGAGCTGGATGACGACCTCTATAGCTGTACCATCATAACCATGCCGGCCAATGAGCAGTTCGAGCATATCCACAATGAAAAGAAAAGGCAGCCATTGATCTTGGACGAACACTGGGAAGAGGATTGGCTCCTTTCCGATCTTCATGAACCAGGTATCAAGGAACTTATGAAATCCGCATTTACCACCAAAGAGATCGAAGCCTACCCGGTCTCACGCGATTTATACAAAAGAGGGATTGACACCAACAATAAGCTGGCTATAGAAAGGAGGGATTATCCGGAAATCAACGAACAGGGCAGTCTGTTTTAACTTATCAACACAATTGACTATGTATTGGAATAAATCCTAATTTTGGGATTATATCCAATGAAGCATATCAAGTACAGGAATTCGGACAAAAAGGCCATCAAGATTTTGATGCGTGAAATCGGGGCGTACCGGTATGAAATCGCCTTGGAACAAATGAAGGTGGAACAGCGCCCCATTAGCATGGAAGGATTCTACCTTGAGGCCAACGATGACTGTATATTTTTGTGCCATCGATATCCATCTGGCTATATCCTAAAGCTTATGAAAGTGGAACAGTTCGAAATGTTGCCCAGGGATGGGTGGGAATTGATAAAATCGTAATTTTAGAAGTTCAACCCTCAAGCCATAAAATGGATGCTAGATATATCGAATTCTTTATGGACGAATTGGTGATTTTAGAAAGGATAGATGGGTTAGAAATTGAATGCATCATCCAATCATCGAAGAACAATTTGGACGAAATTAACCCCCTTTCCGAAGACCTTCAAAGGTTGCAAGAAATTAATGTCACCGTGAAATTGGAAAATCTGAAAAGATTTGATTTCCCGATAAAAATTTCTAGTATCCATTCAATAGAGAGAACAGTATGATCTATTTTTTGAAGTCACCATTTTAAATGATTTCTGAATCAGTTTAATCCTATCCGATCGGCATGGACGTAAATATCAAATTTTCCTGGACCATTGCCTAAAGTAAATCTAAATCTTGTAGTTTACGACCGAATGCATCATTCGCTGCTATTTTTGAAAAATCACTTTCGAGATTTAATACCTTCAGAATATTGAAATAGATCCCTATGGCCACAGTTGGGTCGCCTTTTTCTACACGGTGCAAGGTAGCGCGATGAATCCCGGCGCGTTCCGCAACCTGTTTGGCCGTCAATTTTCTGCGCTTTCGCGCAAGTTTGATATTTTCTCCTATCCCATCAAATATCTTTTTATATTTAGGAAGAAGTATTGCTTTTCTAGAATTCATAATGTCGCTTATTAACGACAATAATATCATTTTTGTTGTAAATAAGCGACATTTTCTGGTTAAGTTCTATTATGTCATTTTTTAGTATCAGAAATTAATACAAACCGTGGGTTCGTCAACACGGCGGGAAGGTTGACCTTTCAACTATTTCCTGTTTAGCTCATCCCAAATCATAGTCACCCCATAACAGCGGAGGTGCTAATATGGGTTTATTCATTACATTGATTTTGAAAGGGGCCAACTTTGAAATATGGGCTTTCTGTTCTACCCTTGGAAAGTGAACCCCACAGTTGTTTATGCTGTTATACAATACTGAAGAGCTCAATAGATAGTCATGTTTGGCCAACCAGCCCGAGTGTGGGTCATAGTTGGACATTCTATGTGAGTCCTTATCACCGGTTACTTCAAAGGCTACATGCTCAGTAATATCCCTGACCATCCTGTCCGCCAATAATGGTCTTAAGCTATTTCCATACGAAACCTCACCTAAGGTTCCGCATATGACAATCCTATCCTTGCCCTGATCGAATAAACGATTGCAGTAAGAGTCTAGCCGACTAGCCTGTTCCTTCCGCTTCGCACTGTAGTCCACATCTCTACTATCCTCCGAGAATCTTGTACTGATGATGGTCAGCTCATCCCCGGTCGGGGTCACTACGGTATATTCCGGGCAGTCCATTTCAAAAAGGTCCTTCCCTTCTTGGTCACGTTCATGGGCATGGGGTTGGAACCCGACGATTCGATAGCCGTTTCTGGTCAAAATGGCATGGCCCAGTCCCCTATTGTCATTACCTTCCGTGAACAGCCACTGTTCAAAGGCACCTCCCAATTTTGGCCCCAAATAATCCCTGTTGAAATCCGATAGGGAGGCCCTATCCTCCACTTCCTGCAATACCAAAATATCCGGATCGGCCTCAGCAATACACTCCACTTTGGAACTTCGGTGTTTCTCATCCAAGGGATAGGTGCGGAGCTCCACCCAACCGTTCCAACCGACCCGTTCCGTGGCCCTGGTCTGACGTTCCCCGCCCAAGGGCTTTACGTAAAGGTGTCCCCCTTTTCTTCGTAGGGTTAAAAAGGGTTCGGTGGCCTGTGGGCTAAAACCCATCAAAAAGGCCAACTCGCGCATCCGCCCCAATTCTTGGTGCTGTTTGTTGGGGTTTTTCAAAAGGGACTGAAATTCCTCCATCCAATCCTGAAGGTTCTTGGAAGCATTTTGCCGTAAAAAGGAGAGGTCCCTGTGAAAAAGGTTTTGGATGTTCATCGTTGCTATTCTCATGATTGTCGAGTTTTGATTTTATTTTTTTCAGTGTTTTTTGTACCCCGTTTGTCCTGGGCATTTTGGTCAAAGGCCACCAAATTGAACAGTTCCCGCATACGGCTCCGTACCCGCTTGCCATAGCGCTCCTCCAGTTCCTCGGCGTTAAGATTTGTGGTGGCGTGCGTTCGAAGGCCCGATTCCAAGAACAGCTCATGGCGGGACAGCAAGATTTCCCCGATGACATTGCAATCCTTCCCGAAATGTCGCCCCATCTGTTCCACCCCGATGTCATCAAAACAGAAATACCGGCCATTGCCATAGTCTTCGATGATGCGATGGCCGACATGGTTGAACCCAAAGACAATGTTCCTGGCCGGTATGACCTCATAGGGCCTATAGTGCGGGGTGATATGCCTGATCAGTTTCATCAGGGTGGTCTTGCCACAGCCCACGGGACCCGAAAGAAGGATGCCCTTATCGGGATCAATGCCCAGTTTTTGACAACTGTCCTGGTCCCGGACCATGTAATTGCACAGCTTCAACAGGACTTCATGATCCTCGGGATAGAGCCTGAAATTTCTTCCGAACAGCATTTTCCCTTTGGCATCCATATAGGTCAGTACCTTGGAAAAGTCATATTCGACCTGCTTCCCGTCGAATTCTCCCAGGGAATAGACCACGCCTCCTTCCGTTATCTTAGAGGGGTTGCCCATAGTCCTTTTGTGTTTCGACCATCAAATGGTCGCGGTTTCTTTCCTGTGTTTTGGAAGCGCCCATTGCATTTTTTATTTCATCAGCCTTGATCATCCAATTGTGCGCCGCTGCCTTCCAATCCACAATGGAAATCTTGCCCCCTATCTTCCATCCAATGGCTTGATAATGATTGAAGAATCGCTGGGCCTCTTCTTTGCCATATCCATTTTCCTTAAAAAAATTGAGGACTTCCAATTGGCTTCTGGGCTTTGCTCCCAAAGAGCGTTTGTTCGTTTGGTCTGTTTTCTTATAAAAGGTGTCCGGTACACTGCTGGGACAGTAGGTCCCAAAAATGGAACGGCTCCGTTCCATGACCGTACCGCTCTTGTCCCAATTTTGGGACAGTCCAACCTTACTCGAACGTGTTGGGCTATTTGATGGGGAATAGTCGATATAGCCCATCGTATCCAATTGTTTCATTAACCGATGGTAGGTGGACTTGGAACCGATCTTGGCCATCTTCATCAATTCCTTGCGATTGACTGGAAATTCCTCTGGAAACCGAAACATATTCCAATAAAAAAACAAGGCCAGGTACAAACTGATATGGCCGGGACACAAACGCTCGTCCCCATAAATTTCGACCAAGGCCGCATTAAGGTGCTTGATATAGTTCATACCGTACCGTCCATGGGTTCCACCTTGTTGTCCAGAATAATTTGGTCGATCTCCTCTGCGTCGTAAAAAACAAGTCCCCCTACTTTGTAGCTGGGAATGATATCCTTGCTGCGCAGACTGTGCAGGGTACTGGGACTTATCTCAAATCGTTTTCGGATATCGCTTGATCGTAGCCAGTTTTTGGGTTTTGGATGGGTGTGTTCCACCATCAATTTCTTGAACTCCTCCAAGAGTTCCTCTTTGAACTCCATCAGGTCTTCCGTGGTAATGATCGTTGCCGCCATAATCTTGTGTTTTTAGGGATAGACAATGGACCTGTTCAGCCCTAAGCCTTTTATCCGGGTTCGATCACAAAACTCAAAAAGCTTTTTGGAAAAAATTCCCAAGTTGGTACCAACTTGGGAAAGATTTTTTTATCATAAGATTTGTATCGATTTAGGGCCATTTGGATTTTTGCGAGGTCCAAAAAAGCTTCAAAATCGCAAAAAAGGGGTGCCAAAACCCCCGAAAACCAAAATTCCCAAGTTGGTACCAACTTGGGAAAAATTCAAGGGCTATTCTTCCAGGGATTCCATCCGCTGGTTGAGCATCTCGATGAGCCTATCCAGGAACCTTGTCCGGCTGCTCTTACGGGAACGGATATCGATAAAAGTGTGGTAGTAATTGCCCAGGTCAACGTTGTAGAAATATTCGAAATGGGAGGCCATTTCCTTGATGTCCACTGTACCGCCGTTGATACATTTGCTGGTATGTAGGGCATAAAGGAGCTCGATGAGATCGGTCTTGCTCCCCGTCCAAAAAAGTTTTGATGGTTTTTCCATGGGTGTGTTCTTTGTAGGTTCCATATTGTTATTGAGGTCGTCCACTTCCTTTCTCAGGTACACGATGAGCATGTCATAGGCCATGATGGTGGCCACCGTGCCGTCCTGACAGGTGGAGAACTGGTCATCGATCAAAAAGTGGAAGGATTCCAAGGGCATTCGCAGATCGCGGTTGCCCCGGACAAAATACTGCTCGTCCATGGACATCGCCCCACGTCGGTAATAGTTATAGAATTCCAAGTTGTCGTTGAAGAAGGTTTGCAGTTTATCGATCTGTTGCTGTAGGTATTTTACTTGGGCCACATCCTTACCCCGTGGCCGTTTGCTCTCAATGCTAAAGAGCCTGATGTAATAGATGAGCTTGCTAAAGATCTGGGGCTTTACGTGCTTAAAAAAATAGATTTCGTCGGCCTGTGTCTCAAAATCCTGGCCAACGATCTGCTTTTGCAGTTTTCGGATGCACCTCTCCACCAGTACAATTCCCTTCTCCGCTTTGTACAGGATGTCGCCATTTCCACTTTCCAAGGCCTCCAACTGGCCCTCAAATTCCGATAGCAGTTTTTGATATTTCATTATAGGTAATCTTTAGTAGTCTCCAAAAACGTATGGTGTTCCCCCCTTAGCCATATCATCAAGGGGAGGGCACTTTACATCAAATTCGTATTCAGGGAACTTTTCTGCTAGATATCCTTCAAATAGGTCCATTTTGTACCAAATCAGTTGTACAAATTTGAATTGCTGAACGAATTGGTATCAAATCGCACGGTTTCAAACTAAATAAAATCCATAATGTTTTGTGCATCAAGGACATGATGGGGTCAAAAAAATCCCTTACAGATAAGTTTTTTTACGTTTTAGAGCCCATTTTGTTAAAAAAGCAGATTTTTCTTGTTAAAAATATTTTCAAAAATTTTTTATTTTAACCGCCCTTTTTGAAATCGCAACGGATGAAAAGAATTGTGGAAACCGAATTGGCCACCATGTGGTTGGAAGATGAAATCCTCTTTTTTATTTGGAAAGAGGGCATCTCCATTGACCTTTCGGGAGCCAAAAAAACGGTGGCCCGTCGCATGCTCCTGCAACAGGGAAAACCCTATCGCATCCTTTGCAACATCAATGGGGTCAGGCATATCGAGAAGGAAGCCTGGCACTTTTTATCTGGAGAAGGTGCCGAACTGGTCGAGGAACTGGTACTGGTTGCGGTCACCCCACTGGAGGAGGTCTTCTCCAAATACATTTCGACCCGAATGCGTTCGGCGCCAATTCAAATGTTCCCCGACATGGAAACGGCCCGCAGGTACCTATCGCGCCCAAGATAGGTGTTGTGTCCCGTTTCCAATGGATTATGAATCTAAAACACGGGGACAATTATGGACAGTCTGGAAAACAAGAAGCGATTGGAGCATATCTACAATCAATTGGTGCATATCGCCAATGGGAACTTCTCCTACCAAATCGAACGAACGGATAAAAACGATGCACTGGAGGCCTTGACCTTTTTGGTCAATTCCACCACCGAGGAACTCAGGGACGCCTTTCTGCACCAAGGCTTTATCAAATTGCCCAATTCCTATGAAATGGTCGTTCAATTGTACTTTGAACTGGATAGCTTAGGTCAAATTACCAGAACCAATCCTACGGTCGATACCCTATTGCACTACAAAGAAGGGACCTTGAAAGGCCGCCTATTTGCTCAACTGTTGGACAAAAGCTCCCAAAAGGGGTGGAAAAAACTGTTGAAGGCAGTTCCAAAAGACAAGATATGGGAACTGACCCTACAGTTGTCCCTTTCCGAACGATCGGGACTCCAGCTTCCCGCCCATTTCCATATTATCTATTTTCCGGAATACGCGAACCAAGTGGGTGCTTTTATGGTGACCAGCTTTGATCTGGTCAAGAAAGAGGAGACGGATCAAGGGTTCCTTCAGAAGAAACTTAAAAAACAATTACAGGCCCATGGGCTATTGCCCCGACCGGAAAAAACAGAGACCCATATCCTCCGCGCCGTGGATCTGGAGAACCTAAGAAAAGGCGAACGGCATATCATGGACAATCTGGATATGCCACTGCCCTCCATAAGAGAGCTGGCCCATTTTTGCAATACCAACGAGTACAAGTTCAAAAAAGGATTCAAGGAGCTTTTCGGCATGACGGCCTTTCAATATCAAAAACATGAACGGCTCAGAAAGGCCCACATTCTGATAGAACACACTCATAAGACCATCCTTGCCATAGCCAAAACCGTGGGTTTCAAAAAGGGGAACCACTTTACCCGGGAATTCAAAAAAAGGTATGGTTATACGCCATCCCAACTGCGGAAACGCTCCAAATAATCCTTCTCAGAGCCTAAATAATCCCTTAGAGATCGGTAGACCCCATTAATTTTATCATTGTAAATCAAACTCTTACAATGAAAACGGGCATACTCATATATAAACGTTGGGCCATAGTGGAAACCATTTGCTATCTCTATAGCATACTTTTCCTGTATACCGCAAGCAGTAAACTCATGGGACTATCCGACTTTAAGCTCCAAATGAATCGTTCAGAATTCTTGGGTCCTTTCGCGGAGTGGATTGCCTGGATGGTGCCCCTGCTTGAAATTGTGCTGGCCATACTGCTACTGATTAAAGCGTATCGGTTGGCTGCCCTATACGGGTCCCTTATATTAATGACCTTTTTTACGGGCTATATAGCTTGGATGCTCCGTTTCAGCGACCATATCCCCTGCTCCTGCGGGGGTGTCATATCCTCCATGGGCTGGGAAACCCACCTTGTGTTCAATGCCTGTTGGATTGCACTGGCATTGATCGGTATCATGCTATGGGAAAACAAAGGAAAAAAATCAACATCTAAAAACACTGTGCAGTCAAAGGGGAAGCCGAAAACCTTAGAAAAAGAGTAGGCATTAATAATTAATTCTTAATACTATGAAAACTAGATTTTTAAAACTTGTTTTACCGGCCTTTGCCATTCTATTGGCGGTCGGTCTGGCCTTTGCCACGGAGAGCAATACGGTCAGTCAAGTGGCGTACTATCAAACGTCAAGCGGGGTCATGGAGGTGACCATAGGGGACGACTGTGAGCCTAACGGCGACATCAGTTGTACGTACTTCGGCAATCAACTATATGCTGAACCTTCCCTGTCCACACCATTGGGCAGGAACCCATAGTTCCTTGTCACTCGTAGTAGAAAAGGTGCCCCCTCACAGGGCACCTTTTTGACTAATTCAAAAAATACATGAAAACAAAAAATTACGCTTTAGTTGTTGAAAACTACCATCCCTTATTGGGGATTACATTTCCATTATGCTATTTGATTTTTTGATCCATTGATTTGTTTACAATGAATCCAATCGGGCCAAGCAGTGCTCCCAATGTCCTCTGGCATCACTGTCCTTTTCCTTTCTTAACTTGCTCTTTATATCCCCCCTTAATTTCACCAACTGCTCCATCAACAGCCCTTTGGAGTAAGCGGTATAATCATAAGCTTTCATTTCTGCATAAAAGTGTTGCGGTTTTTGGTGTACCGCCATAATGGCCCTGTCGATATAATAGGATTGGATTTCTTGCCGTATCCGTCCCACTTTGGCAGGAACTTCATACAGTTCCCTGAACAATCCCTCTTGCAATTCCGATAGATACCATTCAAACGTACCTTCAAAGCCCTCAAGCGTTTCCATATATTCAAAGCGCTTCAAGCGTCGGGGGCGTAATAGTTCGTCCACCGATCGCTGTTGGAATTCGACCATTTTGTCCGGAAAGGTGGAGTATTCCAGTTTGGGGAGGAACTCGGGGGTAACCAACCATTGCGGTGGGTTCAGGGCATTGGCATGCAAAAAGTCCATGGCCTCCCTCTGCATGGCCAAAGGGATTGGCGTGAACATCTTGCCAGGGGTGTTGATCGGCTTGTACCGAATATCGTACCCACCTAGCAAAGAGGTCACATGGAGCATATGATCTTTCCACTGTTCCAGTAATCTTCCATATAGATTTTCCAATCTTCTAATGTCCTTTTGGTCCTTAACGGCGGCCGGCATCAGTTGGATGACACGTTCCAAGTTCTTCAGTGCCAATTTGGTGCTCTCGACCGGATCATTGGTATCCACCACTTCATCTGCCGTTGCGGGCCCGAAAACCTCCACTTGGCTTTGGTTGAACCTGAACCAAGGAACGGAATCCTGCACCCCTATAATACGCTCTAGGGCTTCCTCCTCCTGCTGCTCTGACATTTCCTCTGGAAATTCGGTGTAACCCCACTCGATCTGGTGACGGTCCATCGGGCCCACTTTTTGCAGTAACAGTTCAGGGGGCACATTGTCCTCCGGCTGGGCAATATTGTTTTCCCTGGTATAGCTCATCATACTAGGGGTATGGCCCATGGTCTTCAGCCATTGGATATCGGACATCTTTTCGACGGGATAGGCGAACTCGCCATAGTTACTGTCAAAAAGACCAAAGGCGTGACCCGCTTCATGGGCGGCAACCCCTTGGAAAAGCCTTCCGGTGAGTTCTTGGGGAAAAGGCAACGACTGGGCCCGTTTATCCAAGGGCGCGCAACGGATAAAATAACGGTCCGTAACATTTTCGACCGACGCTCCCAGATAAATGTCGCATTTGAGGATTTCTCCTGTCCTTTCATCGATTATGAGTGATACAGTCCCACCGGATTCTTCAAAGCCGCGCAAATATTTGGAATCGCCCCAGTCCACGTAGGAAGTATGTATACTATGGGCCTCCCATTCCGACAGGCTATCCGTTTCCTTGACCACTATGGCATCCTTGAACCCTGCTGCCTCAAAGGCAGGCAGCCATTCTTCGATTCCGGCCCTCACATAAGGTCTCCACTGTTCGGGAACCTCTGGGGGTATGACAAATATGATCGGTTTAACGGGCACGCTCAGTTTTCGGTCCTTGTGTTTTTTCTCCAATCGCCACCGGGCAATATTGGCCACACTGTTTTTGGGTTCACCATGATTGATACCACTCCGGTCCTCATTGAAGAATCCCATGCGGTAGTCATAGTCTCGGCCTTTCATCAGTTTCTCGGGAAGGGCCGCTAATCCAAAGAATACTGGAAAGGAAACTTTCGAGCCTTCGAACATCAAACCACGTCGGGTTTTGATGATCACCTCGTTATGAAAATCCTTTGAGCCCTGCAACAAGCTCATCTGTGGTATCAAGGTTTCCGTAAAGCCCTTGGTCCACTCAATGACATTGTCCATTACCAAGGAAGTGACGTTGATGCACAATTCCCCTTGTTTGCCCATATCTTTTTCCAAGGGAAACATGGCCAAGACATTATCCTTTAATGCTTTGTGATGCTTTACAGGTAAAATGGTTCCTGAAGTGGACTTTACCCTAGGGTGCTTTAATAGCACCTTGTCCCCTTCCAGTGACCAAAGCACCTGCATATATCTACATGCTTTTCTGTAGTCATAGCGGATAAAGAGCATAGGACGCTCCAGCACCTCTCTCGGAATATTGAGATAGAGCTCCCCCTCCTGCATAAAGGAGGTCAGAAATGTTGACCCTCTTGTATAATTTACTGATTCAGCCTCTTTTGCGACGTTGGTTTTCGGTGTTTGGGAAAATCCCCCAACCGCCATAAAAAGCCATAGTATTATTACGATTTTTTTCATTGATGTCATTTTTATTGAGGATACCAAGGCTTCCAGTGAAATGCCCTGGCATCCTTTGTTGTTCATATTTATCAGTAGCCAGCATTCTGTGGCAATAGATTGGGGTTGATCTCTATCTCGGTCTCCGGAATGGGCAACAACAGGTCGGTATCCTGCCATCCTGGCTTGATACCTTCCAATACGGCTCTGGCCCCTCCAAAGCGTTTCAGATCGAACCAACGATGCCCCCGCTCTGTGAAGAGTTCCATCCGTCGTTCCTGCAATACCGCTTCCAATAGCTCCCCTTGTGTTCCTATGGGGACATTGGGCAAACCTGCCCGATTGCGGAGCACATTAATATCGCTTGCTGCATCGGACAGATTGCCCAGTTGTGCCCTCGCCTCGGCCCGGATTAGGTACTGTTCCGCCAAACGAAGTACGATAGAATATTCCATAGACTCCGTCTGGGAAAAATCGGCCTTGTATTTATAGGCGTAGAAAAGGGTCAATGTATTGTCGGCATTGGATATGCTTTCTGTCCAAGAAGCTTCCCGTAGATCGCCCTCCTCAAAACTGTCCATGAATGATTCGGTCAGCGCATAGGTCTGGCCGGGAACCGCCTGTATGATCAATCGGTTTGCCTCTTGGGTATTCCTAGGCGCCTCGCCCGGCTTCAATTGCCAAATGGTCTCGCCCGAATCCTTTAGAAAGACCCTATCCAAATCGCCTTCCAGATCAAAGGCTACTATTAGTTCAGAAGCCATAGCGTCAGCATTCGACCAATCCTGTACATACAGGTACATCCGGGCCAATAAGGCCTTGGCTGCATACTGGTCGGGTATGGTGCGTTCCGACGATGGGTTTTCCATACCTTCCAAGAGGGCCACGGACCGTTCCAAATCGGTAATGATCGCTTCAAAAACTTCGGCCTCGGGGGTCCGTGATACGGTATTGTTCACCTGATAGTCCACCGTGGTGATATAGGGTACATCCCCGAACAATTGGGCCAAAAGACTATGGATATAGCAGCGGACGAATAGGGCCTGGCCGGTAAACAGGGCTTTTTCCTCCTCGCTCAGGGCCTGTGATTCTTCCACACCTCTAATGATATCGTTGGCACCGTAGATCAGCTCATAGCCATTGGCCCACCATTGCCGTACCAATTCATTGCCGGCCAATAGATTGTGTTGGTAGAATTCCGTATTCTGCACTTCGAATCCATAATAGTCCAGTTCGTCCGTATAGATGCCCATAGCCGTGGTCAGGCCGAAGCTGCCCGATACCATACCTTGTTCCCGCATCCCGAAAAATAGGTTCGCCATGGCCGAGCGTACCGTGGAGGCTTCATCGAATACCGTTTCGGCGACCAAGGTGTCCTTGGGCGGGGCCACTTCCACAAAGTCCGTACAGCCTTCCATACCCAGACACATGAGCAATGGTAGGATTTGAAGGTTGAGATGTTTTATGAGTGCTGGAAGACCATGGTCCCCTACGCTCCTGGTTTTGTTTATTCGTTGTATCATATCTAATTTTTTTTATGGTTAAAAGTCTACTTGTAGTCCAAGGGTAATCTGTCGCAATTGTGGCAATCTAACGTTGGAAGGTTGTTCAGGGTCCGGTCCCCGATATTTTGTCCAAGTCCATAGGTTCTGTCCCTGTAGGTAAACGTTCACCTGCATGCCATTATCCAGGCGGCCGAGCCCATAGTTCAGGGAAATGTTCCGCAAACGGACGAAGGAGGCATCGGAAAAGGCAGCATTGCTCAATTGCTGGAAGGTCCCGCGGTCCACATCCGGGGCGAGTCCCCCAGAGGCCCTTTGAATGGGCGCCAAATCCCCTGCTTGTTGCCAACGATCCAGTAGTTCGACCGGGGCGTTCCCACGAAAGCCCGGGGTGGCCCCAAAGGCCAATTGGTCAAAAGCTTTCTGCTTTTTGAACTGGAAGAATACATCCAATGATAGTTTGCCATAGGTAAGGGTATTGCCCAACCCGCCATAGAAGCGCGGGGCCCTGTCCTCGATAAACTGTCGGTCCTCCAAACTGCTGATGTTGCCATCCCCATTATAGTCCTCAAAGGTGTAGAGGCCCGTCTCTGGGTCCACGCCAAGGGCGTTGTAGAGCTTGACAATGGTCAGTGGCTTGCCGATCTCATAGCGATTGGCAAAGGGAGAAGATTCCAGGCCGTCGAAGCGCAACAATTTATTCCTCGGCACCGTAAGGTTGACCCTCGTGGACCACTTTAATTTGCCATTTCTCAGATTGATGGTGCGAAGGTCCACCTCTACCCCGGAATTCTCCACGGTGGCATCAAAGTTGCCCGTCAATTCGGAAAAACCGGTGGTGGCGGCCAAAGGGATGCCGACCAACTGATCTGAACTGCGATTACGGTACCATGAGGTGTTGAGCAATATGCGGTCATTGAAAAAACCGAGCTCCAAAGCTGCTTCCAGCTTTCGGTTGGATTCCCATCCAAAAAGTGGATTGAAAATGCCCGTGGGCTCCAATATGGAAATCCCATCATAATCAAATCCGGTTACGCTATAGGTATCCAAAAAACGGTAATCACCGATATTGTCACTGCCCGTGGTTCCATAACTGCCTCTTAATTTTCCAAAGCTCAATATCGCATTGTCCCCAAAAAGGGATTCCTCGCTAAAGAGCCAAGCCAAACCCACGGCACCAAAGTTCCCAAACTGCCGGCCGGGACCAAAACGGGAGGAACCGTCCCTACGGCCGGTCAGATTGAGAATATAACGGCCCTTCACATTGAGGTTCACCCGACCGAAGACCGCATTGTAGTTGTACTCGCTTTCCGTATCCGTCAGCACTTCCAAGGTCTCGGCAGCGGATAGGTTAAAGATCAAATCCTCATTGGGAAAACCTCTGCCCCGTTGCACAAAACCCTCGGTGGTCTGTTGTTGGAAGGTGGTCCCTATCAATACATCCAAGGCGGTCCTGCCCCACTTTTGTTTCCACTGCAATTGGGGCTCCACGATCCAAGAGTCCCGTTGGGAAACGTTGGTCGTAATCGAGGAATAGTTCTCTGGGGTCAGTCCCAAGCTCGGGTTACGGGCACTGCTGGGTAGGGTCCTATAGGAATCCAAGCGATAGGTGTTGTACCCCAGACTGGTCCTTAGTTCCAGATTGGGCAATAGCTTATAGGAAACCAAGGCATTGGCGATAAGGGTGTTCACCTTGGAGACATAGTCCTCCTCCAGGGCGGCAAAAGGGTTGTTCCAGGTATTGTTTTCCCAGTTCAACCGTCCTTCCTCATCATAGATTTCGGGGGCATTGGGCTCCAAGGTGTAGGCCAATCCTGTGAAATCGCGCTGTGGCAATTGGTTTCGTTCATTGGAATAGATGGTGGACAGGTCGATTTGGAAGCGGTCATTCTCTGAGCGGTGGTTCACCTTGCTCTGCACCGTTGCCTTTTTATAGTTACTATCCCCGGGGAATACCGTGGTTTCCTTTAAGTAGCTACCACTGATTAAAAAATTGGTCCGTTCATTACCCCCTGATACCGAAAGCTGGGCATTGTTGCGATAGGAAGTACCGCCAATGAGGACCTTCTGCCAGTCGGTATAGCGGGAATTGTCCCAGCTTTTGAGGTCCGGAAAGAACAGATCAAAATTGGGGTCGTTCAAAAAGTCCCCGAAACCGTCATTGACAATCCCTTCCCTTCGGATTTCCAAATATTGTTGGCTGTTCATCAGTTCCAAGAAATTGGAAACCTGGCCCAAGGTTGTACTAAGGTTGGCGCTGAAGGTTGTCCTGCCCTCTTTTCCACGCTTGGTGGTGATCAGGACTACCCCATTAGCACCCCTCGAGCCATAGATGGCCGTGGCATCGGCATCCTTCAATACCTCGATACTCTCAATGGTCGTAGGGTCGATGGCATTGAGCGGACTGATATTGCCCCCCAGAATCCCACCAGAGACACTACTGGAACCTAGGGACTGGGAACCAAAGGGTACACCATCGATGATATAGAGCGGGTCGCTCAACCCATTTATGAAGTTTCTACCTCGTACCTCGACCTCGAATCCCCCACCGGGAACCCCTGTGTTTTGGACGATGTTGACACCTGACAGCTGGCCTTGCATAGCGGCCAAAGGGTTGCCCACGGGCTGTTTCTCCATGGTCTCAGCCTTGATAGTGGCTATATTTCCTGTGCGTTCCTTTTCGGATACGTTGTAGTAACCCGCATTGAGAACTACTTCCCCCAATTGCGTGATGTCTTCTTCCATTTGGACGTTGACCTCACGCCTCCCCTTAATCCCAACAAACATAGGTTCAAAGCCAATGATTGAAAAGTAAAGTGTATCGTTTGGATTGGCTTGAATGGTAAAGGATCCATCAAGGTCGGTAATCGTGCCCCGTTGGGTGCCTTCCACCTGGATGCTTACCCCAACGAGAGGGTTTCCGTTAGTGTCGGTGACGGTGCCGGTGATGGTAGTTTGAGGAGGTGGGGCCATGGCAGCCTCCAAGGTTTGTGATGGCCAAAGGGCCAGCAGCATGTTAATGATCAGGAACAGGGAAAACCTGTTCGCATTTATCCATATTATCTTCATAATTTTGAGTCGTTTGATTTTAACCGTTAGTGTTAATTGAATCGTGCCTCTGGACAATTGCTACCCTGTCCGGAGGTTTTTTGTTTGCACTGCCCCCGAAGTCCCGACAAAGCCTTAACTTACCTTAGGGGATTTAGGTTCGGGCATAGGCCATCCTGTCCAAGGATTTAACGCTCTTGGAAATGGGATTCCTAATGGAACAAGACTATGATTTCGTGATAGGGCCGGTTGCCCAAAAAATGTATGTGTCAGTTATGGGTCTGAAGTAGTAGCGTAAACCGAAAATTAGTAGCGTAATACCCATAACTATAGTCCATGGTTATACGGGATTCTTTGGCTTTTTCATGAAAAGGATATCGAATACCGAGTGACAGGCTCCAAAAATGGAGCAAAAACACGGTGTGAACCCTACAGAAAAAAGTTGCCAAATGTTTCCCATAACCTTAAAAGGTTAGCGACACATCGAAAAAGAAAAAAATAAAACCAAACGCTAAGAAACAAGTTGGGCGTGAAAACTCAACTTACCGACTTGAGGTTCTGGTATACCTTGGAAACGATAAGAGAGCTCACGCCCGGGTCGTGAGCCAATCTGCTTATCATCTCGTTTCCATAAAAATTACCAGTTTTCAAGCCGAGATTCAAAGCGATAGCTTCAAATATGTTCTAAACGAAGAATCGCAAAATATGTAATTCTAGACGAATATAACAATATTTTTTAATCTGTACTATAGTACATAATAATTCTTTGAGAATTTGTTTCAATTTGATGGATGCACGAATCGCTTGATGAAATAGAACGTTATATAATATCTAGAGTTAGAGAAATTCGAGAAGCCAAAGATGTGACGCAGGAAGAATTATCTCTAGCTATTGGAAAAAATATTGGTTTTATCTCACAGATAGAAGCACCTTCTAAAAAAGCCAAATACAATACAATTCACTTGAATTTAATTGCAATAGCATTGGAGTGTTCTCCTAAAGACTTTTGGCCTGAATATCCTCTAATAGAAGAGAAACATAAAAATATCAAAGCAGCTCAATCTAAAAATAACTAGGAATTAAATATTCAGTTTGCCTTTCCCAATTTTAGGTCCATTACAGAATTCCACATTTTCCTTTTCTAGAAAATTCTTACATTTAGTGCCAATTATCCCCCCAAGAAATTTATTAAATAACTACTATATTTTTATACTAAATTGGGCATATTCAACCAAATTGGCTGTATACTCTTAAAATGACTCATAAAAACACACTGAAAAATAGTGTATTTTCATGATGGAAAGTTTATATTAAACATTTTTAACCCTCCCCTATGAATCGAATAAAAGAAGTTTTGGAACAAAAGGGATTAAAGCAAATATGGTTGGCAGAAAAGCTCGGAAAGAGCTACAATATTGTTAATGGCTATGTTCAAAACAGAAGTCAACCAAGATTAGAGGTCCTATTCCAGATTGCTGGTATTTTAGGTGTTGACCCTAGCGAATTAATTGCTACCAAAAAAAATGATACTGCACGGATAATCCCATCCAAGGATTAACAAAAAACGACCAAATCAAAACTAAACAGACAGAGCTATAACGTGAAAATTCCGGTAATTGACATATTTGCTGGCCCCGGCGGCCTTGGAGAAGGATTCTCCAATGTACCCTCAGCCAATCGACGATCTTTTGAGATAAAATTATCCATTGAAATGGATGAAAATGCTCACAAGACATTAGAGCTCCGTAGTTTTTATCGAAAATTTGCAGCAAAAAATGTACCCCTAGAGTATTATAATATCTTAAAAACTTCCAATATTGATGATAGGGAAACCTTAAAAAGAGAATTATTTCAAAAGTATCCTAAACAGGCCAGTGCAGCAAGGCATGAAGCTTGGTGTGCTACACTTGGAGAAGTACCTCCCCAAGATGTAGACCAAAAGATTCGAAGGGTCTTGAATGGTAATAGAAACTGGGTGCTTATCGGTGGGCCTCCATGCCAAGCCTATTCCTTAGTAGGTAGATCCAGAAGGCAATGGAAAGACAATCTTGACAAGTCAGACAAGCGTGTTCATCTGTACAAGGAATATCTTAGGATCATTGCTAAACACAGTCCTGCTATTTTTGTCATGGAAAATGTGAAGGGACTTCTATCATCAACGGTTGATGGGGAGAAGGTTTTTGATTTAATTAAGCGCGATTTAAAGAACCCATCAATTGTTTTTCCGGATTCACCCTATTCCTATAAAATCTATTCATTGACCTCTTCTCCAAATGGTTTTGATGAATTAGATCAACCCCTGTACGATAACGATTCAAAATATTTAATCAAATCTGAAGAATATGGCGTGCCTCAAAAAAGACATAGGGTTATTTTGTTAGGAATAAGAGAAGACATCCCCATTGAACCTGATATCCTTAAAAGGCAGAACGAGCTGATAAACCTAGAGGATATTATTGGAGATCTTCCGAAAATTAGAAGTGAATTAAACCGTACTTATATTGGAAGTAAAACTGTGATTAAAAACGGTAAAAAGAAAAAAAAGAGACTATATAAAAAAGAAGAGGACTCCGATAAGAACTGGAAAAAACTTATTAATTCATTTAGGTCTGAAATTATTTCATGGAATGGATTTGCCAAGGATTTTTCCTCTACAACGGTGGATACACCCATTAACAATATTGGTTCCGAATACATCGAATATGAAACCCCGTCAATCGAGAACCCGCTTTATGATTGGTATAACGATCAAAATTTGGATGGTATCCCAAATCATGAATCAAGATCCCATCTTACCCAAGATTTAAAGCGTTACATGTTCTCTAGTATGTTTGCCCAAACATATAAGAGGTTTCCTCGTCTTGATGAATATGAAGAACATAGTTTAGAACTCCTTCCTGATCATGAGAATGCCAAATCTGGAAAATTCTCTGACAGGTTTAGAGTTCAAATGCCAAATATCCCAGCAACAACGGTTACAAGTCATATTTCAAAAGATGGACATTATTTTATTCATTATGATTCTGATCAATGTAGAAGCTTAACCGTTCGGGAAGCCGCACGCATACAAACCTTTCCTGACAATTATTTATTTTGTGGGTCTAGGACAGCTCAATACCATCAAGTAGGCAATGCTGTACCTCCATATTTGGCCATGCAAATAGCGAAGGTCGTGTTAAAGGTTTTAAAGGAATATAACAACATATGAGTCAACAACAGGATATTTCATTTAATCCCAAAGCCCGTATCATACTCCAGCTTGGGGATCAACTTATCCGCAGTGAAAACATTGCCGTACTGGAGTTAATTAAAAACTCTTATGATGCCTGCGCCAAGAAAGTAACCATAAGACTGAAAAACTTGGACAGTCCAAACTTTGGAGTCATTACCATTGAGGATGATGGTCTTGGAATGGATTATGGCTTGATAAAAGACGTTTGGCTAACGCCCGGTACTACACATAAAAAGAACCAGATTGAATCAGGAAACTTTATAAACCCTTGTAATCGAGTCCCTTTAGGTGAAAAAGGAATAGGTCGATTTGGGGCCCACAAACTTGGGGAAGAAATCGAGATGATTTCAAAAAAAGAAAATGCCAAAGAAGCATATCTTAAAATCAAATGGAAGGATTTTGACAATGACGATATGTTGCACAAAGTTCCTATTGAACTCTCTGAAAGAGACCCTGAAGAATTTTCAGAAGGTAAAACCGGGACCAAAATAATCATAAGGGGACTACGAAATAAATGGACAAGGGGAGGAATCCGTAGTTTGTATAGAGCAATTAATTCACTGAATTCTCCCTTTGAATCAAACAACTCATTTCGTGTAGTCTTTAAAACGGATAAACCTCATTGGTTAGAGGGATTACTATCATTTGACGATATTAAGGATAGTGCGTTGTTTACCGCAGAGGCAATTATCAGGGAAAATAAAATCGTTAATCTTAATTATGAATTCAATCCGTGGGCTACGTTAAAAGGGCTTAAAGAAAGAAAATATAACGCTACCGATATCGAAATGATGCAGAAGGAATATGACGATGCCGAGGAAAGAAAAATGCTGAAGGACATTGATCTTTCAGAACACAATATCGGTGAAGTAAAACTCCGAATGCTCATTTTTGACCTTGACACCAATATTCTATCCTTGGGAGGTATCCAAGACAAAAGAGGGTTTAAAGCATACTTAAAGGATAATGGAGGTATACGAGTTTATCGAGATGGAGTGAGGGTCTATGATTATGGTGAACCGGGCAATGATTGGCTCAGCTTGGATTTGGAAAGAGTTAATTTGCCAGCAGCAAGAATAAGCAATAACATTGTTATTGGCGCAATTGCTCTTGACCGGCTAGAAAGTAAAGATCTTGTTGAAAAGACCAATCGCGAAGGATTCATTGAGAATGATGCTTTTAATACATTTTACAGTGCAATCAGATTTACTATTAGTCAAGTAGTTGCTCAACGTAATATAGATAAGGATAAAATCCGTAGTCATTACGGTAAATCAAAAAAGAAAACCCCCGTTGTAGACAATCTGGCAATTCTTGAGGAAAAAGTAAAAACCGATCTTCCGGACGGAGCGGTAAAAACAGATATACTTGGTATGATTTCCGAGATTTCGGAAGATTACAAAACCATCAGTGAAGTCTATATCCGAAGCGCCAGTGCAGGCTTAAGCCTAAGTATTGTAATCCATGAAATAGAGAAGATCATTCAGGAAATGCTTTATATAGTTGAAGACAGTTCGAAATCAGATGCAGATGGTGAAAAAATCAAGTCTTTGACTTGGCACATGGGCAAATTAATCGATGGTTACAGTGGCCTTATCAGAAGGAGATCTAGGCGGGAATCGGATCTCAAGCAAGTGGTCAGACAGGCTCTTTGGAACATAGACTTCAGGTTGAACGCGCATGATATAGAAGTAATAAGGGCCTGGGATGAAGCAAAGAGTTTTTCGACCAAAGTAAAATGTTCTGACAACCTGATTATCGGAACTATAATCAACATAATTGACAATTCCATTTGGTGGTTGAATTACGGTAAAGTGCAACAAAGAAAAATATGGATGGAAATCACTGATGAACTACCTGGTTATTGCACGATTATCATTGCTGATAATGGACCTGGTTTTACTCTTCCCACTGAAGATGTTATAAAACCATTTATTTCCAATAAAGAAAGTGGAATTGGAATTGGATTACATATAGCACACGAAGTAATGAACAGCCATGGAGGCGAATTGCTCTTTCCATCACCGAATCAATTCAGTATCCCAGAAGAATATAAATCAGGTGCATTGATTGCACTTGCCTTTAAAATGGAAAACAATTAATCTATGATGTTACCTAAAAACGGAAGTGTTGTCGTTATCGACAATGAACCTAAAGAAGCTATGCCAATCATACAGGTCTTGGCAAGAAAAGGTATTCCGGTCACTTATTATAAAGGCAACGATAAAACAAGTTTACCGAAAGATAAATTTCAAAATGTTCGTTTAATCTTTCTGGATTTACAACTAATAGATACTAGTGATGAGCATCACATTTCAAAGCACATTGCTAATCTTTTGGACAAAGTGATATCACCAACAAATGGGCCATTTATTTTAGTCGTTTGGAGTAAAAACAGATCAAAATATGAAAGCATGGTTTTGGATGAAATTAAAAAACATGAACATCTTTTTCCCAGTTGTGTTATCGGGTTTAATAAACGTGATTGCCTTGAGGAAAAAATAATTCCTTCAATTGATAAAAAAAATGTTATAGAAAAAGTGCTGGATAAGATAAAAGGATCTATTGACACGGAAGAAATTCCTGCTTTAAAAAAGGTGTTGAATGATGTCCTTTCGGAGGAATATAACACTGAATTTGTGGCTAGGGAAAATGCCTTAGAAACAATAGAAAAGCATATTGAAGAAGGATTAAAAGATGCAGGAATTTTTCATCTTTTTGTAATTTGGGAAAACCTAGTAAATAAGGCCAGCTCAAGTACAGTACAAGCCATTTCAGATACCATTGAAACCAATGACCTATGGGAAGGGAACTTGAGGGATGTAATAAAACGAATGGCGAAAGCTAGGACAGGCCAAAATGATATTTCAGATGACCTTGCACTTAAAGCTGCCCTTGGAACATTCTCCTATTCTTTTTCCGAGGAGTTAGAATCATCTATACGGGATTATGTGTTTCCCGATTATGTAAAATTAGATTCTCCTTTTATCATTTCAGGATATGATTCAGGCGATGTGAAATTTGAGATATCGAGGTATCAAGGAGCTGATGGAAAACCCAAACTTAAACTTGCAAAAAATGGTACTAGCATAAAAGATAATCTAAGTGTAAAAAATTTTCATAAGCTGGCTAATGGTATTAATCAGCCCGACAAGTCGATCGTGGAAGGGCTTATCAATACTTATATAAACATTCCAAATTTAATAAACACAAAACTTCATCTTGAATTAAACCCATCTAATGAACTAATGCCTGGAAACGTTTACAAAATTGACGTTTCAGATGAAAAGAAAATAAAGTACTTACCTACCTATTTTGACAGAATAGATAATGATTTAAACAAGTACCAATTCATTGAGATTGAGGTTTCTCCTATTTGTGATTATGCACAGAAAAAATGGAAAAAATCAAGATTGTTATCGGGGGTCCTATATTCAGGTGAATTAACCGCAAAATCAAAAATCGACCACCTTTATCCAGTACGTCCCCGAGTTATAATTGATGAAAAACCGTACAATATGATATTTGATTTTCACTTATTTAAATCAAAAGAGACAGATGAAGTGGAAGCTGAAAGAGAGATTTGGTTTAGACTAAAAAGAGAACTTCTATTAGATATAATTGCCAATCTTTCTAGTCATGTAAATCGGCCAGGGATTTCCTATATGGAATAACAATGAGGAAAATTTACAAAATAGGACATCATTATAAGGACATCTTAAGTGTTTCCAGAGACCAAGATCAATTTGTTTCATGGTTTTCGCATAAAAGTAGTGGTATCGGAAATTCTGGAGGAGTAAGAGCAGCCAAATATCTGAATCTGGACTCCTCAATTCCTAGCTATATCGTTTTACTTACTCGTAATATTTCTCATCGATGGTATAACCCTTGGGAGGACATTATTGATTACTCTTCTGGTTATATTCACTACTGGGGGGATGCCAAGTTTGACAGCACTAAAGATTTTGACAAATTCAGGGGCAACAAACATTTAAAAAACGTTTATCACAAAGTATTGGAGAACAGATTGGCCGAAGTACCTCCTATTTTACATTTCTCAAAAGTCAAAAGTGGTGTCGTAAAGTTCAATGGGCTTTGTGTACTTTCTGGGCTCGAACTAACTTGGTTTGAAGACAAGGGTAATCCCGTTAAGAATTATAGATGTGAATTGACCATACTGGATACAGAAACCGTTGATGTCAAATGGTTACATCAACGAGTGGAGTGTTCGGATTCTACCAAATTAAATACAAATGCTCCAAAGGCATGGATAGATTATGTTAAAGGAAATATCCGAAAATTGGATGTTTGGTCAAAAAGTATATCTTCTAAAGAAGAGCAGCTCCCTCCAGAACCCAGTAAAGAAGCTATTTTACTTGAACGCCTAACCAATTTGACTCCAACACAATTTGAAGCCGTGGTAGTTGATCTTTTTAGAAACCTCCCCCACGTTAATCACAAAATAGTCAGGACTAGACCAACCGCAGATGGAGGGTTTGATTTCTTTGGTCAATTTACCATACCACATCCAGTTAAATATGAAATTGAATTCTTAGGTGAGGCAAAAAAATTTGCACGAAACAATGCTGTCCAACCCAAACATGTGTCGAGGCTGGTCGCACGGTTGAACCGTGGTCAATTTGGTCTTTTTGTAACCACCTCATATTATACCAAGCAAACACAAAAAGAAGTTTTAGAGGACGGATACCCCGTCAAATTATTCTCTGGAAATGATTTAGTGAACATACTCTATGAATTAAGGCTTGTTGAGAATGATAGTATAAAAGAATCATGGCTAGAAACGATAACCAAAAATATACTATGAAGATTGAACATCTAAAGAACTTAACAGCGGAGGAAACCCCACCTAAGGCCGGTGCCATGATCAACACTTTTAGGGCCTTTGGTTATAACCTACAAACAGCCATAGCCGATATCATCGACAACAGTATTTCCGCCAAAGCGGAGAATGTATGGATACAATACCAATGGCAGGGCAAAGACTCTTGGGTCAACATTACGGATGATGGCATCGGAATGGACAGAGACACCCTTATTGAGGCCATGACCCCTGGAAGCAAAGATCCCAAGGATGATCGGGAAGAACATGACCTAGGTCGGTTTGGTCTTGGGCTAAAGACATCTTCTTTTTCGCAATGTAAAGCCCTTACAGTGGTCACTAAAAAACTGGATCATCAAACTATCAAAAGACATTGGGATCTGGATTATGTGAATGAAACGGGCAAATGGAACCTGCTTGATTATCTCTCCAATCCTAAATTTATGAAAGCACTGGATGATTTGGATAGTGGTACCACTGTAATTTGGGAGAAATTAGACCGTTTGGTTGGGAACGCCAATGTGGAGAATGTAGCGGCAAGAACCGTTTTTATGGAGGAATTTGAATTGGTCGAAGACCACTTGAGCCTTGTTTTCCACAGATACCTGGACAGAAAAAAACTGAACATCCATATCAACGGGGTCAAGCTAGAGGCATGGGATCCCTTTATGAAAGAGTCCAATGCTGGACAGAAAATTGCCAGTGAAAGCCTAGACAATGATCAAGTCCAGGTCAAATGTTATGTCCTTCCCCATATTTCAAGTCTTTCCCCCGAGGAGCGAATCAAAGGCAAGACGGACCAATGGTACAACCTACAGGGATTTTATATCTACCGAAACAGCAGATTGTTGCTCTATGGTGATTGGTTGGGTCTTTTTCCCAAAAATGAGCATGTCAAAAATGCAAGAATTCTGGTGGACATCCCCAACAAGCTGGACCATGAATGGAAGATAGACATCAAAAAAGCAACAGCAACACCCTCCATTAAGGTACGGAAGGATTTGGTACGATTGGGAAAATTGACACGAAAGTCGGCCGGGGCCATCCATAGGTTTCGCGGCAACCAAATCCTACTGGACGATTCAATAAAATCCTTTGACTTTCAACCCGTATGGAAAGTAAGAAAGACAAGGGACGATGCAAGACATTATTTTATCAATCGAGACCACCCATTGATAAAGCATTATCTGGAAATGGACAATCTCGACAGTTCCGAGTTCAAAAAAATATTGAAACTCATAGGGGAAACCACACCCGTGGAGGCCATTGTCCAATACCATAGTGAAGAACCCGAATGCCATGAACTTCGGGACGGTTCCAACGAACCGGATAAAACGACCATAGCACTTGCGGAACAACTTTTCAACTCGTTGAGAACTACCGGGGTCTCCAAAGAAGTTGCCATAAAACAGATTTTGACCATAGACCCGTTTCACAGATTTACACAACTACAAGAATATTTTGATTGATGAGCCAATTCGATAATGCACGAACAATATGTCACATTTTTTTGGACGAAGTAAAACAAGATAGAAAAATTTCACGCCAAGAAATTGTCGAGGTGGTGAACAATCCCTTGATAATTCAGAAGTATCCTGAAGTGGACATAGATGAGCTGATATCCCAGTTAGAATCGGATATGGAAGTCCATTCCGGTGAGGCCAAGGAACTAGTGGAAAAAGATGTAAAGCCGTGGCTGCTTCAACATAAAGCTAAAATCACTTGGGATCTTTGGAACAGATATAAAATCTACTTAAAAAAGAAAGATGGATCTTTCCCAGTAGATAGTTTGGATGATTTGACCGATAAGATATTGGATAAATGTATCGACCCTAAAACATCCGGTGCTTGGGACCGCAGAGGAATGGTGGTTGGCAATGTACAGTCGGGGAAGACAGCCAATTATACCGGTCTTATCAACAAGGCTACCGATGCAGGTTATAAATTGATCATTGTAATCGCGGGAATACACAATTCACTACGTTCACAGACACAAGTTAGAATTGATGAGGGCTATGTGGGTAGGAACAGTGCCGAAGTGCTCAATAGGCTTCCCAAGAAAAAACCGATTGGGGTGGGCCATATAAAAGTTGATACAGAGATTTATTCCTATACCTCATCGGGAAGCAAAGGAGACTTTAAGGTCAATACCGCTTCCAACCTCAATGTCCCCATTGGTGGAAATAGTCCCACTGTTCTGGTCATCAAGAAAAACAAAAGTATACTCGAGAACCTTATCCTGTGGTTGAACGGATTTGCAGAGGATGATGGTGAAGGAAACAAAAAAATACACAATGTTCCCGTACTTGTCATAGATGATGAGGCTGACAATGCTTCGGTGAATTCAGGAACGGAACTTGATGTACGTACCATCAACAGGCTATTGCGAACCATGCTGAATCTGTTCAGCAAAAACACCTTTATTGGCTATACGGCCACACCTTATGCGAATTTATACATCCCTTCCAGCTGGAGCGAGGATTTACAGACCATGGTCAAAGGGGTTCCATTGCGTGTCGGAGAGGACCTTTTCCCAAGGGACTTTATCGTCAATATCCCGCCCCCCTCAAATTACATTGGGGCAGCACAGGTGTTTGGCTTTGAAAACGAGAACACCGGTGAGTCCTATGAAGGGCTTGATGTCATCCGTTTGGTCAATGACCGAGAGCCCTATTTACCGGCAAAGATCAATCGTGACAACCAGGACGACCTTCCTGAGGATGTCCCTGCCTCTTTAAAAAAGGCAATAAAGTCATTTATTCTGACCTGTGCCATCAGACAGCTCAGGGGCCAAGGTAACAAACACAATTCCATGCTAGTCCATGTAGCTCTTCGAGTGGCCTGGATCGATAGTGTCGCATGGCATTTAAATGAAATAGTTAGGGACTATAGAAGACAGATCAAGCATCAGCAGGGTCCTTTGTTGGGGGAGCTCCAATACTTGTTCGAAACCGATTATTGCCCTACTACCTTAGAGGTCGTGGAGAATATTCCATATAAGGACCCAAAAATAAAAATACATGCTTGGGAACAGGTTAAAAAGGAATTGTTGCAAGCCGTCACGAAAATAGAGGTGCGCGCAGTACACGGCAGAAAGAATACCAGGGTGTTGGATTATCACAATATCGAGGAGATTAAATACGACGATTACGACAAAGGTCTTTCTGTGATCGCCGTAGGAGGAAACAAACTGGCAAGGGGAATCACATTGGAGGGCCTTTCGGTCAGCTATTACCTTAGGACGACGCGCATGTATGATTCCTTGATGCAAATGGGTAGGTGGTTTGGTTACCGACCAGGCTATGTAGATCTCTGCAGGCTTTACAC
The DNA here is from genome assembly GCF_037029175.1 of Galbibacter sp. PAP.153. Taxonomy (NCBI): domain Bacteria; kingdom Pseudomonadati; phylum Bacteroidota; class Flavobacteriia; order Flavobacteriales; family Flavobacteriaceae; genus Galbibacter; species Galbibacter sp. PAP.153. The sequence goes on along the minus strand of NZ_JAZEUN010000008.1, from coordinate 17,997 downwards.
ATCTGAACAATTGGTGAACTGGTACCGACACGTCACCATGGCTACCGAGGAGATGCGTGCAGACTTTGATGAAATGGCAGCCAATAACCTAAGCCCTAAGGACTACCAGCTAAAGGTCCGTACACACCCGGGAATGCTCATGATCACCTCGGTTACCAAAATGAAGGAACATGAACGAATCCAAGTTGGATTTTCAGGAAAATTGGTTCAGACCTATGTCTTTAATAAGAATCAAAGTACCGTGGACAACAATTACAGTTCATTCACCAACCTATTGGCAAGACTGGAAGATCCAGAAATGTTGGAGTCCAACAGGGGGGTAAATGCTTTATTATGGAAAAATACCGATGCGGATATCATCGGGGATTTTGTAGCCACTTATAGGTCAGAATATCTACGTGGCGAAGTAATCAAATCATACATCGATAGACAAAACCAAAAAGGTAAATTAAAACACTGGTCAGTTGCTGTGGTCATAAATTCCGGAGGCGCGATTACCACAAAGGGAAACTTAAAGGGAAAATCAGTGAAAAAACACCTTTTTAAATGGAAGAATGCCGATTTCATTGGTGGTCTTCCGGCCAGAAATCTTGTTGACGGTATAAATGAACTCAGGGTAAAGGGCAGCAAGAATGCCATCCTTGACAAACGGGCAAGAATGATCGATCTTGATTTTAAGCACAACCCTTCTGAACAAGAGATAAAGGACAAGCGTAAAGACTTAGAACAACCTTTATTGGTCATATACCCATTGGACCCAAGGGTATCCGATGAACTGGAAACAGATATACCTTTGATTGGTTTCGGCCTGATGTTCCCTGAATTCGATGGGGAGGAAACCTATGAATATGCCGCAAGACCACCACAAATAAGTTTTGAAGAAGACCTCCAAGAAGATGACGACCCGGAAGAAAATGAAGATTGATTTAAAAAAAATATGGCGGGATCAAGAATCTTACGCTGACAACCATGTCATGCGGGAAAGAATCCATGCGCTAGAAAGATTGCAGTGTTTTGTAGGCACTGTGGGGTTTACGGGAGCCAGAATGTTCCAATTGGAGCTGGATGCTTCGACCCCTGTGCACAAAAATTACCTGCATCGCTTCAAGGGTGTCGACATCCATGTGCTCCCTAAAAAAGATGAACAGGTGAACGAGTTTACAATCATACTCAACGATCGGGACCTTATGGACATATTTACACTGTTTATTGAGGATATCCTTGAAAAATTGAATACAGTAGAAAATGAGAAGGATGCTTTGGTATGTATCAACCAGCGCGTGGGGTATTGGAAAAAGCTGTTTGCAAGGGCATCAGGGGAAATGTTGTCCCCGCAAAAGCAGAGGGGCCTTTTCGGAGAACTTTACATCCTAAGATTGTTATTGGAACAGATGGAATCCAAGCGTTATGTCCTCAATGGATGGGTGGGTTCAAGCAATGCCAACCAAGACTTTGCCTTTGACAACAATGCCTTGGAGGTTAAAACCTCAAAAGCGGGGAATCCTACCGTGAACATATCCAATGAGCATCAGCTCGATTTCACCAATTGGAACCACATCTTTCTCACTACGGTTCTCGTAAATGAATCCTCTGGCAATGAAGGAACCTTGGTCGAACTTATCAACGATATCCAATCACTGCTCCAAGAAGATATGGTGCTGCTCCATGAATTCCACCTCAAACTTGATCTAGCGGGAATGGACAAGGACACCATCGACCAATATGATGAAATCAGCTATACGGTAAGAAGCTGTCGGTTTTATCACGTAAGGGAGGGTTTTCCAGTCATTATACGAGCAACCATGGATAACGATTGGATTTCCAATGTCAAATACCAGATCGACATCGGGCAATGCAAAACATTTGAAGTAGAAGAACCAACCGTCTTAGACATATTATTATGAGCAACACCAATACCGCGACAAATGTAGATTTCGAGCTGGGGCAATACCTACGGGAACTGCACCATGAAATAAACTCCCTTGCCTTTGCCGAGGAGGACGGTAGCAGTAAGGAGGACAAGTTTACCGAATTTGTCATGGAACTTTTGGCCGAGGCAGGTGAAACCGAGGGAATCCGTTTATGTCATTACGAGAAAGAGAACAAATGGGAGAACATCCAGTTCAAAATCAATGGCTATGCTATTGAAGAAGGGTATGAATCCTTGGACATCTTCATCTCCTTCTATCGGGATACCAATGGTTTCTATCGCGTGGGCAAACCCGAATTCGACAAATTGATCAAATGGCCCATGGGATTCTTGAACGCTGCATTGAAAGGGCATTTGGACGATATAGAGCCATCCAGTGAAGCCTATGGCCTGGCTAGGATCATCAGGGACAACAGAAAAAACTTTATTCGTGTCAACCTTTTTATCCTCTCCAATGGAAACATCCCCCATGACCCACCAAAAAACCATAAGCTAAAAGGCGTGGAGGACCTGACCTTCAATTTTCATGTCTGGGATGCGGAAAGGTTGCATCGACTTTCCCAGTCCAAATACAACCGTGAGCCCATAGTAATCGATTTTGAGGAAACCTTGGGGGCCACCATCCCATGTCTTTCCATGCCATCTAAAAACGAGCTTTACGAATGCTATCTTGCCATTGTGCCAGGACAGCTATTGGCCACACTGTACCGTAACTACGGTACTCGTTTATTGGAAAGCAATGTACGTGCCTTCCTCCAGCAGACCGGAAAGGTGAACAAAGGCATTCGTGACACCATCCGCAACGAGCCCCATATGTTCCTTCCCTATAACAATGGCCTTGCCACAACGGCACAAGAAGTAAAAACGAGCATTTTGGACAATGGCCAAATGGTTATAACAGGAGTGACCGACTTTCAGATCGTCAACGGTGGGCAGACCACGGCATCCCTCTTTCACACGAACAAGAAATTCAAGGATTCCGATCTGAACCAGGTCTTTGTACAAATGAAACTCACCGTGATCAAGGATGAGGACAAAAAAAATCAGACCGTGCCATATATATCGCGCTATGCCAATAGCCAGAACAAGGTATCGGAGCTCGATCTTACATCCAATAATCCAATTTTACAGCGACTTGAAGAACTATCTCGAACCACCTACGCCATCGACCCGGAGGACTCCAACAAACAGACCATATGGTTCTTTGAGCGGGTCAAGGGACAATACCGCGAGGCGTTGAACAAAGAGCCAACAAAAAGTAAGCAGAATGCATTTAAACTGAAATACCCGAGAAGCCAGGTCATCTTGAAATCACAGATTGCCAAATACCTCAATATATGGAAGCAACTCCCGCACCATGTATCGAAAGGAGGACAAAAAAACTACAATTTCTTTTTAAAGGATGTGGAATCCGAATTCGGCAAAAAGAAAAAGCCCGGACGGATATTTTGGCAGGACATTATTGCCAACGCGATACTTTTCAAGGCGGTCGATAAACTTTTCGGGCGTAAGAACCAAGACCCCATAGGTGACACGAACATTAAGTCCTATACGGTAACCTATACCCTGTCCTATCTTCACCATATTACGGAGAACAGATTAGATCTTGGATTGCTCTGGGAAAAACAGGTCATCCCCGAGGACCTATTATATGAATTGAAAAAAGGCTTGAGGTTCACTTATCATTATTTGACCACCATGGGAGCTGCACTGATCAGTGAGGCGGCAAAGTCCGAAAAAACATGGGATGGGTTCAAAAAGACCAAGGACCATCCCATGGATATGGACGTCATCAAAACCTACTTGGTGAGCAAGGAGGATTTCAAGGCCCGATATGAGGAAGATATCGATTCCATCAAGGAAGCTGAAAAATACGCCAACCTTGAAAAAATCACTTCCATGGGGCTTCGTTTTTGGGACGGTCTATACAAATACAATATCAGGACAAACATCTTGAGCAAGTATCAGGACAATATGGCCATGGCAATTAGAAAGAAACTGAAACAATCCGGAAAACTGACCGAAGGGGAGATAGCGGGGGGCATAAAGATCATCCAACTCTTGCAAAACAAAAATATTCCGGTTGAGAAAATCGAAGTACTCAGCAAACTCAACGACAAAGACCTCGTTGACCCCTCAAAACTTTACAATCGACTGTCCAAAGTACCTGATGAAACCTGGAAAAACGCCATCGCCTTGGGAGAACAGACAAAAGTACTAAGCTATCATGAAATAAGTGTCATAAAAACCGTCATACAACGCCTAAAACGAAAAGAGGACCTTGACCTAAAAAGACTGCAGATCGTTGAGAAGGCGGTAAAAAAAATGAAAAGATTTGGGATAAAAATTTGATAAATAAAAAATTATGTGACTTTATCATAAGAATCTAAAAATAGGACTATCTCATAAAGTGTGTAAATAGAAAATAGCGGGGGCATGCCCCCTACATCAAAAAAAATTGAGTCAGTTACCAAGACTCATGCTATACTCTTTAAATTTCATCTTCTCAATAAGACCTTGCATGTCCTCCCCTATCTTATGTTCCAATACCCTGGCATAGATTTGCGTAGTGGAAAGTTTTGTATGGCCCAGCATTTTAGACACGGTCTCAATGGGAACACCGTTGGACAAGGTCACCGTAGTGGCAAAAGTATGTCTGGCCGTATGGAAGGAAATATTCTTGTGTATGCCACATGCCTTGGTTATTTCCTTTAAATATGCATTGGTCTTTTGATTGCTATAAACAGGCAACAAGCCAATACCGTTTTTTGGACTTTCTTCATATTTCCTTATGATTTCCACAGCTCTGGGCAACATTGGAATCTTTAAAGGCTCATCGGTCTTTATCCTTTTGGTGTAAATCCAATAATTTCCGTCAATTCCCCTGCTTACATTGTCCCTGGTAAGTAGCTTGATGTCCATAAAGGTAAGGCCGGTGTAACAACTGAAAAGAAATACATCCTTTACCCGTTCCTTACCCAGACTTGTGAAAGTTGTATCCTCAATCAAATCGATTTCCCTTTGGGTCAGGTATTTTCTATCGAATTTATCGAAGCGCAATTTGAAGTTACGAAAGGGGTCCTTGTCCATCCATTCCAACCGTACACCCAGTTTGGTAACTTTCATCAAACGCTCCAGATGTTTCATAGTCCCGTTATTGGAGCAGGTCTTGCGGTTTTTCTTGGGTTTAAAGGTCCTGATGTAGTTTTCAAAGTCCAAAATGAACTTGTGCTTCAATTCCCCTAACGATACATCGTTGGTTTTGAGTTTTGTGGTAATGTAGCTCTTTAAGTACTTCTCGGTGGAATAGTAATTTTTCATGGTGCCAGGTTTAAGGGCATGGACCATGTTTTTATTGTGGTATTCAAAAAGCTCAAGAATAGTATGGTTCAATTCATCCTCCCCGACGTACCTTGCCTTGATAGATTTAGCCGTTATCAATTTCCTTTCCATGTGCAAGTCCCTATGAACATTGAGGATTTCACCATATACGGTGTCAAGGTAGGCGTTCAAATCTTCCATGGTTTTGTTCTTTGGGAAGGCTTTTCCGCGCTTTTTGTCCCAATTGCACACCTTTATGCACCTTTTTAAACTGACCTCTGCACGCGCTTTTTTTACCGTAATGCGCAGGTAGATATCGTACATGTTCGGGTCATTGCGTTTTTTTCTTACGAAGAAATTAATTCCTAAAGTACTGTCTGTCCGCATGTTGTAATAGTTTAAGTTGAACAAATGTTAGTGGTCGGACTGCCCTTAATCCTCAATTGCCCATACTTAAAACTACAACAATCTGTGCATTGGTGTGCTCACCTTATTGCACACCGAAAATTTGGATTTAGATGATATCAAATGAATACATAAAAAACAAAAAGCACTGATAATCATACAATTAACAGTGCTTTATTTTTACCTAAACGGTGGTTGGTCGGGATGACTGGATTCGAACCAGCGACCACACGCACCCCATGCGTGTACGCTACCAGACTGCGCCACATCCCGTTTGTTGTGAGAGCAAAAATAAAAAGATAAACCAAATATCAATAGTTTTTAAAAGGAATAATTAACTTTTTTCTAGAAGATTTTTAATAGCATGAAGGTAAGTGTAAGTAAATGAGGGAAATGGAACCTAAAATGTTTTAATGCCTTACTTATATGGGTCTCTACGGTCCTTACCGAAATATTGAGCTCTTGGGCAATTTCAAGGTTATTATAATCTTCAATTCTACTTAAATAAAAAACATTTCTGCATTTTTTTGGAAGGGTATCCAGTATTTGCAATACTTGTTTTTCAAGGTCTTGAAACTCAACGGTTGTCTTGGTATTGTTTTCCGATGGTAATTTTGCTATAACTCCTTCGTTTATACGGGTGTATTTGGCATCTCTAAGGCTGTTGGCAATTTTGTATTTAAGGGCTTTGAACAAATAAGATTCTAAATGTTGAATGTCGCTGTTTGGTGCTTTTTCCCATATGCTAACAAATATGTCCTGCACGATGTCTTCGCACAATGCCTGATCTGCAATAATTTTATAAGCATATACAAACATTTTTTTCCAATACGTATTATAAAGTTGTTTTAATGCCCAATGTTCCCTTTTTTGGAGCGCTTTAATTAAAAGTGAGTTTTTTGTTGGAGGTGCCATCGAGTTAGTCATTAACGAACCATAAAATTAGAACTTGAAATGCTGAATTTGGAGAAGTTTATTTTATGGTTATGTTATGAAAAGGTTTCAATATTTAAAAGAAAGAGGATGTTTAAAATTTTTATAAACATCCTCTTTGTAAGGATAATACATGGGTTATTTTACAATAGCATCCACTGCAATGGGGAAGTGGTCTGAGATATAATTAGGACCCCGTTGCCCATCGATGGTTTGATGCTTCAAAACAGCTACATTTCCATGAAAGAAGATATAGTCGATGCGTTCCCTGTCTTGATCGGGTTCTAGCTTAAAGCCGTTAAAAGTATATTTGGGCCCATATGTTTTTTCTGCCCTCGTATAGGTATCTTCCAGATTAAAACCTGTCGGATTATTCTTGGTAAGCACACTGTAAGCTTTAACAGAAGGCGGAAGATTAAAATCTCCCGTCACAAAAAATGGAATATCCCCGGCTATCTCCTTTGTTTTTTTGGTAATAAGTTCGGCGCTTTTTAAACGCGCTTCTTTGCCTTTATGGTCAAAATGTGTGTTGAAAAAGAAAAATACTTTCCCTGTTTGTTTATCTTTCAGTTTTACCCACGTTACAATGCGTGGCAAAGCGGCATCCCAGCCTTTGGAATTTTCTTTTTCAGGTGTTTCAGACAGCCAAAAGGTATTGCTGTCCAAAAGTGCGTATTTGTCCTTTTTATAAAAAACCGGGCAAAATTCGCCTTCATTGCCGCCATTTCTACCAATTCCAATATGGTCATAGGCCGGCAACCTTTCTATCATATCTTGAAGCTGTGCATATATTACTTCTTGACCGCCCAGTATATCGATATCCATAAAGTTAATATTATCGCAGAGCCAGTCTTTTCTGTTGTCCCAAATATTAATCCCGTCATTGGGGTTTTCATACCTTATATTGGTTGTCATTATTTTGACTGGCGTTTGTTCTTGCGCTTTTGTTTTTTGAATGGCAAAACTATTTATCAATAGTATAAAGGTGATAGTTCTTAAAAGTGTATTGTTCATGTCTTTTTAAAATTTATTCCCAACCAGGGTTTTGTGTTAAATTTGGATTCAATTGAAGCTCAACTCTTGGAATAGGATATAGATAATCACGTTCCTCGTCAAAAGTCCTGTTGTTAAAATCGGGTTGTGGATCTACAAGGTTGTTTTCATCCAAAAAGATGTCCGAGCCTAATTCTATATATTGAATGCCTTCTGTTTGGCCGCCCGGTTCTTCTCCTTCAAATAAAACCACATCGGTATTGTCATCTCCGTCAAGATCGTAATTTCCTGGGCCGGGGAAATACATGCCGCGAAGTGGATTTGTAATGGTTTGCCCAGATTTCCAACGAACAATATCGTCCCAACGATGGTTTTCCATATACAGTTCGATACGCCTTTCACGTCTAATTTCCAGAATCAAGCCTTTATTTGCCCCCGTAACGGTTGGGTATTGCTCTGCCATAAAAGGATCGGGATTGCTATTGGCCTCTGCCATGCTAAGTCCGGGCATACCCACACGGTTTCTTAGCTGCTGAATGGAGTTATCTAGGTCGGTTTGTGAAATGGTTCCCAGTTCTGCTTTTGCTTCGGCATAATTTAAAAGCACTTCCCCAAAACGCAAAATGGGCAAATCTGTAATAGATTCGTCGTTGGTGTCATAAACAGGTTCCGTAACATATTTTGTTAATTGGTATCCTGTTGTGGTAGCCCCTAGGTTTGGTGCAATTTCCATGGTTTCGCCTTTTCTTGTATAACCGGGCGTGCGTATGGTTTGCGAGAGCCTTGGATCTCTGTTTGCTACTTCTTCTAAAAAGAAAATTGCATTGTAATTGGCCTGATCTGTAAAACGGGAACCATCATTCATTAAATAACTGTTTACCAACTCTTTTGGCATTCCCGGACGCCCATAAGATGAAGTTGTGGTATAATAATTTACATTATGGTCTACCGCCACTGTTTGTGTAAATTGCCTGCTCAAGATCATTTCACTGGTTTCGGCATCATGTGCATTGAACAGGTTCATGTAATCGTGCATGGTATCACCAGTGCTGTATATGGTATATGGAGAATCGTCCATGAGCATCAATGAAGCATCTGCCGACGCCTGCAAGAACTTTTCGTACCCATCAATATTTCTGTATTTTTCATAAGTACCTTCATAAAGCCCAACTCTGGATTTTAATGCCAGTGCACTGTATTTGGTAATTCGGTAAGCTTGGGTTTCATCGTTTAAATTGGCAATAGCATAATCTAGGTCTTCAATAATCTTATCGGTTACAAACTGTCTGCTGTCCCTTGGTTTTTGCAAGCTTTCGGTATCGGTTGGATCTATTGTATAGTCGTACCACGGAACGTCGCCAAAACGCTTTAACTTGTCAAAATAAAAATAGGCCCTAAAAAATCGGGCAACACCGCTGTAATGCTTTTTAGCATTCTCGTCGTCACATTTTTCGTAATGCTCCAAAAAGTAGTTAATATCCCTTAAATAATCCCAGTTCCATCCGCCGCCACTGGTCGGTATCAAGCGGGCGCTTCTCATTTCTTCACTTAAATTGGTGGTAATAATTTCGCCTGCTCTTTCATCGCCGTTATAGACAGAGGCTTCCGGGAACATTCGGTAAAAGCCGTTGGTGTAGAGTTCTAAATCGCTGGATTTCTGGAAAAAACTTTCTTCGGTCACGTCCGAAAGCGGTTCCTTATTTAAATATTCGTCGCTGCAACTAAATAGTATAAGGCTGCATAGAAATGTTAGTATGTAAATTCGATGTTTCATGTCTTTGTTTTTTTAGAATTGAAGTGAAACCCCTAAAGAATATATTTCTGAAAATGGTACTGTCTGTGCGGTACTTCTGTTGGTTGAAGTTGATGGGGAGTTTAGGTTAACAGAATTACTTGCCGCTTCCGGGTCGATATAATCGGTAAGCTTGCTGAAAGTCAACAGGTTTTCTCCACTGAAATAGAGGCGTAACTTGGTAAACGGAAGTTTTTCTATGGCCGAAGCTGGCAACGTATAACCAAAAGTCAGGTTTTTTAGCCTTAAATAAGAGATATCCTGTAGATAACGGTCGTTTACGGCCCCTAAAGCATCATTGTCCGACAATGCAATGTAACCGAACATCCTAGGGAAATAGGCATCTGGGTTCTCGGGGCTCCATATATTGTTTGCTAAATCCTTGCGGATAAACGAATCGTAGGGGCGGTTGTACATTGCCCAGAACGTTCTTGAATCTGTATTCGGGTACCAGTCCTGCTCACCGACCCCTTGAAAAAATGCAGAAAGGTCGAACCCCTTCCAAGATGTACTTACTTTAAAGCTATACAGATAATGTGGGGCCGTATTTCCAATAATTCGTCTGTCCCCAGAGTTGTCGGCTGTGTTTTCGCCTTCATTGATAACTCCATCGCCATTTAAATCTACATACTTTACATCGCCGGGCTGTAGCCCCCCGGCAGCCATAATTCGGTTGGAAACCCTGGTTTGGTCTGCATGTCCGGCAATTTCTTCTTCTGTTTGAAATAAGCCATCAACATGGTACCCCCATAATTCTCCAATTGTCATCCCTTTATAATAATCCAGCAGACTATTGTTCGGGTTGTCAAAGCGGGTAATAATCGTTTCAGAATCAGAGAGCATTCCTACTACCGAAAAATTAAAGGGCGAATTAGCTACCTGAAATGTTTTATTGTATCCAAGGGATATTTCAAACCCGCGTGTCCTTAAATCGGCTGCATTTTCTTGCGGGGAAGAAGTCCCCAATACACTTGGTAAAGTTGCACCTGCCGTGAGCATGCCATCCGTATTTCTTTGAAACCAATCAAAGCTGGCATTTAAACTGTTGTTGAAGAAGCCCAAATCTACCCCAAGATTGAGGGTTTTTACTTCTTCCCAAGTAATTTCATTTGGATTTAACCCCGGAGATTCAATATATCCCAATGTGGAACCATCAATGGCATATCCGGTATTAATATCTTTTGGCAATGTTGGAATGTACGCATAATCGGCAATGTTCTGATTTCCTAAGGAACCATAAGATCCCCGTAATTTTAAAAGGCTGAAAGTATCGTTGATTCCTTCAAAAAAACCTTCCTTGCTTACAATCCATCCGGCTGATACAGAGGGGAAGAAGCCCCATCTATATTCTTCGGGGAATCTGGAAGAACCATCGTAGCGCCCGTTGAATTCAATAAGGTATTTTTTCATGAAGTCGTATGAAAACCTGTAAAATAAACCTTGTAGGGCCCATTCTGAAGCGCTTCCGGTAGCCTCGGCGTTGGAAGTTGCCAGCCCAAGCGAATTAAGGTCGTCTGAAATACTATTTTGCTTGCTGGCTTCAATTTTCTTGATTTCGTAGTTTTCTTGGTTAAAACCAATCATTCCACTAAAGGAATGTTGCCCGACTTGCTTTTTATATTCTCCAAAAATATTGAAAGCATTATAGCTGGACTGGTTGTTGTATTCGGTAAGTTTATCGCTGCCCAAAGCACCTATTTCGCCTACAAAAATGGAATAAGGAATTCTGGTAGAACGCTGAAAACGGTTAAAAGTAACCTTTCTTATGGCATAACTGGCCGTGATATCGAGCCCGGAAACTGGATTGAGTTTTGCGGTGGCAATGTTTGAAAATTCCGAATCGTCTGTTATCTGTTTGGATTTTCCGTGCAGCAAAGAAGCATATACGCCATCGCCAACCGTATAATTGTTCAGTTCTGTTCGCCATAAAGCAGACCCGTCGGGATTGGTTGGTATGTAAGAAGGCAATGCGTGTACCCAAATTAAGCTTCCCCAGATATCTCTCCATCCATATTGGCTTCCGCCGTGTTCCACGTCGTTGGCACTGTTGTATTGCATATTATTGGAAAAAGAAAGCCAGTCGTTTATTTCTACGTCGATTTTCCCCCTTAAATTGTATTGTTTGTATTGATCGTCCTGAACCTTTAAAATTCCGGTTGCCTGGTAATTTCTGTAAGAAAAATAGCTTTTCACCTTTTCCGAGCCTCCAGAAATGGAAACATTGGTAATGTTTGACGGGTATGTTTTTCTAAAAAAACTGTCCCACCAATCGGTTGCCCCATAATGGATATATTGTTCGCGCCCATTTCTAATATCGGTTACCACCCTTGCCTTAGTAGGGTCTTTAGAAACTTCCAATAAAGCGGCATAATCTTTTTCAGTATATCCGGTATATGACCTTCCAACAGCTGTTCTAAAAGCTTCGTCGACAAGGGTGACTGCCTGATAGGGATCCGTTACAAAATCGGTATTTATTGTTGGCGAGCTAAAAGCTGTGGTGTTACTTATATCTACTGTAATATTCCCTTTTTTGGCTCTTTTTGTGGTTACCAAAACCACTCCAAAAGCACCACGGGCTCCATAAATAGCTGAAGCCCCTGCATCTTTTAAAACACTTATGGATTCAATATCGTTTGGATTAAGACTGTTAATGTCGCCTTCAACCCCATCAACAATTATAAGCGGGGAACCACCATTAATAGAGGTAAAACCACGTATGTTTATACGGGGGTCGCTACCGGGTTTTCCGCTGGCCTGTGTAACATTTAGCCCTGGGCTAACCCCTTGCAGTGCATTGGCGGCATTTGGTAGGGGCCTTTCTTCAATAGATTTTGGGTCTACTTTATTTACGGCATCGACCAGTGTTTCCCGGCTTGTTTCCCCGTAACCAATTACCACAACTTCGTCCAGCATTTCTTGGTCGGACTGCATGGCTACGGTAACGGAGCCGGTGCTGGCTTTTACCGGAATGGTAAAAGTCTGCATTCCAACATAGGTAAATTCCAAGGTGCTGCCAATGGGGACTTTTATACTAAAATTTCCGTCAAAATCGGTTGTAACGCCATTTGGGGTTCCTTTTTCCATTACATTTACACCCATTAATGGTACTCCGGCATCATCGGTCACGGTGCCGTTTACTTCCTTTAATTGTTGTACGGCCACTTTCTTGAGACTAATGGCCACCGTGTTGTTTATTTTTTTATAAGAAATATCAAACTGAGCAGCAATGTCGTTTAAAACAACATCAAGCACTTCATTGTAATAATTAATGGACCGTTTTGTGGTTAGTGTTTTTATGTCGTTTCCGTAAACGAATGAAATTGCCGATTGTTTTTCTATGGACGAAAGCACGGCAATTAATGTTTCGTTTTGGGTATTTAGTGTTATCCGTTCTTTTTCCAAAGATAGGTTTGGGTGTGCGTGAATCTTGAAAAAAGAAACCGCCAAGATCATAAAAAGGCATAAGTGCCATTTGTGGGTTACTACTGTTCTACTTTTTTGTATTTTTGATTTCATTATAGTTTTTCTATTAAGTTTGATAATGACTTTTAGATTAATTAGGCCTTTTCTGTGCCAGCAGGAAAGGCTTTTCTTTTGTTATTCGCTCCGGATTTTTTTCATGAGGGATTTTTCTTTTTAATGATTATTTGGTTGTTGGTACTCAGGGCTTTAATTCCTATGGAAAACTCTAAGCTTTCCAAGACATCATCAAGTATAGGATTTTTATATTTTCCGAAGATCCGTTTCGATTTAAGGCCTTCACCTTCAATAGCAATAGATACGTTAAACCATTTTTCAAGAATCTTGGAAGCCGTTTCCAAATCGATGTCGTCCAGGAGAATTACATTGTCTTTCCAGGCAATGTCGTTTGCAGAATTGCGGTGTTCTTTTTTGTATTTTTGGTTGGGGATATTATAAGACAGTTGTTCATTTTTTATAAGAAGTTCATTAACGGCCCCTGTATTGTATACGTTTACCTTTCCAGTAGTCACGCTTACTTTTGCGTTGTGGTTCCCGTTATAGGCATTAATGTTAAAGGATGTACCCAAAACCTTGGTATTTAAGTGTTTTGTGTGGACAATAAATGGTTTTTCCTTGTTGTGGGTTACTTCAAAATACGCTTCCCCGCTCAAGGTTACTTCCCTGTTTTTTTCATTAAAACCAGAAGAATAGCTTAACACGGTCGCCGAATTTAAAGAGACCACCGACCCGTCGGGAAGGGAAATGGTTTTCTTTTCGCCCAAAGCAGTAGTTTCGGTATAAAATTCTTGCTTGTTAAGGAGTTTGTACACAGTTCCGCACCCGATAATAAAAAGCAGGGCCGCGACAATTTTCAAAAATACCTTTCGCTGTTTCTGTAGTTTTAGGTTACGCGCTCTCTTTTGTATGGTTTTCTTTATTTGGCCATACATTCTGCTTTTAATTATAGCAGCTTCTTCGGGAAGCTGTATGTTATTTTCCTGACAGTTTTCAAAATACGTTTCAACAAAAATTTCTTCCTCCCGATTACATTTTCCGTCGGCATATTTTTCAATAAGTAACCAAAGTTCTTCCTTTTTCAATTAAGTATTCTTTTGTGTTATTATTTATAAGTCACTTAAAAAGAAGAGTACACGTATTTAAAAACTCATAAAACATTAGCTTTAACCATTTGGTAGCATGATGGTTTTTCCTTAACAGAAAGGAAACATACTGGAAAAGTTTTGTAAACATAAACAAGGCAGAGGAGATTGAACTCAAGGAATTGCCAATAAAAATGTTATCTTTATTTTATTTCAAAAAGACTTCATTCTATGAAACTGCCATTTTTTATTTCGTTCATTTTATCCAGCATAACTATATGGGGGCAGGTAAATACCGGTTTTAGTCAAGTGCAAATACATAAGTTGAAAGGAGGCTGTAAAATAATTGGCAATAATATTGTAAGCGTAAATGCAACCGAAGCATATAACGATATTGGCTACCATGCAAAAAAGAACGACAGGCTGCCAATGGTCTATGTGGATATTGATGACAATACCAATACCTTTAGTTCCAGTTCGGCCAGCCTAGAATTGCCCGAAACGACCAATAAAATAGTTAAGGCGGGCTTATACTGGGCCGCCACGTACCAATACGGCAAAGGCGATATTAAAAAAAAGGAAAATGAATACATATATACCAATGAAGCCGACCGGGTAGACGATTTTAATATTATTTTGTTTAAAACCCCCGATAGCGCTTATACAACCATTACCGGAAAAATACTGGAAGATCAAAAAGACAGTATTGGAAGGCCTTATTTATGCTATGCAGACGTTACGGAGGTTTTAAATGGATCGAAAAAAACATCGGGAAGCTATACCGTTGCAAATATGAGAGCATCAGAGGGGCATATTTTGGGCGGAAGTTCTGGCGGATGGATGTTAATGGTGGTGTATGAAAATCCCGAAGAGCCATTAAGGCAAATAGACATATATGAAGGATTTAAGTCCGTAAGCGAATCTTTTTTTGAGGTTGAAGTAGACATTGGCGATAACTTTAATAAAGAAACCGACAATGTCCAATTGTTTTTAGGGGTATTGGAAGGTGACGAACGCTTAAAAACCGATGAAGTAACCATTAAGGCTCAGGATTATGCCGAAAAAAAACCTTTATATTCAAAAGTAAGGCCACAAAACAATTTTTTTAACAGCAGCATTACCTATTTTGGTGAAATAGTGGACAATAGAAACCCGAACAGTATAAATACACTTGGTTTTGATTTGGCCACCATGGACATTACCAAATATAAAAGTAGTGGAAGCGGAAAATTAGAGATCAAGTTCAATTCTGTACGGGATGCATTTTTACTTTTTTTTATGGGCGTGGCCAAGGAAATTCATACCAATGAAACTTCTGTTGCAAAGCAAATAGCTGTAAAGGATACCGTTGTTAATCTTACTGATAGTTTGAAAATTAGAGAATCTTTTAGAATTGAAGGTATTTCACCCGGATATTATTTAGTTACCAATGTATTTTCTAATGATGAGTTGGCCAGTAAATGGAAGTTGCGTGTAGAAACATTGGGACTTAAGCCAAAATCGTTTGTAAACCCCAAAAAGAATTGGGAATATATTTATGTGGCCGAGGGAAAAAGCATAGAAGATTGTTATCCAACATATGTTGATTTAAGAAAGAACCCCGAATTTAAGGACGCATGGTTACTGGAAATATTAGAATGATTTTTTGGATGTATCATTCAGAAATAGCATTAAAAAATTAAGGCTTCCTTGCCCAGACATTCCCCGGGAACCATTATAGTATAACTGCCAATAGAAAGTTACTTATTTCGCATATATAATTCAGCTATAAAATCCTTACCTTTCTTGTTTGAAAATCTTAATATGATATTAAAAACAATTATAGGAACAGCTTTTCTTTTGCTGAATGTGTTTTTAGTAAAAGCACAGGAAAATCCTACCATAAAAAAAGGGGCAGAATTACAATTAGTGGCCAACGGATATAAATTTACCGAAGGCCCCGCCGCAGATAGGAAAGGGAACGTATACTTTACAGACCAACCCAATAATACTATTTTAAAATGGACTGTAGCCACAGATTCGGTAACCGTTTTTATGGATGATGCCGGGAGGGCAAACGGATTGTATTTTGACAAAGAAGGCAACCTCTATGCCTGTGCTGATGAAAAGTTTGAATTATGGAAAATAAGTCCCGATAAAGAAATAACGGTCGTGTTGGACAATTACAAAGGCAAAAATTTAAACGGGCCAAACGATTTATGGATTGACGAAAAAGGCGGGGTATATTTTACCGACCCCTATTACCAACGTACTTATTGGACACGGACAGAACCTGAAATGAAAGAACGCCGCGTTTATTACCTATCGCCCAATGGAAAAGAACTAAAAGTGGTAGCTGATGGATTTGTGAACCCGAACGGCATTATAGGTTCTTATAAAAATAACATATTGTATATCTCTGATATCGGTGACAAAAAAACATATGTCTATCAGATTTCCGAAAATGGTGATTTAAAGAACAAGCAGCTATTTACCAATATGGGATCTGATGGAATGACCATGGATACCAAAGGCAATGTTTATCTTACCGGTGATGGCGTGCATATTTTAAGTAAAACGGGAAAATTAATCGGGCATATAGCTGTAGATAGCGATTGGACCTCCAATGTTACTTTTGGCGGGAAAGATTTTTCAATATTATTTATAACCGCCTCCGATGCCATTTTTAAAATAGAGATGAGTACAAATGGCATGAAGCGCTAATGTGGTGATTTTTAATATAGGCATAATACCAAATTTATACTTATAGATGATGCAGATAAACTTGTAGTCGTTAAATATTTACCCGCTATATTAGGTGGACATGTTTGGTTTAAAAAATTAGATCGCAATATATATAATGAAAAAGCGAATGGACTTGACACCTTTTGATGTATACCGATATTTAAAAGAGATTTTTTTTGAAAATAATAAAGAGCCTTATATGTTGGTTCTTGGGGTGGTATATAGATAAGCAAATATCAAGTTTCCGATACGAAATATTTTTTACGGCATAGCCTTGACAGATTCAGGGGGAAACGTACACATTAAAATTTCTAGCGAGGAATACTTTACCAAGGAGAAGTCGCTCATTTTATTGGGGAAGGGAATTGTTTCTGAGTGGATATTAGACTCGAATACACCCACTAACACCATATTGTTCAGGGAAGCTTTATTGGAAGGGATAGTAACTCCGGAATTTCTTGCTTCTTTACCATTCTTTCTGCCTGGAGGACAGCACGTAATCAGTATTTCGAACGATCAGCATCAAAAAATAAAAGCAATTTTTAAACTAATGCAGGACTTTGAAAAGGAAAGGGAAGTGGTCATGGGTATTACTTTTTCTTTGTTGGTCTATATAAAAAAACTGTCCGAAGCAGAGGTATTGGCAAGCAAATGCCATCTATCAATTAAGGAACAGCAGGTGAGGAAATTTAGATCTTTGATAGCCAAACATTTTAGGGTAGAAAAACAGGTGCGTTTTTATGCCGATAAGATGAATATTACCCCTAAATATCTGGGCGAGTTTCTTCTTTCTGAAACTGGAAAGTCTGTAAAATGTATTATAAATGATTTCATTTTTCTAGAGGCCAAGAGCTTGCTTAAACAGACAGCTATGTCTGTCCAGGAAATTTCCTTGCATTTGAGCTTCGCCGACTCTTCATATTTTTCAAAAGCTTTTAAAAAGTATGTGGGTGTCACTCCTTTGGCATATAGGAAAAAACAATTGCATTCTGAGTATTGGGAGTTACCCTCACAAAATGAAAGAGAAATAATAATAGTAACAGAAGGGAAATATGATTGATTTTTTAGTTCGTTATACTAAGCCTTTTTTGCTATTCCCAAGAGTTCTATTTAGATTTTACTAAGCCTGACCGATAATGTCGATAAAATTTTTTTATTGATTGCATCCACTTGAAATAGCTTTTCCCGTCCGATTTTAAAAACAGCATTTTTATGATTGACTATGTACCAACAAAGTAAATTAATGCCTATTAACCTGAGTTCGATTAATATTCCAGGGTGATTTTTATCATATAAAAAAAGAAATAGCCGTATATTTAATTAACTGATAACTAATC